>CAYOHX010000006.1:0-84860 GCA_964403875.1 uncultured Anaerolinea sp. | reverse complement strand
CTGCCCCCCCACCCTTATTTTCCCACATTTCCCCTTGAAATTGAAACGCACCCTCACCATCACCTTCGCCTGCATACGACTCGGGTACAGTATTTGTAGCGGCAAAACCGTAGGAAACGACGGCCAGCATCAGGGCCAAGACAAAAACGATCGGGGAATACTTGAACTTACGCATCGAAAACCTCCAAAACAGAAAATAATCAAAAAATTTTATGTTCCAATTTGTTGATAACAATATAACATAACAAACCGAAAAATAACCAAAAAAATGAGTTGCAGTTGTATTGCAGTTATTTCCAATATTTACCTATCGTTTGAAAGTTTTATTACCTGCATCGGATACGGAATATGAATCGACTCCCGTTCCGCAACATTCTTTATCGCCCGGATCACATCCGAAGGTATCTTGAGCATACTAAATTGTGTTTGATCGACCCAAAAGTAGACACTTAGAACAATCTCAGACACGCCAAATTCCTTGGCCAAAACCATCGGCTCAGGCTCTGCCGAGACGCCTTCCACCGACTTTACCGCCTCCAATATTTTCTCCTGGGCTGTTTCTAAGTCGACTTCGTATCCGATGCCAACTTTCAAAGTGCGCCGCCGGTGTTGCAGACCGCTGAAGTTCTTAATCGGTTCCGCATACACACTGGCGTTCGGTAAGATCACCACCTCGCCATCCCAGGTCTGGATCACCGTGTCACGCAAGGTGATGTCGGTTACCTTGCCTTCATATCCCGACAACTCCACCGCATCGCCAATCCGAAACGGTTGGCGCAGAAGAATGAGTATACCTGAGATAAAGTTCTTTGAAATGTCCTGAAGCGCAAAACCAATCGTAAATCCCGCCACACCCAGCCCGGCCAGGAACCCGGTCACATTGAAATCCACCTGCTCCAATGCCACGATAACTCCCGGGATTAAAATCGCCCAACGCACAACCGCAGCTAACAGTTTGGCAGTCTCCAGTTTCATCCCGCGACGGATCGATTTATTGCTTACCCACTTCGCCGCCAGATTGGCAGCCACTAGCACAAGAATAAACATTACCACAGCGGCGAACAGTTTTGGCAGAAATTGGATCACACTGGCGATCAGCGCCTCAATATTTAGGATTTGCATATTTCCTCCATGGTGATGGTCCACACACTTCGGCTATTATAGCAAAGCTCACGCTGGCATCTTAAGTCCGCCCCATCCCTTTCCCCGGACAATGACCCGAGAAACCACCGCGAAGTCATAGTATAATATTCGGACAATATTGGTTATATTTTTAGAGGAGCCACCAATCGATGCCGGTCAGCCCAGCCATGCAAGCCTATGCCGCGGAAATTTACCGGTTGCAGCAGGATTTCGATAAAGTTCCCCTCTCCCTTCTGACCGACCATATGAGTAATTCGGCGCAAGCCATTGCCATTATGGTCCAAAAGATGCGCAAAGAGGGATATCTCTCCTATGAACCGTACCGTGGAGTCTTGCTCACCCAAACTGGTGAACAGATTGCCATGCCCGCCCTTCGCCGTCATCGTTTGGTCGAAGTCTTTCTCGTTCGAGTCATGCAGTACGACTGGGCCTCTGCTCATGAGCTCTCTGATGTCTTCGAACGGGGCGTCAACGAGGAGATTGAGGATCGCATTGACACGCTGACCGGTTTCCCAAAACGCTGCCCTCACGGTGAACCCATCCCCAGCAAGGACGGAATCATGCCAACCTTACAGGACAGGTCCTTGATCGAGGTGCCTTCTGGTTCGGATTGCCTGATCAGCCGGGTGCGTACCCACGATCCTGACGAGCTGCGCTATATTGCTGATCTGGGTCTGCTCCCTGGCGTGCCTTTTCACCTGTTGAGCTGCGCCCCCTTCAAAGGCCCCCTGCGCTTGAAGATGAAACCTCAAGATCACGTGATCGGATACGAATTAGCCAGAAAATTATGGGTCGATGTCGACAAAGAAGGCCCCGGAAATTCGCCCGTTAAGAAATAATCTTCAATCCGGTTGAAGTTTCGATTCCACTCCGCTGAAGAACAATTTAATCCGCCTATATTGATATTATTTGTCGGCGTCACTATACTGAGGCGAACGTAGACAACGTTACATCCATCCCTGAAAGGATTATCGGAATGTCCATTCTTCGCCTACCCCGCTTGCGTCAAATCACGCTCCTGGCGACTCTTGTTGTTCTTCTAGTAAATGCCTGCGCCGCTCCTACCGCTCAACCAGCGGCTCAAGAAGATCGTATTGTGCCCGTGACCGGCCAATTCCCGATCACCATCGAACACAAATTTGGCTCCACTACCATCCCGGAAAAGCCCTCGCGGGTCGTGTCGTTGGGTTACAGCGAGCAAGATCCCATCCTGGCACTCGGTGTCCAGCCCGTGGCAGTCCGGTATTGGTTCGGCGACCATCCCTTCGCCACCTGGCCGTGGGCCCAGGATGAATTGGGCAATGCCCAGCCCGTGGTTATGCAAATGACCTACGGAGAGCTCGACTTCGAAGCCATCGTCGCCCTGGACCCCAATGTAATCATAGCCACTCACTCAGGGATCACTGCCGAGGAGTATGAGCGCCTGGCTCAAATTGCCCCTACAGTAGCCCAACCAGCCGAGTACGTGGACTTCGGTGTGCCCTGGCAGGAGCAGACCCGCATCATCGGACGCGCACTGGGACAAGAAGATCTGGCCAACCAGCAAGTCACTGCGGTTGAGTCCTCCATCCAATCCACTCGGCAAGCGAACCCCTCTTTTGAAGGAGCCAGCATTGCCTTCGCTTCCCCTGCCTCCGGTCAAGGTCAGTATTGGGTCTTTAGTCCCAACACTCCCCCGCTGCGCTTCTTGACCTCGCTCGGCTTCACCTTCCCCCAGGAACTGGCCGATCTGGTTGGCGATAGAGATGCCGTAGAAATCAGCAGTGAGCAAATCCAACTCCTGGATGTCGATGTACTGATCTGGCAGGTCGGTTCAGAAGAAGAGAAAGCGGCCCTCCAATCCAATCCGCTCTACCAGCAATTGGGCCTGACGGATGAAGGCCGAGATATTTTCTTTGTTGGTTATGCGGATACGCTGTACGGCGCGTTGAGTTTCAGCACTGTCTTGAGCCTGCCCTATGCTGTAGAATACCTGGTTCCCCAACTGGCGGCAGCGGTCGATGGCGACCCCGCCACCACCATACCATCCTCACCGGCCCAGTAAGCTGTGACTCCCACTCAGGCCTTTGATCTCCCCGGTCTGGAGCATGCCGTTGACACCTTCAATGGTTTCCTGGAAGGCGCGGATATCCTCCTTGGACATCCGCCCTCCAGCCAGGCCCGTTGGTTCCGTTTCGAACAAATAGCCGAAGAAGACGTGGGGCGACAAATCATTGAGCGAATCGTACAGCAAGCTCGCGCCGAAGGGCAGGCAGGCGCTACGTACACCTTACGCTATCTACTGTATGGCCCGTTGGCCCTGACCGGGTATCTCTTCGCGTGTCATGGTTGGATTCCGCGCTTTTCAGGAACGCTGATAGTATCCGACACTGATTGGCTCAACCACGCCAATTGGGTGAATCCCGTCCTCTCTCACGCAGTCTCTGAGCCTTCGACGAACCAGACCAACCCCGCCGATCTTCTCTTCGCCGAACTGCAAGCCCTCGTCGGTCCACTGATCGACTCCTGGGTCAATCTACACTGGATCGCTCGCACCAACGCCTGGGCTTGCGCCATCGACTCACTGGCGTATGGTTTCCAACTCGCGGGTAAATCTGCCCTCGGCCCCGATTTAGCCTGGGCGAAATGGGAGTCTGCCGTGGCGGGTCGCATATTCCCAGTCCGTCGCCGCCCCAGACGTTTCCTTTTCGCCATTGACGGTCAGTCCGACGAACTACTCATCCGCTCAGGCTGCTGCCTATGGTTCACCCAAACCGCCGCTCAAGCAAGCTCGAACCGTTATTGTGTAACCTGTTACCTCCAAAGTGACGCGCAACGACTGGATCAACTCATTGCGCTTCGCCGCAGGCAAACCAGCCATGCTTAATCGACACAAGCTATATCCCCCGATCGTGTCTCGCTCCGCCGGACTCTTTCTGATAGCGCTGGGAGTCGTGCTGGTTGCCTTGCTCAGCCTGCGGATTGGGTCTATCCCCATCAGCAACGCAGACGCCTTCAATGCCCTATTCCATTTCTCCCCCGACTCCTACGAGCAAACGGTCGTGCGTACCGTTCGGCTACCGCGCACCATTATTGGGCTGGGGGTAGGCGCAGCCTTGGCTGTGGCTGGGGCCGCCATGCAGGCAGCCACACGCAATCCATTGGCCGACCCATCCATCCTGGGGGTGAACAGCGGCGCAGCCTTTGCGATTGTCACAGCGATGTTCTTCGGGCTCGCGGTCACCCCAGTTCAAACGCTGTGGTTTGCCTTCGCAGGCGGCCTGATGGCTTCTACCCTCGCCTTTACCATTGCCTCGGCTGGGAACGGGAGAGCTTCTCCTGCCAGGCTTGCTTTGGCGGGAGTGATCATCTCCACCTTGTTGGGTTCCTGGACCACGGCCCTGCTCCTGCTCAATCAACAAACCCTCAATCAGGTTCGCTTTTGGCTGGCCGGATCTTTGGCCGGACGCGACCTGGGGGTTTTCCTGGGTGTGCTGCCCTTCCTGACCGTAGGTGTACTGGGCATGCTTCTGTTGAGTCACCAACTCAACGTGCTGACCCTCGGAGAAGACACAGCTCGTTCTCTGGGGATGCATACAGATCGTATGCGATTACTGGTCACCGCTCTGGTTGTGCTGATGACGGGCGCTTCGGTGGCAGTCGCTGGCCCGGTAGGCTTCATTGGGCTGGCCGTTCCGCACATCGTTCGTGTCTTTTCTGGCTCTGATCAACGCTGGATTTTGCTCTTTTCGATATTGGTTGGGCCGCTCCTATTGCTGAGCGCTGACATCGCGGGTCGGGTGGTGGCTCGTCCGGGTGAAGTCCAGGTGGGCATTGTGACTGCGTTGATTGGCGCGCCGTTCCTGATTGGGCTGGCCCGCCGCAAGCACATCGTGGAGTTTTAGATGGCCACCCGGGAATCCACCTTTCCAACCGTTACCCCACCGCTAGTGTGGCGGTTATCTGCGCTTCGCGTATCGTTCCGTGTTCGCCCGCGGGTGCTGGCCCTCACAGCCATCGCACTCTGCTTGCTTCTCATCTTGTCTGCCTGGGCGCTGACACTGGGGAACCATACGCTTTCCGTTCAAGCCATTCTGCAAACACTCAACGGTCAGGGAACACGGGAAGCCAATTTCGTCATCCTCAACCTGCGCCTCCCTCGCATCCTGACTGCGGCGCTGGTGGGGCTGCTGCTGGCTCAGTCCGGGGCCATTTTCCAGGGGCTGGTGCGCAATCCTCTGGCTTCTCCCGATATCATCGGCGTCAACGCCGGAGCTTCTTTGGCTGCTGTGTTCTGGATTGTTACTCGCCTCCCTGCCGGATACCTGCCTCTGGTTTCATTAGTCGGGGCATTAACCGCTGCCGCAGCGATCTATGGGTTGAGCTGGCGCGGAAGGTTCTCGAACACGCGCTTGATTCTGGTTGGGATTGGCGTCAATGCCATGCTCCACGCCGGAGTCACCCTCCTGGTTGTCCGCGCTGGGATCAACGACGTTAGCAAGGCCTATCAATGGATGACCGGCAGTGTTTATGCTGCAAATTGGAGCGATGTTCACACGCTTACATGGGCCGCCGCGCTGCTTATACCAACCGGCATGGCTTTGATGTGGCCGCTCCAGGCCATGCAGATCGGAGACTTAACCGCTCGCAGCCTGGGGATCTCCCTGGAACGAACCCGGCTGTTGTTGGCCGTGGTGGGGTGCGCCCTCTCCGCCACCGCCATATCAATTTCAGGTCCGGTGGGTTTTGTAGCCCTGATGGTCCCCCATATTGCCCGCCTGCTGGCCGGGCCGATGACCGGAGGTGTTTTCTTATTCAGTGGAATTTTGGGTAGTATTCTTCTGTTGAGCGCTGATATGGTCGGCCAGCATGCTCTGCCCGTGGGCTTGCCAGCAGGGATTCTCACCGCCGCTATGGGCGCGCCCTATTTCCTCTTCTTGTTGTCCCGGTCCCGCTCGCATTGATTGGGTCGCGATTCATGACCACGCTTCAGGCAACGCAACTGACACTCGCCTATCGCGGCTCTGGGGAAATCGTCCGCGATCTATCCTATGCGGTACAACCGGGGGCGATTACCACCATCATCGGTCCAAATGGCTGCGGCAAAAGCACCTTTCTGCGCGCGCTGGCCCGCCTGCACAAACCCCAACAGGGCTCTGTGCTTCTGGACGGACACGCCATTCACCACCTACCCACTCGAGAAGTCGCGCGCCAACTTAGCCTGTTAGCACAACATGCTCAGTCGCCCGAAGGTCTGACGGTTACGGATTTGGTTCGTCGCGGTAGATATCCACACCAATCTTTCCTCCAACCCCCGACGCAACAGGACGAAGCCGCGGTCGATCGGGCACTTGCATTGGTTGGAATAACTGATCTACACGACCACCTGGTCGATGAGCTTTCGGGCGGCCAACGCCAACGCGCCTGGATTGCCCTGGCGATTGCCCAAGAAACGCCCATCCTGCTTCTCGATGAACCCGCGACCTATTTAGATATTGCCCATCAGCGCGAAATCCTCAATCTCCTCAAACGCCTGAACCGGGATGAAAAGCGCACCATCGTGTTGGCCCTGCACGATATCAACGACGCCATGCAGATTAGCGATCAAGTCATCGTCATGCGTGATGGCGAAATTGTAGCCGATGGCTCTCCGCAGGCCATCATCTCTTCGACTCTTCTAGCGGACGTATTCGGCGTCACCTGCCAAACCGTCACAGCACCCGGTTCCACCCAGTCATTCTTCATTCCTGCCGCTCGTTCTACCCTGTCTCGGCGCAGCGCCCATCACACCCCAACTGCCGCGCTGCGCGCTGACCGATTGAGCGCTGGGTATAACGGCAACCCAGTGTTGCAAGATGTCACAGCCCTTCTTCCAAATGGGCAGATTACCGCCATCGTCGGGCCAAACGGCTCAGGAAAATCTACCCTTCTGCGCGCGTTCGCCCGATTGATCAAAGCCCAGCAAGGTCGTATATGGCTACACGAAAATCCCGCCGACACTGGCTCTCATCGCGCCTTTAGCCAACAGGTTACTTTTCAAATGCAGGGTTCAGTGGTTCCCCAAGGAATCCTGGTTGAAGACTTAGTGGCAATGGGCCGCCGCCCCCACCAACGTTGGTACCGCCAATGGAGCCAGGAAGATCATCGCGTTGTTGAGAAAGCCCTGATCATCGCCCACCTTCAACCCCTGCGGAATCGCCCCGTCCAGTCGCTTTCTGGGGGCCAACAGCAGCGCGTCTGGTTGGCAATGGCTCTAGCACAACAAACCCCAATCCTACTCCTGGATGAACCCACCAGCTTCCTTGACATTGCTCACCAGGTGGAAGTCTTAGAGTGGGTCGTCGAACTGAACCGAAATGAAGGCCGCACCGTAGGGATGGTTTTACACGATTTTGGATTGGCCTGCCGCTATGCGGATCATCTCATTTTCCTGCGGGACGGTCGTGTCCTGGCTGCCGGAGCGCCTGAAGATATCGTCACTCCAGCATTGGTGGAAGAAACCTACGGGGTGCAAGCCCAGGTGATGTTGGACCCGCTCACGTCCAGTCCTTTGGTCATCCCAGCGCCACTTGGCTAATACAATCGTGCAACGAAACTGAATACCTGCCTCCTGTTCCCGCCCAACCCGAATCAGATATAAAATTGTGCATAATGCTGATCAGAAATTGGGAGGGAATAAATTCATGTTCGCCAGACGTTCATTGTTCATCGTCTCTATGATGATCCTGTTCGTGCTTTCAGCCTGTGTGCCACAACAAATCACCGTGCACCCCATGCCTGAGGAGACTCCTCAGTTAGATTTGCCCACTCTGGTCGATTCTCCCACACCGATCACCCCACCCATGCCCGATTTTCTCGGGACAGCCGATTGGCCTGCTTATATCCCAGCGGAAATCCCACCGCTAGAGGGGGTCATCACCAATGTCATGGAGGCTCCCGGTTCGCATGTGCGGATGTTTTACACTGGCGTGACCAAAGACCAGTTCGAACATTACCTCGCTCAGTTGGTGTCGCTCGGCTTTGAACTGGAATATATCGTGTACGTCCGCGAAGGCTTTCCGGATAATTCCGAAGAACGTCTCAAGGCAGGAGACTATGACGCCGTAAGGATCAAGCGCGGCGATTATCAGATGACCATCGAATATGGCGAAGAAGTGCTCACCTACGACATTTCTACGGCGGCCTTTGCAGCAAACATGCCATCCCTCGCCGAACTTGATTGGCCCGCCGAGCTAGCTGGTGTCGTTCCGCAACCAGAACGTTGTCCGGTGGATAACATGCTGCCACCAACCCCAGAATGGTTCATGCTGACCTGCCGCCCAGCCGATACTGCCGTTATAGAAGACTACCGCTCCGTTTTGGAAGGCGCGGGATTCCAACAAATGGAATCGCCCCAAATCAACGAAAACCCAATGTATACCTATGGATTGAACGACCTAAAAGTCACCCTCCAGCAGACTTCTGCCGAAGCGCTTTCAATCGAAATCAAACGGGTGAACACACCTATGGCTGCCTGGCCCGCCGCTCTGGAAGGTCAGGTTCCCGCGCCCGAAAATTGTTTGGTAAAGACAGTGATCCAACCAGGTGACTCGGATACCATCATAAACTGCGAGCCACAAGATGGAGAGGTCGTGAATAATTACCTCAATCTGCTGGCTGCGAATGGTTTTACAGAAACCAGCCGGATGGAAATCGAGGCCGGAAACCCTGTTTCGATCACACTAGAAAAGGACAATCTCGAAGTCCGTTTGATGATCGCATCCATCGGCGGTCTATCCATCATGGTGACTCTGAAACCTTGATCCAAACCTTCGACAAAGGCTGCCAATTCGGCAAAAACTAATGCTTCTCTTATCTTTTGCCTGTACAATAATCATATAATTATCGTCGTATTTGTAGATTATTGTCTGATCTGGAAACGCTTGCATAACCGGAGGGAAGTATGAACATCGAGTCGAAAGTATTTGTTGTGACGGGCGGCGGAAGCGGCATCGGGCGAGCCTTGACACTGTCCCTGGTCCGCAAAGGCGCTCGGGTTGCCGCCGTAGATATCAACGAGAAGACCTTACAGGAAACCGTCGAGTTGGCAGGTGAACTGAAGGATCGCATTTCAATCCACGTCCTCAATATTGCCGATCAAACTGCCGTGGAAGCGCTGCCGCAAGCAGTCATCGCCGCCCATCAAACCGTAGATGGAATCATCAATAATGCTGGAGTCATCCAAAAGTTTGTGCGCTTCAAAGATCTTGCAATCTCAGAAGTTGAGCGCATGATCAACATCAATTTCTACGGCACCATCTACATGACCAAAGCCTTCCTACCCCACCTGCTCAACCGTCCAGAGGCCTCTATCGTGAATGTTTCCAGCATGGGCGGGTTCTTACCCGTACCGGGACAGGCGCTGTACGGCGCCTCAAAAGCTGCCGTAAAGTTATTCACCGAAGGATTGCACTCCGAACTGTCTGGCACAAACGTCCACGTTACGATTGTGTTCCCGGGAGCCATTGAAACCAACATCACCGCCAATTCCGGCGTAGCCACCCCGTCGACCGGTTCGGGCGAGCAAAAAAGAATGAAAACCACCCCAGCCAGTGTTGCAGCCGAGACGATCATCCGCGGGATCGAACGCAACAGCTACCGTGTCTTGGTGGGGCCAGATGCCAAGCTCATGGACTTCCTCAGCCGCGCGGCTCCTCGTCAAGCGGCGAAATTCATCAACGATCAGATGGGTTCGCTGCTCAAATAGCACTCACTTACTGTGACACACAATAACGGGGCCTATGATCTTCGTAAGAAGGGACTCATTGGTCCCGTTTTGGTTCCTTCCACCGCCGCGAAAGCCGAAAAAGCTTTCGTGTGCTCAGATAATAAGCCGCGGCGCAGCCGCCCAAATACATCAGGATATCCATCCAACTAAACCGGTTGCCCAACAAGATGAAGAAAAAGCTTCCCGGTCTCAACCCAAGCAATTCCGCCGGGCGCAGCAATTGGACAATTTCCACGCCACAAGCAAAAACGAATACTGCAATCGCCAAGGGTCGGGCTGGAACACTCCAATAAGCCTTTACCAGGTAGAAAATGAAAATAACCACCAGGAAATCACCCAGATACGACCGGATGAACACCAGGTGAGCAAAGCGCGTTGCAATCAGAATTTCAACGAGCAAAATGCCCAACGCAATCAGCAGTGATCGCCAATGCAAGCGCATAGAAGGTTACGAACCAGTCCCAATCAGGCTTTCTTGCTAATCAGTGTGACCAATCCGCGCCAGATCCTGCCGTTGGCCAGATGAACAATTCCGGCAGCCAGGTGTTTGGGCATCGATTCTGGAGCCAGTTGCACCAATCTGCGGATGGGTGTCCCAGTGGCGCTTTCCATCATCATCCTGAAGGTAGGGTTCTTATAGTCGACGCCGCCAAAGGCTTTGGAAAAGTTCCCTTCCAGCCAGCGGATCATCGCCCGGGCCACAAAGCTGCCTTGCATATCGCGCAGCGAGCATTCCATCGTATACAATCCCTTGGGGGGTATCGCGACCGGTTCGACCGGCTTGCCCATAAGCTGCTCAAAGTCTGCCTGGGTAACCGCGCCACGCAGATTCCGGTACCAACCTGGGGCTTCGCGCAACGCAGCTACATTCGGCTCGCCCTGAACAGAGACCTCGACACTCTGGCGAATGTCTCGGCTCGAAGCGCCTACCTCCAGGGTATACACTCCCTCGGGGACAACCCAGGCTTTCGAACTCGGATCGTAAATGGCGAAGGAACGCGCATCCAGCGTAAAGGTCACCTGTTTTGATTCGCCCGCTTTCAGGAACACCTTCTCGAACCCTTTCAGTTCTTTGTCGGGTCGGAATAAGGCATCCTGCTTCATGGCTACGTACAACTGAGCCACCTCGGCGCCATCCAAAGCGCCTGTGTTACGGATCGTGGCCATCACCGTCAGATCATACGGCGCTTGAACATTCTGGCTCGAAATCGACAGGTCCGAATACTCGAAGGAGGTATAAGACAGGCCGTATCCGAAGGGGAACAGCACCTCCTTGCCTGCCTTATCAAAATACCGGTAGCCTACATAGAGCGCTTCGCGGTATTGGGCTTGCTTGGTCCCTTTTTCATAGACTCCAGCAGAAGGCACATCGGCATACCGCAGCGGGTAGGTCTCCGCCAATTTTCCAGACGGATTAGCCCGCCCAGACAGCAACTCCGCCGCGGCCAAACCGCCTGCTTGACCTGACAGGTAAATATTCAGCACCCCTTTGACCGCAGGCAGCCAGGGCATTTCCACCGGCGCGCCACCTACCAGCACCACGACTGTGTTGGGGTTGGCCGCCGCCACGCGAGCGATCAATGCATTGTGGCTGTCTGGCATGGTCATCGTATCGCGGTCAAAGCCCTCCGACTCATATTCTTCGGGCAACCCTGCGAAAACCACGGCCACATCCGCATCTTTCGCGCCTGCCACAGCCTCTTCCAGGAGCGCTTCGTCGCTATCGCCTTTGAGGGGATAGCCCTGGTAATAGGTGAAAGACAGCCCAACGGCCTCAAAACCTTCGATGGCATTGGACAAACGCGTTGGATTGATGTGCGAACTACCCGCCCCCTGGTAGCGCGGTTCTTTGGCCAGGCCCCCGATGAGAGCAATCTGCTTGCCTTGTGAAATAGGCAATAGGTTGTCTTCGTTCTTCAACAGTACCGCCGATTGAGCGGCGATTTTCTTTGCCAGTTGGTGATGGGTCTCGCGATCAAAGGAGAAAGCCTTCGGCATGGACGCGTCTGCGGACAGGATCAACTCCAAAACACGATCCACGCTTTCATCCAACCGCGCCTCAGCCAATTTTCCGTCGCGGACAGCCTGAATAATTTCATCGTCAAAGAAACCCTGGCTGGAAGGCATCTCCAAATCTACCCCGGCCTCAAAAGCTTGAACCCGGTCGTTCATCGCGCCCCAATCGGTAACAATGACTCCTTCAAATCCCCACTCATCCCGCAAGATATTGCGCATCAATTCGACATGATCACTGCAATAGATGCCATTCACCTTGTTGTAAGCGCACATCACCGTGCGGGGTTTGGCCGCCTTGACTGCCTTCTCAAATGCCGGGAGGTAGATTTCTCGCAAGGTACGCTCGTCCATCAGGCTATCGGAGGCCATGCGCTCATTCTCTTGACTGTTTCCCGCATAATGCTTGAGCGACGCTCCTACCCCCGTCTTCTGCAAACCATCGATCCAGGCCGCGCCCATCTCACCACTCAGGTAGGGATCTTCCGAAAAATACTCGAAGTTGCGACCACATAATGGATTACGTTTGATATTCACTCCGGGGCCCAAGACCACCGCCACGCTGCCTTCCAACGCTTCCCGCGCAATCGCCTCTCCCATCTCGCGCAGCAGCTCCCGATCCCAGGAGCAGGCCGTCAGACTGGCTGTGGGAAAGCTGGTGGCGGGCACACTGTCATTGATTCCAAGATGGTCTGCCGCGGCTAACTGTTTACGCAGTCCGTGGGGTCCGTCTGCCATGATCATGGCCGGGATGTCATACTGTTCAAAGGCTTTGGTGATAAAACTGGCTGCGCCTGAGCACAAGGCAACTTTGTCTTCCAGGGTCATTTTTGCGATGATCGATGCGTGTTTCATATAGATGGCCACCTTATTGAGTTATGAATCGGAGGGTGACACAATTGTAACCTGAACAGGCAGCATCTCAAAATGTGTTGCGCGGACAACCCAGAGCGTAAAGTTACCCCAGAAGAGAGTTACAAGTTTTCCAAAAAATGTTGGATCGTGCCCATGCTCGCGGACCAATCGTGATGAGGATTGTGGATTTCGAGTTTTCGACAAGGGAACTGAGCAAACAGTTCGTTGGAAACAGTGAACCAATCTTCTAAAAATTGAATAAAGCCTTCCTGCCCAGCCAAGCCGCGCTGCTGAAACCAGGGCAAACCTTCGAATGCCGAGAAAATATGTCCGGCCCAGGTCCCAGGAATCTGTCCCGCTTGCCACTCCGCCTCTTTGATCTGTATGGTGCGTTGAACGAATTCCCGGAGCGGATCAACCGCGAAATAAATCAGCACAGGATTCAAGGCTCGAATTGCATTTACAACCCGCCGGTTGCTCTCGAGAATGCTATTCAATGGAGAACCGGCAGCATACATCAACATCAGGCTGGTTTGCCAAAAACGGCTTTCCATGACCGTGATTCGATCCTTTGTTTCTGCATCCGTGGAGAAGCGTTTCCACATCTGGAGCACTTCTCCTTCACGGTCGATGGAAGACCGGATAACTTCACCCAGATGAAGGTCGTCCCCAATTGGGATGGGATGGTCTGGACTCCATTCGTAGAAGCATTGGCAAGCAAATCCACCATCATCCAACCATTCTGCAATCTTCCGTGCCGTGGTGGTTTTGCCCGATCCGGGCGGGCCTTCGAGAAGAATCAATTTTGTGGCGAACGTCGTGGTATTCATTCTGCCTGACCCACCATAGGGCGATTACCAAAATGCTGCGTTCTGCGTGGGTTGCGAAGCCATAGGCAGACAGCCAATCCAACCGCTAATAAAATCAACATGCGCCCGACTTCTACCCGCTCCGAGACAGGGGCTAATAATTGCCCGCTGAAATTCGCCGTGAAGTGCAGCAGGATACCTGTGAGAATGCTGGAGTTTGTTTGCAGATACACCCAGGTCATCACCAAAGCCAGGCCCACATTGTAAATGACAAAGGTCCAGAATCCGCTTAACCCAAAGCCTATCTGCCCGTGCCAGGTTGCTGGCATAAAGAACAATGGCAGATGCCAAACGCCCCATATTAAGCCTAACAGGATTGTGCCACGTAGAATACCGAATCGCGAGATGAGAGGCTGGAGCGCAACCCCGCGCCACCCAAACTCCTCAGACCACGGCCCGGACATGAAACTGATGAAAGCCGTTAACAACCACATACTGGGATGGGACAGCAGGAATTTGAGCTGATCCATTCCAGGAGCGGAGCCACCAAAAGCCACATCCACACCAATCGCTGCGCCAATCACGGCTGGCGGCAAGAGAAAAATGATCAACCACCACTGTAGGCCAATTCGTTTACACGAAAAACAACGGATCCAAAAGTCGCGGCGTTCTGCTTTGTCATAGGCCAGGAAAACGACCAGCACACCAATCATGGATGGTCCCGCGCCGCCCAGAATCAGCAAAATCGTCCAAGGCATTTGATAAGGACTCTGTCCACTCAAAATGATAGGCAAATAGCACGCCCACGTCCAGAGGAAGGTGGCGATGAAAAAGAAAAGGGGGGTGCGGAGTTTTGTGGACATGGAGTTTTTCCTTGGTGGATTGCGCCAATTTTTGTGCCGATACTAGCGCTCATTGTTTGTCGGGTGGATGGTTTGAACAGCAGAAATTCAAGTATCGGAAGATCACAGTCTTATCTTACTCCCCTCCCTTGCTCCATTCACCCACTCAGTGGAGAGGGCTGAACTGGTCAAACGGATAGTTTTTTCGGTTCGGTCGTTACCAGAGAACGCGCGGCAAGGCCACAATCAGCTGTTTACGTTTGCGCTTTCGGAACAACATGAACGGTATAATTTAATCATGAGGCAAGCAACCCTGCCAACCACTTTGGGCACTATTAAACTCTTGCGAAACAAGAAAATCAGACCCAGACCACCGAAAGGCTCCTTGCAATAAACGAGGCTAAGGCAAAGATGGAGATTGAGTTTTCAGACGTGCGCCAAATCTGCGCCACCCATCAAATCGATATCCGGGAAATGAAATCGATCACCGGAAGCTTTGGAAAGAAAATCTTCCTGATCAACCAGGAATTCTTGTTGCGCACCTCGAAATCCTCGATGATGCTTGAGCAGGAAAAATTCAAGCGCATTGCCGCACTTAAGCATGTGCCTAAAGTTCTTCAAACCGGCACGCTTCACCGTGAGGCAGGAACGATTCACTACACGCTTCTAACCCTCATACCGGGCGATGATTTGATTAACATCTTTCCCACTACACCCCGAACCCAGCAGATGCAACTCGGCAAAGAAATCGCCATATTCTTGGATCGTTTACAGGAGATCGAAGGGACCCATTACGATATTGGTGTTTATGTGCCAGCCATCCCCAATTTTTCAGGGACCTGGCGCGAAGGTCACCAAGTCTATTGGGAACACCTCAAAGAAGAATCGGCGAAATTAGGCTTGAGACCAGATAGCCTTCAGGTTTTCGACAGGGCATTTCAGTTCCTCCATGCAGCCAGCCCAGCCCTGGATTTCCAAAGCGGCCCCAAACTCCTTCACAACGATTTCCACCCGAAAAACATTCTTATGGACCAAGGAAAATTTTCGGGAGTGATCGATTGGGAGTGTTCCCAATTTGGAGAAGGAGACTTTGAACTGGTTCATCTCATCCACTGGTGCTTCTATCCGCCTCAACCCGACATCGACTTTCATCCGTTCCTGAGAGCATTGTTCGCGGCATCTCCGAAATGTGCTCAGATCCCCCATCTAGCCCAGCGCCTGACGATATATCAAATTGAACATGAAATACAGCAAGTCATCTGGAACCCACGGGAAGCGGAAACCTGGCGAGTCGCTCATCTAGTCCAATGGATGGACGGAGGCGTGGAAGATTTGCTGCGGAAAATATCCGCTTAAACGCTACACCATGCTCCAATCTTTGTCCAAGAACCAGGGCTGTGCTGCCTTTCCAAGCGCCGTGATATAACAGAACAAAATTCCTGCCAGCACGTATCCTTTTTGACGCCTGGAGATTCGGCGAAAAAGACGATCTCGTACCGCCAGAGGCATCTTTTCGCTTCAAGGCCGCCCGGCTGAGCTGTATCCGCAGGCTGCCAAAAACGTGACGATCGACTTGGTTCCTGGACAGGATCACGGGAGTATTTGGGATGTGTCGGATCAATGGTGGCCCAAATTAGTACGCTGGCTGGCGCGACCTCTTCGCTAACGCATCTGCCCTCGCCGCCAGACATCCGTAGCCTTCCCGATTATCCCTGCCCCGCCTCGCGCAAGAACGATGATGTTCATTTAAGATGTGGGGGCTTTTCCATCCCCCAACAGCGTGACCACCCCACTGGATCCATCTACCCGCACGCGTTGTCCGGTCTTCAGTAAGGTGGTACAACCCACCACGCCCACGACCGCCGGGATACCATACTCCCGCGCCACAACTGAGCCATGCGTCATCATACCGCCCACCTCCATGACTAATCCCCCCGCTGAAAGAAACAGCGGCGTCCAGGCTGGGTCAGTTGCCGGGCAAACCAGGATTTCGCCATACGCCAAATGATCCTGATGTGGGTCCAATATCACGTGAACAACGCCTTCCACCGTACCAGGAGAGACAGGTGCGCCGCTCAGCACTCCATCACCCTGAGCCAGATTTTGGCCGTCAAAATAGGCTGTGCCATCACTCAGCATTACCCGCGGAATGCGCTTCCGAGTCAACTCCTGCTGGTAGGTCTCCCGTCGCGCCTTAATCAACCTGGCAGCATCGGGAAGTTTTCCTTCTGCCAACTGCTCCAATTCCCACAAGTGCAAGAAGAACAGATCGTCAGCCTGCGCCATTTCTCCTTTGCTTTTCATCTCTTCGCCAACGCGCAGCAGGCCTTTGCGGATTTCCACCAAGAAATTCACGATGGCAAATTTAGGAGTTTCCCGCAGCCCAGCCAACTCAAAGGTTCTCCCAGCAAGAAAGTCGATCAAAGCAGCTTTCAAAGGTTGGTGCTTGCGTTTAAAGAACTGCACCAATTCTTGCCTGGCCCGCGCCGCTCGTTCACGCCCCTGCAGAAACGCTATTTCGGGCGAAGCGGTTTGCGGGTCTATTATCTGGTAATTCTTGATCATTTGAATCACATGGCGAGGGTCTTCAAACCACCTCGGTTTGTAGATATCGATCTCCCCAAGTCCCCGGAACCCATAGCTCTCGATGAATCGCCCCACAGCATCCTGCGCGACAGCGGGTAGCTTCTTCGCCAGATACCAGGCAGCCAGTTCTTCAGCAGAAGTATTCTGGAAGTGTTCCCTCGATGTCCCATCCTTCCGGATTTCGCACGCGGTTGCCCACAAAGTGAGATCCATCTCCGTCGTCACGTTATGGGGTAAACCACGGGATAATTCGTAGCCCAGGTTGCGACAATCAGCTTCTTTTTCCGTAAGGCGGAGAATAACCTGAAAAGGGGCTTGTCCAGAAATCACTCCTGGAAGCAAGTGCGGCAGAAGAAAAGTCGGCGCCATGTGCGCAGTCTCTTCCATCACAACCAGCATATCCTTCAATGTTCGAGCCTGCTCCACCTTTTCGCGCGTTTGGACGACCAGCCTGCGGATCGCATCCGATAACCTCGCCCTTCCTTTGGCTGGGTTGATCAAGAGACGAACTACATTAACGAGGACAGGCCGAAAGCCCCGGATCACCCTCAAGCGGGTCTTGATACTCATTGGCTTAGGCTCCAAGCCCAAGCGCGGATCATTACGCAATGCTTGAACTACCCCGCTGCTAACTGGATCGATAGCTTCCACAAAAACGGAGGCAACGATCGCCCCTAAACTACTCTTGAGTAACGGGGCAATATTCACAAACAGGCGCATGGCAGCCTCGCGGAAGATGCGTTGGTCTCGCGCCTTAGTTTTGGACTTAAAAAGCCGCCCCAGACCAACAACCACGTTCGCAAACACATCCTGTCCCAGCGGAGAAAAAGGATCCAACATCCCTTGCCAGGATGCAAACGAAAACCATACTTCCAGTGGCTCGTAAGGTATGCCCTCTGGAAGCGGGAAAAGCGAAGTAATGGCCCGGGATTGCAGCACATGTAGACGCCCGTCCGCCCAAGCCCATTCCATATCTTGGGGCCCGTTAAAGAATGCCTCACAGCGCCTGCCCAATAGTGCCAATTCTAGGATTTGCGCATCCGGCAAAGCTTGAAGCTTCGAGGCGTCTTCTTGCCGGGTCCAAGTTCCCCCACCATCTACGCCCTGGATGACCACGGCTTTGCTTCCCAACATCTTCTTTTGAATCTTGCCTTCGCCCGCTTCCCAAACAACTTCGTAATGATCTGGGACCACAGCACCAGAAACCAGCGCCTCTCCGAGGCCAAAGGTGGCATCGATCACCGTCTCTGTGCGCCTGCCACTCAATGGATTTGCCGTGAACAATACACCTGAAACCTCGCTATTGACCATGTGCTGCACCACCACCGCCAGGGCAATCTCGGTGTTCGGAATCCCATTTCGCAACCGGTAGCCAATGGCGCGCGCTGTCCACAAGCTGGCCCAGCAGCGCAACACAGCGTGGATCACCTCGTCGGTCCCGACCACATTCAGATAGGTATCCTGCTGCCCCGCAAAGGACAGATTGGGTAGGTCCTCCGCGGTCGCCGATGAGCGAACTGCTACCGCTACCCCAGATCGACCCTGACCTGGGAGTTGTTGGTAGGCAATCTGTATTTCCTCCAATATATCTTCAGGTACAGTTCCGCTCTCAAACAGAGCGCGGATAGAAGCCGAGACTTCGTCTAATTCACGTGGATCCTCTGAGTGAACTTGATTCGCAAGTCTGTCGATGGCTACTTGCAATGAATTCGCTTCCACGAACCGTAGGTAAGCAGCCGTGGTTATACAGAAGCCTTCCGGAACAGGCAGACCAGCGTAGATAAGGGCCCCTAGATTAGCGCCCTTCCCCCCCGCTAGCGCCAGGTCAGTACGATTCAATTCACTCAGTTTCTTGATGTATTTCATGGTTTACTCCAGTGGACATCGATTTTTTCGCAAGAATCCGATAAAGAACGGCCAGCGATGTGAAAAAAGATATGCATCCGACCCCGACCAGCACACCTCTCGCCCCCAACCAGCCAGCCAACCCGCCTGCCAGACCAGCCGCGGCAAAGGTCACACTGCCCATGACCGACTGGGACAATCCGAGGACACGCCCGCGCAAGCGGTCAGGAGTCTGTTGAAGAATCGTTTGAGCGTTGACCTGCACAGTGATTATGCTGAAGCCTAGACCGAATCCTGCGACCATCACACCGGTCATCCGCATGGATAATGCCATCCCCACCATGACCATCCCGCCCAAGATCGCTCCGCAGCACGCCAGCAATAGCCGGTTTGATCGCCTGCCCAAAATTGGTGAAATGACCGCGCCGCACAACATCCCAGCCCCTGTCACCGACATCACCAGGCCAAAGTCACCAGCGCTCCCTCCCAAGCTTTCTCTCACCAATATGACTCCGAGGGTCGAAAGCGAAGCGATCAGCAGCGACACCGCGCCAATTAAGATCAATGAATAAAGAACATCTGCCCGCGAACGCGCTACCCCAAAGCCCTCGCGCCAATCACCGCTCAGGTTGAATTGTTCGGTTTGCGCTGCCTGCCGTGGAATGCTGAGAAAACTCACCGCAATCGCTGGAACAAGAAATGTCAGGCCATCCACCCAGTAAGCCATGTCCATCCCAAAACGGTCAATGATCCAACCGCCCACCGCCGGGCCAATCGCAATTGCCCCAACAAACGCTACAGCGAACAATGAGTTGGCGGTCATCAAGGCGGACTCGGGAACCAGCATTGGAATGGTCGCCGAACGAGCTGGAATGAAGAATTGGCTGACGAGAGAAAGCAAGAAGTAAACAACAAACACCACGAACAGAGATCTGGTCCAGGGGATGATCAATACCAGGGCAAATTGCGCGAGATTGGACGTCACCATAATCCACTTACGCGGCCAGCGATCCACAAAAATCCCCGCAACCGTGCCCAATACCAGTGCAGGTATGGCTTTGAGCAGAGAAAGGACACTTACCGCCAAAGCCGATCCGCTCCATTCGTAGACCATATTGATAATCGCAATCATCAAGATGCGATCTCCGATTAATGAGATGACTTCGCTCAACCACAACACGCTGAACGACGGGGTTGAAAGAATTTTCCACAATTCAAATCTAGCGAGGCGATTCCCAGCAGCGGTTTTCATCCATGCCCCTTTTCAACCGAACGGTCGGTCGGGTATTTAGGAAAATAAAAGGATCGTTTAAGGCTTGGTATTAATCCCATTGAAGAACACGTCCAACAAACGAGCCGCGGCGACCTCTGGAGTTTCTAACCGCCGCCCCAACAAATAATACAGGGCGAAATTACCCTGAACCAGGGTCATGAACACCATCGTTACATCTTTCGGGTCTACCGGTCGAAATTCTCCGGAAGCAATTCCCTGTTGGATCGACTCTTCCAATGCTGTGGAATATCGGGAGAAGAATATGGCAAACGTGCTCAACATTTCTGCTCGGGCCGTAGGTACCTCTCTCCGGGCGATTTGCAATAAGTCGGCTGAGTCATATAAAAAATGCATGGTCTCTTGAGCAGCCACAGTGATCCGCCGCCGAGGTTCCTGTTCCGCCTCGATGGTTGCGTATGCCTGATGCATTTTCTCAATATTGGACGCAATCAGGGTCTTAAAAATTGTCTCTTTATCCTGAAAGTGATGGTAAATCGTGGCCTTGCCTATTCCTGCTTCTTCGGCAATTTCTCGCATCGAAGCAGCCGTATACCCTTTGCGGATGAACAGGCTCTTGGCAGCTTGCAGGATGTTGTCGTAAGTTTCGTTTGCCATTTTGTTTCAACCATTCGACCGACCGGTCGGTTGAGTAGAGTATACCTCGCAGGATCGAAAAATGCAAGGCCAATTTAGTGGGATCGGGGCAAGAATTAGACAAGATCAGAGTCTCAGCCCATCCTTCACTTTCAGATCCTCGGTTATCCGCCGCATAATCTCGACGTTTGTGAGCGGCTCGACAGAGTATTCATCGCGCAAGAGGTTGAGCATCGTCTCGGCGCGGGTAGGTTCTGCGCCCAAAATCGAATCTCCTGAGAGTAATACGTTAAAATCCCGCTCAATAGCCTCAGCCGAGGTGATCCCCACGCAGCGGTTGGTGGAATAGCCAGTCACTACGACTGTATCCACGCCTCGCTGGCGTAAAGTTTCTTCCAGTTGGGTGCGCAGAAACGAATTCCCGCGCGTCTTGATGATCTGATGATCAGAGGGATACCGGTGAACTGCCGGAAGCTCGCAAGCGTCCTCCGTCCCCTCCAACAGACTCCAGCGATTATTCTTCTTCATCCAAAAATCGCGGGTGCTGCCATCCTGTTTGTGAACAGTCAGAATGTGAACAATGGGCAACTCCCGGACAAAGAAGAAATCGATCAGTTCGTTGGTGTTGTAAACCAGGCGAGTTAACTTCCGCTCCCCGTCAGCCGTAGAAAAAATGGCTCGCTTAAAGAAGAATCGTTGTAGATCAATAATGAGTAATGCTGGATTCATAGCCGATCTCCTGTAGATATCCACCCTAATTTCTCAGTTGCCGAGCCAAGTATGAAAAAACCCGAAATGTTACTGCTCATCCCTTTGGGGAAAGAAGCCGAATTTTAGGTGTTTGATTCGGGATATTTCTACCAGGGTCTGAGTAGTAACCCCGAAAAAAGAATCAACATATATTTTACTCAATAATCACCTGGGATATCAAAGAAATCTACCGCGTGATTGAATTCTATGCAAAAAAATCGAGAACACGGCTCTCCGCAACACAGAGAGCCGTGTTTTCATCCAATCAGGAAGTCTACTGATTCGTCGGTTTTTTCAAAATCCGCTCTACCTGCTCCATTAATTCGGTTAAAACAACTGGTTTGCTCAAGTATTCGTCAGCGCCTGCTGCCAGGCAACGTTCACGATCACCCGGCATGGCGTAAGCGGTTACCGCAATCACGGGTGTTGAAGCCAACTTCTCATCTTCATGAGCACGCAGACGCCGGATCGTTTCCAAACCATCCATTCCAGGCATCTGGATATCCATCATGATCAGGGCAGGACGGAATTCGGGGATGCGCTCGAGAAGATCAGCCCCGCTTGTAAGGCCAACACTGCGGTAGCCCTTCGCATCGATAAAGTCGGTCAACATTTCAAGAAGTTGCTCATTGTCGTCAACAACCATCACCAAGGGCGCCAACGATTTCGCCTTCGAAGATTTTTGGACGAAAGTATCCAGCGCGGCGACCTTTTCGAGCATAACTCTGAGATCATCCCTGGAATATGGTTTCAGCAAATACCCAAACGCGCCCAGCTTTTCAGTATCTGCCCGCTGATCGATCACCGAAGTGATAATCACAGGAATTTCGCGGGTGCGTTCATCGGTTCTAAACCAGGACAGCAATTCCAGCGCCAATCCATCCGGCAAATCGAGATCAAGAAGGATAACATCCGGTTCCAGAGCCGCCGCTTTTTTCAGGGAGCCAGCCACCGTAGGGTGAGTATTGAAACTTAAACCAAGTTCCTGAAGGTAGCGGGTTGTGACCTCGATATCTACATCATTATCCTCAATCACCAGAGCACTCTTCACCATCGTCGTTTTTGCAACTTTCAAGCCTGGGGTACGTTCGCCGCCCTCTTCAGACCAGGGTAAACAAACGGTAAAGCGGCTACCCTGACCGGGCGCGCTTTCAACACTGATGCTTCCTTCATGCAATTCGGCCATTCGTTTCACCAGGGAGAGCCCCAAACCAGTTCCTGAATATTGCCTGGCCAGGCTGCTGTCCAGTTGGATAAAGGGCAGAAACAGCTTGTCAACGTTTTCAGGTTCAATTCCAATACCTTTGTCCCAAACCGAGAAAAGAACAATTCCTTTCTTTCTGTCCGCCTGAACATCTAACCCCAAGTACCCCCCTTCTGGAGTAAATTTTACGGCGTTGCTGAGTAAGTTGACCAGCATCTGCTTCAGGCGGCGCGAATCGGCGCGAATCGTGATGGAGGTTGGTTGAATGCTAAAACTGACATTTTGTTTCTTCTGATGAGCCATGCCTTTGACCAGTTGTAGACTTGCCTGACATATGTCTACTACCGAACAAGGCTCAAACTCCATATCAAATTTTCCGGCTTCGATCTTAGAAAGGTCCAAAATGTCGTTGATCAAAGTCAGTAAATGGCGGCCACAGCCCTCAATTGTTGATAACGCCTTAAGTTGTTTCTCACTCAAGGGGCCATAAGTTTGTAACTGTAAGGCCTCAGACAGACCCAAAATACCCGTAAGCGGTGTGCGCAGTTCGTGGCTCATACTGGCCAGGAATTCATCTTTCATCCGCGAGGCTTTTTCGAGCTCAACGTTAGCCATACTCAATCGATCACGGCTCTGCCGCAGTGCTTCTTCCGCCTTCTTCCGTACGGTGATATCCCGCACGACACTCTGCAACATGATCACCTGGCCCGAAGGATCGCGAACTGACGAAAGGTTAATCTCGACATCCAGCGGTTTACCATCCTTACGAATAAATGTGCGTTCGTATAGCGGGATATATTCCCCCCGCAGTGCGGCGGCAAAGCGCTCATCGGCATGTGCCCGCTGTTCGGGAGCAACCATTGCGTTTCGGTCTTGACGCGTAAGCGCCTGGTACTCTTCGTGGGTGTAGCCAAGCATGTTCAGAGCCTGGCGATTGGCCAGCAAATCTTCTCCCGTTGGAGCCAATAAGAAGATACCGTCATTCGAGTTCTCAAACAAAGCGCGATACGTGGCTTCACTGCGCCTCACTTCAGCCGTACGTTCCTCAACCCGCTGCTCAAGGTTTGTGTGGAGGCGAGCATTTTCAATCGCCAACCCCGCATATCCGGCAAACAGTTGCAACGCTTCCATATCTGCCGAGGTGATCACCTTTTGAGTGATCAAATTATCGACGGTCGCCAGAGCAACAGGCTTATCTCCTGCCCACGCCGCCAAGGAGAGGTGCTGCTTTACGCCGTACATCTCATTATCAGGGGAAGGTTGGTAGTCAGCCGTGTAATCGGCTTCATAGGAGATGCCACCCGGATTTTGGAGGGCTATCTGCCAACTGGGCCAGTCTGAAGCAGCCATCGAATACCAACTGTTATTCTCCATCTGACCTGTCCGGCTCGTGCCGTATGCCCCCCGAATAATCTGGGTCTCAGCATCTAGTAAGAATAACCCAACCCGATCAAAGCCTAGTCCCTTTTGGATGTTTTGGTGAATGGCACGCAAACATTGATCCAGGTCCGTGATGGCTGTAACATTCTTTCCCAGAGAGAGGACCTTTTCCAACAACTTCTGTCGGTAAATAGCATTGTTTTCGGCTCTTCTGCGTTCCAACCATACGCCCAGCAAGTTGGTTACATTGTTCAGCAACTCTTGTTCTTCGGGTAAGAACTCATGTTCACCCGTAGAGCAGTAGACCGATAGCTGCCCGTACACTTCATCTTCCACCGTGATGATTGAAGTTATACCGCAGGACATTTCCTCATGATAACGCTCAGTGGCATAATGCTTGCCACCCAATTCTAGATGTGTTTCCGCATGGTCGGGAAATTGCATCGCCTGAGACACATAATTGACTACTTGCTGGCCAAGCGATTCTTCAGAAAGCGCATTATCCTGCAATAAGCGTCCCACCTTGAAAAGACAAGTGAGCTCCTTCATCCTTTCTCGCAGGTTCCACTCCATCAACCGGCTTTCTGTGACATCTTGCACCGTGCCTGTCAGATGAATCAAGTTCCCCTGCTCATCTTTGACAGGTTGGATAGCTGCCCTGTAGTAACGGAGTCCCCCTTCCGCCAGCCAGGAGCGATACTCGACCGATTCGGTGCTGCCTGTTTCAATGGCCCGCTGCTGAGCATCCATCAATCGTTGCCGGTCATCCATGTGGACCATGGTAAAAAACTCTTCGCCCTCAGGCACACCCTGTTCTGGAGCGCGGCAAAAGAGACGGTACATCTCCTTAGACCAGGATAAGCCTTTCCCACCGACGGGATCAAGCTCCCAACTACCTAACCGGGAAATGGATTGCGCAACCTCGAGGCTGGCCTGGCTTCTTTCCATCATCTCCCGGGCCAGCTTCTGCTCGGTGATATCGCGGAAGTTCAGCACCCAGGCATTTACAACCGGATCGTGGAACATATTTGCGTAGGCGCATTCAATCCAAATGTAATGGCCGTTCTTGTGCTGGACGCGATAAATCGCGTTAATGATTTGCGTCGGGTCTTCTCCGATTTGTTGGAGCTGTTCCTCTACGCGTTGACGGTCATCCGGGTGCATCGCTTCACTCGCCAGGGTTCCGAGCATTTCTTCTGGCGCATACCCATAGATTCGCTTAACCGTCGGACTGCAAAAAATGAACCGTCCTTCGGCATCCAACATTGCGATGCCATCTGGCGCATTTTCGATGAGCGCTTGATTACGCTTCTCCACCAGGCGAACAGCTTCTTCGGCGCGTTTCCGGTCAATTGCGGTAGCAACCTGGGAGGAGACAAACTCAAGAATATGTTTTTCTCTCTCCGTGTAAATCTGAGCATCCGAATAATGTTGAACAGCCATGACGCCAATTGTTTTTCCATGCGCAATCAACGGAACTCCCAACCAAACCTTGGGCATCTCGTCGACCATTTCAAAATCCAGGGAATCCTTCTCCGGAACATACAACAACGATTCGCCCTTGCGCAATACATGAGCGGTCAATCCTTCGTCTGGATGAACTGGCTCCATGAGTGGCGATCGCTCCCCCACGGAGAACACTACATAGATCGAGTCGGAATCTTCGTCATACAGAGCAATGGAAAACTCTTCAGCCGACATCACGCTGGCAATGTGGCACTGGATTTGTGGGTACAGGCTGTACAACGCCTCGGTGTTTTGGGCGGCTTCAGCAATTCGATAGACAGTCTCTTGAAGGATTGCGGCTTGTTTCAGTTCACTAATATCCCGAACCACCAACAATTGGCATTTTTCTCCACCTTCAAGCTCAATGGCTTCACCCGAAATAAGCCCATCCCGAAGCTCGCCCGATTTCAATCGGAATTTCGCCTCCATATTTCGCATCCGGCCTTCAGTCGCCAATTGATCCAAGAGGCGATTTCGGTCCTCCAAACTCACCCATAAGTTGTTGTCCAGGGAGGTGTTTCCAAGCACTTCCTCCCGTTGATAACCCGTGGTACGACAGAAACCATCGTTGACCTCTATGATTCTGCTATCCACTAAGGAACTAATTACAATCGCATCTGGGCTTGACCGGAACGCTTTGGCAAATTTCTCTTCGCTAGAACGTAATATTTCTTCCGTGTTTTTTCGGATCAGGGCATTCGAGATGATGTCGCTCATCATCTCAACAATAAGAATGCTATCGGCATCCCAAATGCGGGGCTGCCGAACGGCGTCAAAGCCCACAAAGCCGGTCAACACATTGTTTGAGATGATCGGTACAACCAACAAAGATTGAACACCTTGCGCCTCCAATATTTCCCGTTCAGCCTTCGCCTCAGGAGGTAATTGCGAAACCAAGGGAATATATACTTCTTGGTGCCGTTCTAATCTCTCCATCCACCAAGGGAATGTCCGCACCGGCAGGTTTTTCAGGTGATCAATTTGCGGTTTCACGCCTGGCGCGCACCATTCATGGGTATTCGTCATGGTCGCCAGTTCTCGATTGATCAGGAAAATATAAGATCGGTCTACCTGTTCAAATCCAGCAATCAGTCCAAGCGCCAGATCGATTTCCGCGTCAATTTGATCTACAGATAAATTGATAAACCGGGTGGAGATGGAATTCATGATCTCAACCAGGTGGTAATGATATTCCAATAGATTCTGCTGTTCGCGCTGGTATTCTTCAGCCTTTTTACGTTCGATCACAGTCGCAACCTGGGTGGAAACAAACTCCAGTATGCGCTGCTCTCGTTCGGAAAAGGCATTGGCATCGGTATAATGCTGTACAGACATGACGCCAATGATTTCCCCTCCCGTAGTCAGCGGGACACCCAGCCACATCTTCGGCAAAATTTCACCCTCTGCCTGTTCACGGCCTCCATCGAATTCCGAATATAGCTGGGAACGTCTCGTATGGATCACGGACGACGCCAGGTTCACCCCCACCGGATACGCACCCTCTCGGACTCTTTCAACCGCATCGACAGAATAAACATAACTCAACGTGTTCGTAGATTTCTCATAAAGGGCAATTGAGAAGTTGTCCGCATACATGACTCCTCTAATTTGCGCATGGATTTGCGGATATAGTTCGTTGAGCGATTCACTGGATTGAGCAGCATCGGCAATGTTGTAGACCGTTTGCTGCAATTTCTCTGCCTGATGGCGAGCAGTGATATCGCGAGAAATACCCACCACCTGCATTTTCCCCGAGTCGTTGGTGACAATCGTGGTGGCTACCTCCGTAGAGGCAGGCGAACCATTCTTCTTGGTCTGATCCAATATATCGGTATAGGTTACGGATTGACCACTTTGAGCGAAAGCCTCAATACGCCCGGGCAGTTCTGCGGACATGTACTCCAAGGAAGCTGGGGTTAACACCTCATCCATCGTCTGGGTCAGTACATCTTGTGGAGAGTAACCGCGCAATTTTTCCACAGAAGGACTGACATAGGAAAATTTTTCTGTTTCCAGGTCAAGTATCCAGATGACATCTCCAGTGTTGTCAGCGATGAGGCGATAATCAATTTCCCGGCGGCGCAGGGCGGCTTCGGTTTGCATCCGTTCTTTCAACTCGGCTTGCACCCGAGCATAAAGCAATGCATTCTTCTCGGCGGATACGACATGCAGCGCCAGCGACTCCAGCAGTTTGAGCTGATCCTCGTCATACGCATCGAGCTGGTAACTCATCACCTGGATCACACCGATCACTGACTCTCCGTCTTTCAACGGCACAATCAATGCGGACCGGAGTACATCCGCGTCTTCGCTCGCCTCCTCTACGATTTCATTTATTTCACCATTGACCAAATACCTGGTCTGGCTGGATTGTAAGAACGTCTGATAGTCATTCACCAACATGGACTGACCAGAACGAATGACCAGGCTCTGGGTACCAGATCCCTCCTTCTCCAAAGGAATGGATGGGAAAGAGCTGACATCCAGCCATTTCTGATCCAACCAATAAGCCCGACAATGGATCATTTGCGCAGCATGGTCGTAAGCGGAAATCGCCACGGCATCATTGAGCGCAATGTTGGACATGAAATCGCAGATAGCCTGGTAGATATCTTGCAAGTCCAAGGATCGATTGAGCCGCTGGCTTGCCTCATACAAGATCCGCAATTGTGCGCTTTGGCGAGCCAACAATTCCTCGCTCTGTTTACGATCCGTGATGTCTAAATGCACGCCATACCAATGAGTAGAGCCATCCGCCCGCTGGTAGGGTGTGGCGCGCAGCAACACCCAACATATTTCCCCTGTATAGCCATGGCGCAAGCACAATTCCATTTCCAACCGGCTGAGATTCGCCCACGATTCATTTTCTGCCTCGATTAATTGGTCGAGATATTCAGGCAGAAACACACTACGCACCGCGTTCACATCTTTGATGGCTTCCGCTGGACTGACACCCATCAACCGTTCAATGCTCGAGCTCACATATTCATAATGGAAGTGACCATCTGCATCGCGCACATACACAAACAAGTCCGCGCTGGTTAAGTTATCACTGATCGTACTTAATATCCTGGCTTCACTTTCGCGCAGCGCTTGCTCGGCCTCTTTTCGCTGAGTAATATCCCAGAATACCCCCATGGTACCCGTGATTTGTCCATTCGAATCGATAAATGGAGTCTTGATCACCTGCACAAAAAGCTGCTGGTTATTCGGCCCGATATGTACTTCTTCTAATTCGAGCGTTTGACCATTTTCTAACACCCAACGTTCGTCTCGGGTATATTTCTCCGCCAACTCCTTGGGATGGAGTTCAAAATCGGTCTTTCCGATGATTTCTTCCCTGGACTTATGCAGCGTCTGACAATACCGATCATTGATAAATATAATCCGACCTGAGGCATCCTTTACATAAATAAATTGCGGTAAGCTCTCCACCAGCATGTTAACCATGAGCTGGGACTCCCGCAAGCTTGCCTCAGCCTGTCTACTCTGGGTAATATCCTTACCGGTGGACACATAATGCGTGATGAAGCCATCTGCATCTCGTAATGGGGTGATCATTTTCGCCTCAATAAACTCTTCCCCATTCTTTTTCAGGTTGAACACCTCTGCTCGAAAGACCTCGCCGCTAGAAATCGTAGCCCAAAGGTTCTCGTAGAAAACCCGATCATGCTTGCCTGACTTGAGGAACCTCGGCGTTTTTCCCAACACTTCAGCGCAGGTGTAACCGGTTAACTGTTCAAAAGCAGGATTGACATACTCGATTTTCCCCTTGGTATCTGTAATAACCACAAGATCCGTTGTCTGTGAGACAACGCGCGAAAGTTGCCGGAATTCTTGCCCGGCGCGAATTCGATCGGTCAGGTCAACCAGAGTGACACTAACAATCCCTTTATCATTAACGCTTCCCGAAAACAATAGTTGGCGGAGTTGATCTTGCTGGTTGTGAATTTCAATTTCGTGCCCACGCACATGCCCAACTTCAGATAAAATGATCGATAATTCGGATTGTTGTGCCTCCGAGCCAAAGAACCGCCCGAAGTCCAGCCCGATCAGTTCATCGGGGTTGCCATAGCCCAACATCTGCGCTGCAGCCTCGTTAACGTATAGCAACTTTCCCGAATTGAATTCATATCGAGCGACACCAGTGAGAGCATTATCGGACAACGCTCGAAATTCAATTTCTGAGCGTGCCAATGCAGCTTGCGCTTTCTGGCGGTTGCTCACATAATACATGGCCGTGCCAGTGACAAGGAATCCAATGAGCAGCGGTAAACTTGCCCATCCGCGTGACTCGATGCCATAATCTGGCCCCGGACGAAGTACCGCCAGCCACTCTCGCCCAGCTATTTCGAGCAAATCTGTATGAAACAACCCCTTTTCCAATTCATGTAGGACCGGCAACTCACCCAACGAAAGCGTTTGAGGACCTGACAATGAAGGATAAAACGCAAGGAATTGCGCTTGATCTGACTCTCCCACATCAAAAAGATATAATTCTAGATCATGCTGAACCGTGCCCTGAAGGGCACTCGCTACAATATTTTCAACTCTAAAGGTTCCAACGATCAAGCCATCCAGATTCTCCCGGCGATCCTCCAACGTCTGTGTGGCAAATCCATTCCGATAAACAGGCATCATCATCATGATGCTGGCTTCTATATCGGTTTCCTGCTCCGAGTAAATGGGTGGCGTGAGCGCCAATTCGCCACTGTCGCGTGCTTGCAGGATGGCCTTTCGCCAGGCTGAATCCGAGCCCAGATCGAAGCCATAAGACGACTTTTCGGGAGAAACGGGATTAACCAGAAAAACCGGGAAATATTCAATCCGGTTTTCAGCGGGAGTATACCCTCCTCCCAGATCCCGTTCAAGAATTTTGAAATTTTCAAAACCTTGCCCGCGAACCGACTCCTCAAAAAGAGACCGATCCGCTAGGGATACGCGTTGAATCCATACAAACCGCGTTGCCGCAGATGACCGCTCCAGAAGAGGGGTTGTAAAGGCGGAAAACTCATCTGCGGAAATTTCATTTGAAGAGGCATAGAAAGCGCGAATCGAATCCAGGGTTTGGGTTTCCTGATCTAGTTCACCATGTATTAAGATCGTCATTTCAGCCGCGTCACGGCGGAAAATATCATTCACCCGCCGCTGTTCACCATTTTGGATGATGGAATACGCTAATAACGTCACCCCGACCATTAAACAAATTAATGGCCACAGCAGTGGTTCGTGAATTTGTCGTTTATTCCAATGCAATGCAAGAACCACCAGCCCCGGCGCAAACACTAAGATACCGATAAAATCACTCAGCCACCACAGCCATGTATGTTGCAAGAAATCCTTCCATGGCATGAAGCCAGCCAGACACATACCGGTCAAGCCCATCAAAGGGGCTATCAAGGTCGCTAGAGCAGTCACGCCAATCGTGAATAGGATTTCCCTGATTGTCGTGGGCAGCAAAGTGTTGTTCCTGGATTTAATAAGCCTAAATGCTGCCCAGCCTTGCAAGGTCGCCCCACTGGCAATTGCCAATGCTACCGGCATGGCGAGTGGGTCGCTAAAATAACCCCAATTCGCCAGGAGTGAACCGATAAATATCCCCAGACCCATCTGCCAGCCCCAAATCATCAGTACAGCCAGGGCCAGCCCAGATGAAAGCCAGATCAACGGCATATTGTCAGGTGGAATTGTGAGTAAGAAACCCAGTCGTGCTGTCAGATAATAGAGTAAGGCAACCAAAGCCAACTTACCGAAGCTCAACAGCAGTTGAATGACAGTTTTATTACTCATGAGCCCATCACATCCATTTTAGTAAGATCCTTCTTGCACGCCGTATTTCAAGATGCCTTATCAGGGGTAACCAAGAACAGCTAGATAAATTTTTCAGATATTCATTACGATCTGAGGTCAGAATCGTATCCGCTCGTTAAAACACGAATAGACGAACCAAGTTCGCCTCCATGGCCTACTTTTCGACCTGCTGGCAAAAATGCAAATAACCAATAATCGCGGTTCCTCATAGTCAGCCCTAACTATGTTTCACCTGGGGCAAGCCATGCTTTGGTACGCAGGCTTCCCCCCTAACAGGATGGGTACCTAGAGCACCCTATGCTGCTATTGTAAAGAATTTATCACAAACGGTTTATGGGTGTTTCCCTGTATTTTGATTGAAATCTATCCAACGGTGATAGCGCGGTTGAATGCTTATTCGACAACTCTCAGCCCCAGGACGATTAATAACCCGGCCCACGTAAGACCACCCAAAAGGTCTTGAGAAAAATCCAACAATCCAACCACAATGACCACCCGCGCATGTAAGTCCGGTCATAGGCGATACGGTCCTTCATGGGAATATCATTTCTGCCAGACACCTGCCACAATCCAGTGATTCCTGGAAGGACGCGGACGTATTCCTCGAACGCACTTCCCCACATTGAACGCTGTTCCAAAGTCAGCGGTCGCGGACCAACCAGACTCATGGAGCCGGTGAATACATTCCATAACTGCGGCAGTTCATCCAGACTAAATCTGCGCAACAACCGTCCAACCCGGGTTACCCGAGGATCCTTCTTTAGTTTTTGATACTGCTCCCACTCCGCCATCAGCGTTGGATCTTTTTGCAAATGCTCCCACAGCACCGCGTGAGCATCGATCCGCATCGAGCGGAACTTAAGCATCTTAAATGTTTTTCCGCCCAACCCGATACGCGGGTGCCAGTAAAAGGCGGGGCCAGGAGAGTCCAGGCGAATCGCCACAGCCAACAGCGCCAGAAATGGCGCCAGGAGCAATAGTCCTAATCCGGAGATGAAAACATCGATGAATCGTTTGATCCAAAGAGCAAACGGCTGCGCCAGGCTGTTTCTGGTTATGCGTTTCGAGAGCCTATTCACATTGGAGGCGCTCATTGAGCAACATCCTTTGGATTGGCAGAGGGCAGGCGTAGCGCCGCGGCAGCAAGCACACCCCAAACGACCCATAAGATCACCGCTGGGCGTGTTCCCCAAGTCACCGCATCCAGGCTACCATGAGCCAACAACACCATCTGGGATGCCAAAAGCCCGGCTATCCGACCACGCAAGTCTTTTCTGCGGATGAATGTTCGAATGCTGATATAGACCAAAGGCAGCCAGATGGCCAGCCAGGCCAACAAACCGGGAAGGCCCACATCCACGGCGATTTGCAACAAGAGTTGATGGGCATGCGGCATTGGATTACCAGGTGTGGCAGAAAGTAGGTATAACAATTCAATCGCGTCTGGGAAGTTCCCCATACCAATTCCAGTCAACGGGAAATCGTAGATCATTATGACTGCCCGTCGCCAAATTTCAACGCGCCCAGCCCAATTCCCACCACCCGTGTCCAAACGGTAAGCCATCCATTGGAGCAAATCTTGACCCCACAACCACAAAGCCAGCCCGCTGGCAAGGACTGCTAACGTTCCGGCTTTTGGCCAACGCAAGATCAACAAGACCGCCATTCCCGCCGCCAGCCCCAGATATGCGCCTCGTGAGAGAGTCACAGCCACAGCGCCTGCCATCCAAAAGAACGCGAGCACCAGTCCAGTCCGCTGCCACCACCGAAGCTCTTTCCAGTGGAAGAGCAACGCTCCCACGGGTAATGGCGCCAGCAGCACAACCGCCCCGCTGACCACATTCTGATGAGCCACCGCGTACGCTGGTAAACCCAGGATAGACATAACCCGACTAGAGCCAGCCAGAGCTACAGCAGCCAAGCCAAGCCCTCCGACCAGCAAACCCAATTCAGCAAGAACTAAGCGTCCTTCGCGATCAATCCACTGGAACAACGCATAGAACAAAGCCATCCCGATCAAAACCTGAAGCGCCGCTGCGAAAGATCGCTCCGGATGGATGGAAACCGCTACACTCACAGCGAGCATAATCACCAACCCCACCACGCCCCAATGGAAAGGCGCGGTAGGCGCGCATAACCCGGTGCTCCAATAACGCATCAGCCAGAAGGCAGCAGCCACCCCGAGAGGGATGAAATACCAACGCTCGAACAGCACACAAGGAATAGCCAGCAGCGTAAGCAGCCATACTTCGTAATTTAATAATCGCGCTGCCCGCTGCCGAATCATGCTACTCCAGGCACTCTCGGACCGCCGCCGCTACGTACTCCACCTTCTCCTGCCCCATGCTTGGGTACAGTGGCAAGGTCACCTCGCGAGCCGCTACCGATTCGGTTCTCAGCAACGAGATCGAACCATACCGTTTTTGGTAATAGGTGAACAGGTGTGTTGGCGGGTAATGGATACTGGTTTGAATTTGCTTCTCTCGCATTCGGTCGATGAAGGTCTTGCGGTCTACACCCTCTGGGAGTAGCATCGGGAAGATGTGATACGAAGGCTCGCCTCTGGAGCTCAAGAACGGCAGAGAAACGCCGCCCCCACTCAACAACTTCTGATAGAGTTCCGTCCATTGTTTGCGCAAGCCGTTGTTCTTTTCCAACTTCGCTAATTGAACTCTTCCCAGCGCGGAACGGATTTCATCGATACGATAGTTGTAGCCAAGCTCCACGACATCATAGCTATACGCATGGCCGCGGTGGCGATCATAGGTCAGAGTGGTCATGCCGTGCGAACGCATCAGCTTCAATCGGGCTGCCAGATCATCATCCTCTGTCAACAGCATGCCTCCCTCACCAGTGGAGAGGTTCTTATTGGAGAAGAAGCTGAAACAACCCACTGCGCCAAACGTCCCCAACCCTTTCCCATTGAGCTTTCCGCCCGGCGCATGAGCCACATCTTCGATGACAAGCAAGTGATGCTTCTTTGCTTCCGACAAAATCGCTTCCATGTCGCAGGGGTATCCAGCATAGTGCATCACGATCACCGCTTTGGTCCTCGAGGTCGCCAGCCGCCCAATCTCCGCCGGGTCGATGGTGAAATCCTCCGGGCCGTGAATATCCGCCAGACGCACATCCGCCCCACAGTACAAAACTGCATTGGATGTGGCAACAAAAGACAAGGAAGGGGTAATGACTTCATCTCCTGGTCCGATTCCCGCCGCAAGGCAGGCCAAATGCAAGGCCTCGGTTGCGTTCGAAACACTCAAGGCATGTCGCGCACCCGAAGCAGCGGCGAATTCCGCCTCAAACGCCTGGGTCACAGCCCCCATGGTCAACCAGCGGCTATGCAAGACGTCCAGCACAGCCCGATCTTCTTCTTCGTTGTACTCCAAATCTGCCAGTGGCACGATCCAGTCCATTATGATTCCTCCGGCAAAAATTGTGTCCGCATTTCATCGAAATCTTCGACAGCTTGCTCGTAATCATCCGGTCGCCCCAGGTCTTGCCAGTACCCCTCAAAGGGATAGGCGGCTACTGGTTTTCCATCGGCGAGCAATTTTTTTACCAACACCGGGAAGTCCAGGTATTCACCTTTAGGGATATATGCCAAAACTTCTGGTTCAAAAACGTAGATACCCATACTGACCAGGTAGTCGATGGTTGGCTTCTCTACATAGTCTGTAATCAGGTGGTCATAGGTGGTCTCGATCACTCCCAGATCGATATGCACCTTCCGATGGTGCGAGGCGATCGTGGCGACTCCACCGTGTTCTTTATGGAAGCGGAGCAGATCGGCGATATCCAGCGTCGTAAGCACATCCCCATTGGTGACGATAAAGGTCTCCTCGAGCCCACTCACCTGAGCCAACGGCCCTGCTGTACCCAGCGGTTTTGGTTCATATCCATAACCGATCTTCAACCCATACTGGCTGCCATCGGCAAAAAAGGCTCTCATCAGACCGGCCAAATGCCCTACGGTTAAGATAACTTCATCGACTCCAGCCCGTTTGAGTTGTAAGAGCAATATTTCCAAAATCGTTTTATCGCCGATCGGAAGCATGGGCTTCGGGAAGACTCGTGTATAGGGAGCCAGACGGGTGCCCTTCCCTCCGGCCAGGATTACTGCTTTCATATTGTCCCCTTATCGTTGGTATTGCCCGGGGCTAAAGAAACCCATGTGCCCCTGGATCCATTCTATTACCTTGCTCAAACCCTCATCAAGCCCCACTTGCGGGGACCACCCCAATCGCTCTCGCGCCTTGGTGTTATCCGACAATAGGCGCATGACCTCAGATTTTTCCGGCCGTTTGCGCTGATCCTCTTGAACAATCGGCTGGTTACGGCCCAAAATGCGTAGAACACGCTCCGCGAGCTCGCCCACACTAACCTCACTGCCCGTGCCCAGGTTGAACACTTCTCCTTCCACGCCATCTGTCAATGCAGCCCGCAAAAAGCCGCTGACCGTGTCAGAAACGAAAGTGAAATCACGGTATGTGTCCAGACTACCTAATCGAATTTCATCACGGCTTAAAGCCTGGCTGATGATCGTTGGAATCACCGCCCTGGCCGATTGGCGCGGGCCGTACGTATTGAACGGTCGTACTGTCACCACCGGCAAGCTGTAAGTGCAGTAGAAGCTCTCCGCCAACTTATCGGCCCCAATCTTGCTAGCCGAATAGGGCGACTGACCTTGCAACGGATGAGTTTCATCCATCGGAACGCGCCGGGCCGTGCCATACACTTCACTGGTGGAGGTATGCACCAGGCGGGTCACACCATGCGCGCGTGCCGCCAAGAGCACATTCAAAGTGCCCATGACATTTGTCTCCACGACTTCCACTGGATGCAAATACGAATAGGGAATAGCAATCAACGCGCCCAGGTGAAAGACCGTGTTGCATCCCTGAACCGCCGCCTGAACTGCATCTGGATCGCGTAAGTCGCCAGCCACAATCTCTACCTTCGCCTTGACATCTGGATCCAGCAGGGTAAGCAATCCAGGATCGCCGCGTGAGTTATATCGGACAAATGCCCGCACCCGAGCGCCTTCTCGAACGAGTGTTTCCACCAAATGGCTGGCAATAAAGCCCCCAGCTCCGGTCACCAGCACCTGTCTATTGTTCCAATCAGACAACCTACACCTCCGGGGGGCGGAACTGCTCGCGAATTTCTTTCAGCAACTCCTGCGCGCGCAGCGTCTTCCCGTCCGCTATTAAAGAATCGAGTTCATCATACCACGCATCCAAAGACTCACCTTCCAGTCTTTTTAGGCGGGTTTTCAGATCTTGTTCCATCAGGCGGTGATCCGACTTCATGAAAGATTGCATATTCATGATGACATTGGGAAAGAGAATCAACCGCGCGTGTGTCTGGGCGCACAACTCAATAATCCGCTCCCGATCGGCCTGATCAATCTTATTAATTGCAAAAGCAACTACTCCAACGTCATACTTACGGATCAAATCAGGCAAATTTTCACTCGTGCCAAGAATCGGGCTGCGGTCGACCGCCATCCCCACCTTGCGTGGGTCATCATCCACTACTCCAACGACCGAGAAGGCTTTGGCAAAGTCACCCCGTTTGAAGAGCCAGACGACAAATTCTCCCAGGTCGCCACCACCAACCACCAGAACGCGCTCCCCCACATGCTGAAGTGCTACCCGCGTTCCCAGCCAGCGTGTTGCCAGACCAGTGATTAAGCGTTCCCGGTACCGTATAACAATAAAACCAACCGCCGAGAACGCGCCGCCGGTGGCCATTAAACTGAAGGGAATGGTCTCAGGGGGGAACAGAATACGATCTACCGCCATAACAATCACTGTAGCCAACCCTGCCGATGCCAACAAATCCATCGCGCTGTTGGCCGGGGCCTTTGACCAACCAATCCGGTTGACTCCCAACAATCCGTTGATCGCGCTGAATAATGCAGAAATAGCCAGTACTGTTAATATGGCGAGGCCAAATCCTATATCTAGGGGCCGGGCAATGCGCCAGAACAGCGCGCTGGCCCCGTAACAGACCAAAACAACAAGAAAATCAGCCAAGAACCAGTTAAAGTAATTGGTCACAAAGCGAGATAGCGGCCCCCACAGGAGCAGATGCTGCGGCACGGAATTCTTACGAAGTTGAGGCAACAATACCAGGGCTGTCCAGAGGATCACGTCCAGATCGGTTAAGAGCGTGCGACCGCGCAAATACATCAAATCCAGGCGCAGCTTCGATGGCAAAATCGTATACAGGTAATCCTGCATGATGTTGTCGCCCACCAGCAGCTTTTCTTCATCCCGGTAGAACACCGACGCCGGGCTGGTAATACCTGGGCGAACAGCCAGCAGTTCTTTTTTTACATCCGCTGGCCAATCTGCCGCCAGTTCCGGATCTTCCGGGCGAGGCCCCACCAAGCTCATTTCACCAATGAACACATTCCATAACTGGGGCAATTCATTTACTTTCGTGTCGCGCAGCCACTTACCAAAAGGGGTGATACGAGAATCCCCGGCCCCGGTCACTCTTGATCCAGCGAAGCTGGCTGGGTCGGCATACATTGTACGAAACTTGAGGATTCCAAACGGTTTACCTCCACGACCGAGTCGCGAACCGCGGTAAAAAACCGGCCCTGGCGAGTCTGCGCGGATGAGTATGGCCACTAAAACAAACACTGGACTCAAAAACAATAGCCCAAAGAAGGAAGCAACAATGTCCAGGCTCCGCCTCAAGAATCGATCAATCCAAATTGCGAATGCGCTCTGGTTTTCTGTGCGTAAACGAATCCGACTCACATAACTGTTTTCCATGCGACCCCCTGAAATGAAAAAATCGGGTACAATGCCCCCCTGGAAATATTTAAATCTATTGGTCCTTGGATATAACTGACGAATCCCCTTAAAACTAACCCGATTATACCTTATTCTTCCTCCATTGGAACGATCGGGGGAAATATTTTAACGAATTTGTAATTATTTATATCGGGCGGTGAATCTCACCGAGAAATTCCAAAGTCTGGTATACTCTGCGGCGGGGAATCCAATATTCTATGGATGAATTCGACTTTTCCACCTCAAATTCCAGCTCTGCATCAACTGATATCAAACAATACCTTTGGCTCCTCTGGCAATGGGCCTGGTTGATTGCTTTGGTAGCTATCTTAGCTGGCGCAGGGGCCTATATCTATAGCCGAATGCAGACCCCCATTTTTTCGGCGCAAGCTACAGTCTTGATCAACGAAGCATCCTCCCGTGCTGCCGCCGACTCCACTGCCATTTACTTGACCAGCGACCGCCTGACTCAGACTTATGCAGAAATGATGGTGAAGCAGCCAGTTTTAGACCAGGTTGCCACAAATTTAGGATTGGATCGAGTCCGTTCAAACGCACTGAGCGTACGCTCAGTGTCTAACACCCAGCTTCTCACCCTGACCGTTGAAGATAGCGATCCTTATCGTGCCGCTGACATCGCTAACGAGACGATCAAAGTCTTCTCTGATCAAATTCTTGCCCTTCAGTCATCACGGTACCAATCTTCCAAAGAAAACCTCCAAAACCAATTAACCTACCTCGAACAACAGATTGACGCCAACTCGGCCGCTTTGGAAACTATCATTCAGGAAAACATGGCTCTGTTGCAGAAGCAGCAAGCGGACGCGCTCAAAAAAGATCCTACCGCTGAGCCAGCAACCTTAAGCGAATTAGAAGCCCAGGCCCGGCAAATCAATCAGACCGAAATCGAGCAAATTGAAACCCGCCTGACTCAATACAGCCAAATCTACGCTAATGTCTTAGCCAGCTTCGAGCAGATTCGACTGGCAGAAGCCCAAACTGCTGTCAGCTTTATGATTGTAGAACCCGCAGAACCCATATTGATCTCTGTGAGACCTCAAATCCTGCGAAACACTTTGTTAGCGGCCATGGTGGGGCTAATGCTGGCCATTGGTGTCATTTTTGCAATCGAGCTGCTCGACGACACCGTCAAAGATCCCGAAGCGCTGGCAAGTCAAACGGGGCTTCCTTTGTTGGCCACGATCATTCGTCACGATCAAAATGGCTCCCCTATCACGCAATCTTCTCCCCGCTCTCCAGCGTCGGAAGCCTTCCGCACCTTGCGCACCAATGTCCAGTACACTGGCGTGGATCAGGCTCACCGCACGATAATGGTTACCAGTCCTACTCCTCAGGATGGAAAAACCACTATCTCCACCAATCTAGCCATTGTGACTGCTCAAAGTGGCCGGATTGTCACGCTCATTGATGCGGACATGCGCCGCCCCCGAGTTCACGAAGCCTTAAACCTGACCAATTCTACCGGTCTGAGTGACTTGTTCGTTAAGCCTTTCCTTGACCTCAATGGCTATGCCCAAAAAACTACCACGGAAGGCTTGAAGATCCTGACCAGTGGAAAAACTCCTCCCAACCCTTCAGAGCTCTTGGGTTCCTACAGAATGAAGGACATTCTGGATGGCATTGCTCAGGAATCGGACGTTATTATCATTGACACGCCTCCGGTACTTTCTGTCACCGATGCTGCTGTTTTATCCGCCGAGGTGGATGGCGTGGTGGTGGTGATCAAGCCCGGCTTCACCCGGCAATCCGCAGTCCTACAGACAGTTGAACAGTTGCGTAAGGTGAATGCTCGTATCCTGGGCCTGGTACTGAACGATGTGAACGCCAGCAAGAGCCGCTATTATTACTACAAGAACTACTACCATTACAGCACGTACTACACTGAAAATGGCGGTAAAAAGAGAAAAAAGGTCACCAGCGAAGATAACGAATAGAAAAAACTACGCCCGACAAAACCGGGCGTAGTTTTTTCTTTATCCACTAATATTACAAACATCAAACCTCTCACGTCTCATGGTGTGGAGTTCTAAATCGCATTCAGTCAAGTCACAGAAAATCCCAATGAAGGCAGTTGATCGACACGATCGGTTGGACGGTTTATTCCTTCCGAAGAATTTTCTCCATCGACTTCCCGTTAGCTAGTTCATCAATCAGCTTATCCAGGTAGCGAATTTCTCGCATGGTTGGTTCTTCAATGTCTTCCACTCGAACACCACAGATTTTCCCTTTGATCAAAGCTCGTGAAGGGTTCAAATGGGGAGCCTGTGCAAAAAAGGTTTCAAAGTCGGTTTCTTGATTTATTAGGGTGACTAACTACATCGGAAACAAAAAAAGCTACATATTTTGACAAAATAGCCAGGATCGGTAAAATGGAGGGATGAAAAAAGAACATGTGAAACTCAAAGAAGAAGATCGCGCGTATCTTGAAGAATTGATCCGGAAAGGAGAGATCAAGGTCAAGACGTATAACCGGGCGTTGGGGTTACTGGAATTGGATCGAGGAAAGACCTATACCGAGGTAGCAAAAACGCTGAAAAAGGCCCTGCCGACAGTATCGAACTGGGCAGCGCAATACCAGGAGAAAGGGCTAAAGGTATTGATCGATGAAGCACGAACGGGCCGACCGGTGGAGATTGATGGCACGCAAAGAGCGAAGATCACCGCATTGGCATGCAGTGATCCGCCAGAAGGACATGCCCAATGGAGCTTGCGGTTATTAGCCGAGAAGTCGGTCGAATTGGGATTTGTCGAAGAGATATCCCATACGAAAGTGCGCCACATTCTCAAAAAAACGAACTAAAACCGCATCTCAAACGTACTTGGTGTCTTGGGAAAATGGATAGCCGCTTTCTGGCACGAATGGAAGTGATCCTGACGCTGTATGGATTACCTTACGACCCGCTCTATCCTGTGATCTGTTTTGATGAGCGACCCTGTTTTTTGATTGGAGATCAGGTGGAACCCCTATCTTTACAGAGTGGTCAGGTTCGCAAAGAGCATTACGCCTACGAAAAGAATGGCTCCTGTGCCTTATTGGCAGCCATTGAACCCTTGACTGGCACAAGAACCGCGCAAGTCCACCCACGCCGGACCAAACGGGAATACGCACTGTTCTGCCAGGCGTTAGCTGCCAAATATCCGCAAGCGAAGAAGATCCGTCTGGTTCAAGATAATCTCAATACACATGACACGAGTGCTTTTTATGAGAACATGCCAGCCGACGAAGCCCAGGCATTGGCAGAGCGCTTTGAATTCTATTTCACACCAAAATCTGCCAGTTGGTTGAACATGATTGAAATAGAGTTCTCGGCTTTATCCAGGGAGTGCTTGGATCGCCGCATTCCAACGCTGGAGCAGCTTGAAAAGGAAGTTCTGACTTTGGTGACCGAACGAGATGCCAAGAAGATCAAGATCCAGTGGCAGTTCTCTATTCAGTCCGCTCGCTCAAAGCTGAATTCCCACTATACTGCTGTCCACGAGGACAACAAGAAATTCAAGGAAACTTAGTTTCCGATGTACTAACGCTTCCTTACTATACCCCGTTAACCAACAAATAATTTCGTCGACTTCTGTTTGGGTACGCCCCTTTCTCTCCGCTTTAGTTACATAGAGCGGATAGACACTAGCAAAACTCATCGAGTAGATCCGGTGATTTTTCATACCTGCCATTTTACCTCAAATGACCTATCAATTTCGTACAATTTCACTCTTATATAATCCACGCAGTGGGATCAGAAATCACTTGCCTTGATGTTCGCAAATTCCGTCAATGGGCATCGACTGGATCCATCCGGGTATATGTGCGTAACGACAGATTCTTTTTGGGGAAATCATGGAGTGAACAAGCAATTTAACCACTATCCCAAAACATCGAAGTGTACACGGGAAAGGACACCAGAAAAGGCTCATATTGTAATCTGATTGTAGACTCAAAAGAGACACTTTTAACTATATTGTAATTTTTCTGTCCCCCACAATTCATTATAATGTAGTAGTACATTCGTTGGATATTCGTAATATATCATTCCACGTCAAATCCACGAAATTTTCAAAAAGGGCGGTCTGGCATCAATCTTGTATCTAAGGTTCTTAATGAACCGCTGATTCTCAACTTTTGTGCGGGTCCCTCCCAAGAAAGGATAGGAGACAAATCTTTATGGTACCTAAGCGGTTCCTCTCAATCATTATGTTCCTAACGTTAACCCTTGCATTCACGGCTCCCACAGCTGCTATTGCAGCCGATCCCCCACCAGGCTACGACCATACCGTCTACCTGCCAATGGTGTTGCGGGGCGCGGAGACATTATGCCGTTTCGGAGTCACCTATCGCCCGCTCCCCGATGTGACCATTGATGCAGCGCTGCTTAAGAATTTGCGAGTAGGCGCATTTTTAGACTGGGGGCCTACCAACAAATATAGTCTACCCGGTGGAGTAGAATTTATCCACGTAATCCCGGTTGGTGGCGACGCAGCGCGATTCACGGATACATTGGCTTATGTCCCAAACGCTGTACGGGCTAACCAGAGTGACTACTGGATTGTGGGCAATGAACCTGATACCAGTTATTATGATCAGGGCGGTCATCAGCAAGACAATTTGCTTGCTGAGACGTATGCAGAACGATTCTATCAGGTAGCGAAACTCATCCGTCAGAACGATAGCAACGCAAAAATTGGCTTCGGATCCCTGGTTCAGCCTACGCCTATCCGTTTGCGCTACCTCGATCGAGCCTGGAATTACCTGAAGGCGCGCGCTGGATCACAACAAGCCGCCTCCTCTTTAATCGACATCTGGACAACGCACAACTTTATCCTCAACGAACAACCCGGTGAGTGGGGCACGGGCGTTCCACCTGGATTTGAGAGTGATTATTCCGATCGGATACGAATTACCAACCTTGCTGATACATACTCGACCGCTATTTTCGAGCAGCGCATCCGAGCGCTCCGAAACTGGATGAAAGAGCGTGGGGAACAAAACAAAGCTTTATGGGTAACCGAATACGGCAGTCTGCTCCCCCCAATTGATAAACCAGGGTGCACACCGTATGACCCAAGTTGTGATTACGCGAATGTGTCTGATGCAACCACTGCCAATTTCATGATCACCACATTTGATTTCATGCGGACAGCATCGGATCCATCACTAGGAATGCCGGGAGATAAGAATTTATTGGTTCAACGTTGGTTCTGGTATTCCATTGCCGATCATCGTTATACATTTGGCGGGAGTCTGTACGATCCCGATAATTCGATGACCCTTACTGGTGTAGGAACGGCATTTGTGAATTATACTAATAGTCTACCCATTGATACATCTTGTATTCCGTGATCATCCATTTCCAGCGAGGTGCAGCATGAAAGTGAAGCAAGTCAAAACCTTTGTTGCCCTGGTAACCATTCTGGCAGTGCTGGCAGCATTCGCCGGAAATTGGTCTCCTGGGCAAAGCGCAGGGCTGCCTCAGGTCACCATACCGACCAGTGAGCCAACCCACACCCCCGATCCAACCGCTACAGCGACCGGGGTTCCATCGGGCAGACCGGTATACACCGGCCCAATCCCTCTCATCTTCATCGTCGATGTCATTCGGGACGATACGGTAACAATTCGTACGGCAAATTTCCCAAAAAACACTGAATTTGCCGTCTTAATGAACTATTACGGAACCCTGGGGATTGCCGGTTTGCAAGTAGATTCAGTCAATTCCGGCGCAGGTGGTGTCTTAAATTGGACCTTCAAGATCCCCGACGCGCTCAAGGGATTGCAACGCATCGCGATTCGTCTGGTTTCCTACTCCACCGGCTATTATGCTTATAACTGGTTCTGGAATACTTCGACCATCGCTGGTCCTGCTGCGCCTACACCGGCAGCCACCGTTGCACCCGGAAGCCCTGGCAACACCTTACCTCCGGGCGTCATTCCCACCTTCTTCATCAAATCTGTTCAGCGAGACGCCTCCGTCACTATTGTCACCAACAACTTCCCGGCCAATGACAACTTTGATGTGTACATGAACTTCTATGGCACGGCCGGCATCAACGGCATAAAGGTTGGCACTGTAAGTTCGGATGGCGGCGGTGTTTTGACCTTCACACTGACCGTACCGGATGCGATGAAAGGCCAACCGCGCATTGCTGTTCGGTTACAATCCCCTTCCAGCGGTTATTACGCCTTCAACTGGTTCTGGAACAATACTTATCCCTAACCAATGGTGTTAGGGATGTATACACAAAAAAGCGGAGCCAGTTCAGTATCGGCTCCGCTTTTTTGTACGGGAAAGTAAAAGAGGGCGGACAAATTACATGCCGCCCTCTTTTCGCGATGGCTTCAGGAGACTCGAGCCATCAACTGGAAATTAATCCTCATCAATGGCAGGCCATCCCATGGCGTAAAGGCCCCAAACATCAGAATTTACCACAAGGCGACCGTAATCGCCTACTTCTTCATCCAAGCTAGATTCAACTTTCACCCACGCCTTAGTCTCGGGATCATAATGGAAAATCCCAACTTGATCGGGGTAATTATCCAGCATGAAGCGCTCGTAACGAGTCAGCTCGAAATAGACCTCACGGCTTCCGCAAGCAGGTGTATCATCGATCCGTCCCTTGATAAACTGCCGCGCTTCCATCGCCATGCGATAATAGTACAACTGGTCCCGATGAGGCAATTGGGAGACCGGGATCATGCACAACCGTTCCACCGCCTGCTCGCAGGAAGCGCTACCTGGGGTATCGATACCCGCCCACACGACCTTGGGCATGTTCTGCTTGACGGGCAGATACAGGTCCAGATCCTGTCCGGGCTTGAGCACACCATAGACACAATAGTTCGGCTCGACACCAGGTTCACCGGGCCGCCCCACGCCTGGTCTAGGTGTTGGTGTCGGTTCAGTAGGAATAGTAATCTGGGCTGAAGATCGACTCCAAATGCCCCCTAAGGCGGAAAAGGCTAAGATCAGGGCAACGATACCAAACACCAAGGTCAATTTGTTGAGTTTCATGGATACCTCCCCACTCAATAGTTCAATTCAGTATAACATAAGTGAACAATAATAGAACATTTTCCTTTGGCAATTTTCTCAACAGATCTATCTGTGTATCTGTTTATTTTGCTTGAGAACCATAAATGGTCATGCCTTTTGGATCACAGCCAAGTAATGGGAGTTGAAAATCTTCAATGATTCCAAAAAGGTTGCAATCCCCCAGGCGAATGGGGCTAGCCTTCTCGCAATCGGCGGAGCCAATGTCACTTTCTTGAATTGGTAATTGCAATTAGGAAACAGTTTGCGAACCTCTTCTGGCCGAATACCCTTCGTTTGTGGATTACTTGGATTGAGCCAGAAGTCATACCAAAGGATAATTCCATCAGAATGTAAGACACGTAACATTTCGGATGCCATATTTTGTTTGACCGATTCGTCCAAGATTGATGAAAAGGCTGTAAACTGCATCACTAAATCAAAGAAGTTATCGTCGTAGGGCAAACTCTGACCATCCGCGCAGGTCAAATAGGATTTTGGGAGCTTCTGATTGGCTTCCACTAACCTGTGATGAAGTAGATCGACGCCGCATAATTGAGCGGGTGATGCCCCATCAATAAGGAATTCCAATAACACCCCTCCGGCGCCGCATCCAACCTCAAGGATTCTCTTGTTTGATAAAGGAGAGCACAGATTGTGTTCAAGCAACTTCAAGATCGCTCGCCGGCGTTGTTGTATAGCAAAGAGGTTACCTGGATTAAAAGATGTATACAAATCTCTCCCAGAAAACCGCTTTTCCCGGTTTGTGTATTCTTTTCTCAGACGATCCAGATCACTCATGGGTCATTCTCAAAACCGGCACCTTGCCAATACGATCTCCCCAACGGTCACTGAAATGGATCAGCCCCATCAGAAAGCCAACTCCATAACTCAAGTGTAAAATCGCATAACAAATGGGCAGCAATAGCAGGTGCTTCCATCCCCGTCGGGCAGCAGTATAGACAGATGCACCGAGGTTGGACACAAAATATACACCCAGTACTAATGCTAATAGAATCCAACCCCATGATACCAGAAGAGAAGAAACTAGCGAAGAAATGACAGACAAGACAAAGGCTGGAGGGATAAACTGTCTGAGGCTCATCTGCCTTGGATGCTTCTGCAGCACTCGTACCTTATAGAAGCCGTATTGTAAATATTGTCGCCACAACTTTTTGAGCGAGCCTCTGCTAAAATATTGCGAACGCACATCATCTGCTAATAAAAGTTTTCCGCCATTCTCACGAATACGGTAATTGTACTCATCATCTTGGTTGCGCACCAATTCTTCGTCATAGGCACCGGCTTTTAGGATCGTTTGGCGAGTATAGGCTGGAAAAGGTACCGTATCGACCAACCGGGTGCCTTCTTCGCTAGTTCTAAATGCTGAATTCCCAACGCCAAATGAAGAACTCATCGAAACAGCTATAGTGTCAGATATTGGTGTCTCGCCAATTGTTTTCATTGGCCCGCCCACTCCATTCACCCCATCTATAAGCAGATGATCTACACATCGCCGCACGTAATCTGAGGAGATCAAACAGTGCCCATCTACTCGTACAATAATTTCCCCTTTTGCATGTGGTAAAGCGGCGTTCATGCCTGTTGGTACTATTTTTCCAGGATTATCAATTAAAAGGATATTGGGATATCTTAATTGGTACTCCTCAATGATTGCGCGAGTCCTATCAGTTGACATGCCATCAACAACAAGAATCTCCATTGAACCTGGATAATCCTGAGCGATGATGGCATCCAGGGCTTGAAAAATATAAGCACCCTCATTTCGTATTGGAAGAATTACTGTAACCAATGGATGCAACATTATATTGATGATTACCTTTTCTGGCATCGTAGCCATATTAATTCTTTAATTGATATTATCACCGCAACAAACTGAAGGGAATCGGCCAAATTCTATCTTCCATTTTAATTTAATCCAGTAAGGTCTACTGTAACAAACCTCTTATGACCGCCTCAAGCCTTTTCTTTCGGGTTTCCAAAGTAAATTTCTTGAGAATCCAGTTTCTAGACTTTAAACGCAGCCCCTCATCCGATTGTAAAGCTTTTACTATAACGTCAGACAAGTTGCTTGGGTTATTCGGATCGCAATAAAATCCGTACTCGTCAACTACTTCTGGCAAGGCACCGCAATCTGATACAACTGGGATACAGCCAGCTAACATTGCTTCAGCAACACTCATGCCAAACCCCTCATGTAACGATGCTTGGACATATACAGAAGCTTTGCAAAAATAATCTATTAATGTTTTGTCATCCACTCGCCCCAAAAAAGCCACATTAGCTGAAGCTATATCCTGTAAGTAATTTATTGAATTATCTTTCCATGCCCCGATCATCACAAAATTCACACTAGGCAAGAGCTCAGCGGCCTTTACATAAACTTCTAGACCCTTTCTTTTCAAATTGGATTGGTCAACATTACCAACCGTTAAGACCAAATTTTCTTTTTGATACCATTTTAAGTTCCAGAAAGGATCAGGGATACCGTGGTAAATGACACTAAGGTTGGTTCCCTCAATCTTGGCATTGATTCGAGCCTCGTATTGACTAAAATTCGAGTTGGTTACCAATGCGGAAGCAAGGCGGATTGTTAATCGGCTGATCCACTTATTAATCAAATTCCTCTGGTGGCCATAATTGGCCTCAGGAATGTTTGCTAAGTCATATCCGCCAATAATTAACACTGATCTTTTTCGAAATATCCGTGAAATTATAATTGCCCAAAAGGCATTCCAGCTAGCGAACCAACAAAAAACAATGTCGCAGGATCGAATACCAACAATATACGACAAAAATCCCATCGGAAATTTCTTTTTAACGTAGAAATCAGTTACATCAGCAAATTCCGAAAGTAGTTCAAAGTCGATTTTGACAAAGGTTTCTAACCCATTGTGCAAAAACAATACCTTAGGTCTATTCGTCATATTCTTCAATATGCAATTCGGCCCAATGTTTTTCCCACCATGCGGAAGTGAGGTTTAGTTCTTTTTCCCAAATCTTGAGATAGGTTACGCCAACATATATCGCCCAGAGAATACTGACGGCCAAACCATGATATCCGCTTTTCCATCCGCCTTGCCAAAAATACCGCAAGAAAAAGGCGCCAAGGGGTCTAAAAAACATTTGAAACCACAAGAATTTTGTGGATTTAGGTGATGCGGCAATTCGCTCTTCTGCTTCCCATGTTGTCATCTGAACCAATAAATTCCGAATCGTTTGATCCAAATTTCGATGTGCATAATGAACCAGAGGAGATTCCAGTGTCCCACATTGCCCATCTAAAATTACGTGTGCGTGAACTCTGCGTAATTCATAATGGGCATGATCACGTTTAAAAAGACGGATTTGGTAATCTGGAAAGTATCCGGCGCCCTTCACCAATGCGCCCAATACGTAATTTTCTCTGGCAATGCGGTAACCCACACAGATAGGTTTTGCCTGCAATTTTTGAATAATCTCTTCTTTTAAATTCTCGGTTACTCTTTCATCAGTATCAACCAATAAAATCCATTCATTCGCAGCCTGAGGTATCGCCCAATTTTTTTGCTTGGCGGAAAAGCCATATTCATTCTGCAAAATCTTGTCTGCATACCTGTTTGCAATTTCAAGGGTCCCATCAGTGCTGAAGGAGTCAATAACTATTACCTCATCGGCCCAACGGACACTTTTTAGGCAATCTTCAATGACGTCCCGTCGATTTCCTGTCGGAACAATGACTGTGATTTTCGGCAATTCTGAACTCATACAATGTTAACTCGCTTTTAGGCTACTCGTCGGAATAACTCAACCCATTTTGGTAAAATTATTTCGGGCGAGAAATATTTTGATGCAACAGATCGCGCTAATTGAGAGTGCGATTGAAGGTCTTTATTATTGTTGAAATATCTGATTATAGAATTAATTACCGCTTCTGTATCACCAATACTGACAACCACTCCCCCCGCCTCGACAACTATATCACTTAATCCACCTGAGGTTACGATGACTGGCACTCCGCAAGCTAGAGCCTCTCCAATAACAAGCCCAAATGGCTCAGGCTCGATCGATAAATGAACAAGAAGATTCGCCGATTGAAGCAAAGAGTTTACATCTTCTTGCCAACCCATAAAAAATACTCTTTCTTCTAGATGTTCTTGTCGAACATATTCAATTAATTCCTCGGCATAATCAGCGTCACCCAACGAAGCGTCGCCTATGAAATACCACCTAAATACATAGTCCAATTTGTGAAGTTTACTTGCCACTCGTAATCCATCCATCTGTCCCTTCCACCTCGTAAGCCGCGCAATAGTGGCGATTTGGAAAATATCACCACTTTCACAAGAAGAAAAATGAGGGTGAAATTTTTCGACGTCAATGATGTTGTGAATAACTATTACCTTTTTTTTCGCTAATTCCGCCTCGTCAAATTGCATTGCTACTAAGTCAGAAATACACACCAAGTAATTAGGTATTGTTTCAGCCCAATGTTTAAAAAACCAGCTATATATCCCCATTCCATTATCTGGCGAAATGATGTCCTGAATATGGCTAATAATTGGAATTCCAGCCATCTTAGCCGCTCCCCCTCCAAAAATATGCGATAAAAGGCTGACTGTCTGAACTACTGTTGGGCGAGCATGTCGTAACTCACGAGAGATTCCAATCATCCAAATAATTCCATTGATGAGCGTTATAAGCCAAGAAAATATATTTGGTATTTTTTTTCCTCGCCAATAATCCGATACCGATCGAAAACGCCCAGTAGGGATTATGATGAAAGGGACATCAATCTCTTGTAACCTGGTAAGCAAAGGTCCGGTGGAAGGGATTATTACAGTCGGACTCCATCCTAACTGTTTCAACCGAGGAAGCAATTGAAGCAAGTTTATTTCAGCTCCTCCGATTTGGGCTGTTTCATCAATAAATAGAATTGTATTCAAATTCTTCTTCCAATTTTGGGCTTGGGAACAGTGGCTAGTTTTGAAGCCGCAATGATAAATCCAGCAATCCAGAAGACGTACCCCGCCATATCTGATCGCCACAATAGATGTTCCAGACTTGCCCCAACAAGCACGGCTATCAAAGCAGCTACTCCACTTACTACGAATGAATTTGTCGACGACGAAAGTTGTTTGGACACAATAGACTTTATAAATGAGAACCAAAACCCCAGATATAACACAAGTCCTGGAATCCCCACTTGAACTGCTAGATTTAGATAGTCGTTGTGATACCAAGGTATATTTCCACTTGGGACAAGTCCAATACCTTCGTAGTACCAATAAGCCTTTCCCCAACCCGCTCCAGTTAATCCATAACGCAGAATAGAATTTAAACCGGACTCCAAATAGAAATATCTTTTGGTTGTCGAAGAGTCACTTAATTGAAACAATCGATTTATCGAGCCGTCCAAGAACCCATAAGGCAACAAGAAATAAACAATTAATAAAGCAAATAAAATAAAAAAAACAATTGTAAGTGATCGCTTTCCACTCAGAAATACAAGCATACATATTCCCACCACAAACACTATCATTGCACTCCGGGCAACAGATGTCCAAGCTCCAACAAATAATACAATGCCCAAAAACCGTAAAAACATGAACCAAAAACGAGATTTTGTGTTTAAAGATGCACCGAACAACAATATTGAACAAGCCGCTGCCGTTATACCGAATATATTAATTGGCGCATAATCACCAGAAGCTCGGTATACCGAATCGATTAGGATGGATTGGTCTACTTGGTTACTAGCAAAATTAAAAAGTGCGCGTACAGAAACAAATGCATACCAAATCCCTAAATAAAGGAATCCAACCCATAAATTCTTCTTTGACCGAACACCAGCTAAGAATATGTAAATAAGTAAAGGGTATATTACAAACCCTTTGAACTGAATTACCGCTAATGTAACAGAATCGCCACGTATGAGCCCGACAATAAATACTGCAATACTATAAAAAATGAATGCAAAAAGCCAACGATACCCCGGTAATTCGCTCAACAGGCACAATTTCGTTGAGCTACTTCGGTTAATTAAAACAAGTAAAAAACTCACGATAATTATCGATATTTCCAATGCACTAGTTGTGATTTGGCCAAATTTTGCCTGAAGTCCAGTTTGGGTTACTAAAAATGTTATTACATAAAACCAAATCAAGATTCCTTCACGCGGTTTTACAATAGTGGTCAATACCGTAACTACAGATGGGACCAATATGAATGTAGCCTTTATGTACAATGAGGCCGTCACTATGGATGGAATAGACAACATCACTCCTGCGATCGCCCATAACATTCCTAGCAACAGGTAAAGAAAGAAGTTCGTATTTGTGGGAGCTCTATGATAAGAAAGCATTTATTTCTTTTTTTTGTTAGAAAACCAAAATCGTTGAATGATCATTCCGCTTTTCCAAGATAATTCGGCTAGGATTAGCAAAGGAACTGATACTATCTTATCTGTCCATAATGGCATTCTTGCAGCAGATAAGATTGGTTGATAAATTGGCGCGACAAAAAAATTTATGACTTTTAGAATATCTTTGATGGATCTAATTCCATGGGGATAAACACAATACATATCTTTCCATTTGCTTCTCACCAAATAATATGCTCGACCGTACATAAAGTGCTGGTTGAGAAACGCTCTTAGGTTTGGGCGATGATGATGATAAACACGGATACTGGGATCAAAGAAAATCTCATACCCGGTTTTCTTTACTCGCCAATTGAAATCAACATCTTCTCCACGAAACAGCGTCTCATCTTGAAACCCGATCTGACGAATGACATCTCGTTTATAAGAAACGTTCACACCAGGAAGAGTACGGACGTAACACGATGTCTTCCAAACAGGGAACGTGATAACATCTGCTACTCTACCCAATAGCGTGTGTGAATTTGTTCCCACCACCATTCCTCCCACCGCTCCCGCTTCCGGATGAGTGGAATGGGCTATTTTCATATTCGTCACCCAATCCGCGAACACTTCGGCATCATCATCGGTCATTGCGATGATATCCCCAGTGCAATATTGAAGCCCAATATTTCGACTTGTCGCTAGATTTACGTTCTTAGTTCTAATTAATTCAATTTGAATTTTTGAAGAATTCTTATAAGCTTGAACAACCTGGTCTGATCTTTCATCTCCACCATTTACGACCACTATTTGGTCGGGTTTTTCCTCTGTACACTCAATTAATGCACGAAGAGCCGCTTTTAGTTGTTCCGGCCTTTGATACGTACATATTAGAACGCTAAAAACAAGGGACTCTGTTTCCATCCTGATGCTTTGAATATCCTTTCTTAAAGAAGCCCGTTTGAAAAGAAGCAAAAGGAATTCATTATTTGTGAATAAGTGAATAATAATGGGCCGCGATGTTCTTCCAATCGTGATGTATTAGAATACACTCTCGGGCTTTCTCTCCCATTAGCTCGCGTAATGAGGGGGAGTTTATAAGATGTAAAATTTGCTCAGCTAACAAGTCCGTAGATTTCTCATCCACCATGATACCCCAATCATTTTGAACTAGTTCAGGATAAGGCCTATGCTCTGCAGTTATCGAAGGTAATCCTGTCGCCATTGCCTCTAATAATGAAATGGATGAAGCTTCACCATAAGACAAAGAAACCATGATATCACTCGCCTGTAAATATTTTGGAATATCTCGTAGAAATCCTAACATCTTTACTTGCTCACCCAAACCTAGCTCGCTGATTAGCTTACAAAGTTCGGCTCGGTAGGGCCCATCGCCAATTACTAAATAAAAGGTGTTCGGCTTCTTCTCGATCACTTTTGGTAAAGCTCGGATGGCCCACTGAATTCCCTTCCGCTCTTCCAGAGCCGCAACCGAAATCAGGACATTCGCATCAAAAGGTATTTTTAAAAGGTCACGAGTTTCTTCCCGCAGATCCGAATTTGGCCGGAAACGGTCCGTATCAACACCATGACCGATCACTGCACATGTACGGCCTGACCAGACCGCCACCTCTTCAGTAGTCGCCTTGCTTACCCCTATTAGGTGATCAGCAAAAAAATCAAATTGCCATTTCTTAAATTCTTCATATCGGTGCGGCACCTGGCTTTTCGGATAATGAAACACAATAGAAAATGGGGTTTTCCTCAATAAGCGAAGTAATGTAATAATGATCCCTTCGCCGTAACCAGCAAAATGCACAAAAATATGGTCACATTTCTTTTGAAATAAAAGCCTAAAAAACAAAAATGGGACTGATATTAGGCTTTGATAATAGCGAACAGCCGGGGCAGCGTAGATTTTAACACGCGGTGACACATAGTCTGGTACAGGAAGAGGCCCTGCCCAAGTTAGAATCTCGACCTCAATGCCACTTTCAGCTAAAGCAGAAGCCAGTTCCCATAAATACACCTCTATGCCTCGTTGCAATCGTAACTGAAAAGGGTGTATAAAGACCCATCGAGGATTACTCACGAAAGATCACCTATTGCCTGCTTGAAAACCTTCATGTACTGGTCGGAAACCTTTGTCCACGAAAACTCCTTTATAAACTCCCGATTCTTGATACCGGGTAATGTTCCTATTCGCGATTCCTCCAACCAATTTTGCATTGCCTTAGTCCAATCAGAAACATCTAGTGGAACGATCTTATTGGGAGAACAAGGTAAAAATTCGGGAATTCCACCTACAGGTGATGCTAAAACGCATTTTCCAGCAGCCATTGCCTCAAGCGCCACGATCCCGAACGACTCCCTGCGCGAAGGCACCACCACGAAAAGGCTTTCCCTCATGTAATCAGCTACGGTTCTCGGCTCAATACTGCCAATTAGCTTTACTCGATCCTGAAGGCCCTGTTGTTCGATCTGCTGCTTGATATCCGCCCTCAGAATTCCACCTCCCGCAATGAGCAGACGAACATCTTTGAACGCTTCATCCACTCTAGCAAAAGCGTCGATCAATATATCAAATCCCTTGTGTCTTTCTAATCGACCAATTGCAAAAATAAAAGGGAAATCTGGCTTGATATTTGATTGACCTGAAAACAATTCAATATCCACTCCATTATGAATCACATGAGTTTTTTCGGAGATTCCTGAATTAAGGAGGGCAGCCTGCTGTTTGAGAAAATGAGAACAAAAGGTCAAACTGTCGGCTTGCGAGATCACTTTCTGAAAACGCCGCATATGCTGTTGATCAAGTGCAGGCTCCCCGTCAACGTCGCCGCCATGAAATGATACCACCCAAGGCACTTTCAGCTGGGAGCTAAGGCATCGGCCAACAAATTCGGCGTGCTCCGTAAGATAATGAGAATTAATAATATCAGGCTGAAATTCTCGAATAACTTTATTGAGTGCAAACGATGTATGAAAATAATACACAAGGCTCGCCAAAAACAAATCCACACGCCTGTTGCGAACATAACGCCAGGACGGAACCAAGAAATGAAAACGCCTGGTTAGAATACCATCTATTTCTTCGATACGAGGCAAAGTTCTAGGATAACGGTTGGTGATAATTTCTACAGCATGTCCTTGTGCCGTGAACTCACGAGCAAGGTTATGAACCACGCTTTCTAAGCCCCCTCGATGAGGATGATACCGAGCCGTAGTGATGAGTATCCGCATTTTTAAGATATAACTGACTTATAAAACCCAAGCATCCGCTGAGCTACAACATCGGCTGAAAATTCCACCTCAGCATGCTTACGACCAGCAGCACCCATCCGAGCACGTAATTCGCTATCCTTGCAAACGGACAATAAACCAGTAATTAACTGCTCGACATTCCCTGGCTCAAAAAGAATAGCCGCGCCTCCATTTCCGACCGTTTCAGGAATGCCACCGATTCGGCTGGCCACAACCGGTAAGCCGAATGCCATAGCTTGCGCAACGGTGTACGAGAAGCTTTCATAATTTAATGAAGGGACCACAGCGACATCCGCTTCTTCGTACAATCCAGGCATTTCTTCCTGCTCCACCCGCCCAACAAATTTGACATGTTGACTTAATCTATATTGCATCAAATTATTCTCCAGCTCATCCCTTTCTTTGCCGCCCGCCCCCGCAAAAATAAAATGCGCCTCAGGGCACTGAGACACCACTCTCGGTATCGCCTGAGCCAATACGTGGATACCCTTTACGCGCTCAAACCGACCTATGTGCAGAAAATTCACGTGCTGCCCACTCAATAATCCGGATGTCTTTTCATTTCTGGATCTTGAGCAAAAAAAATTCAAATCCACGGGGTTTGCGATAACCTTAATGGCACGATGATCAACGCCAACATTCGCCGAAATAACTTCCGCCATATCTTTGGATGGCGCACACAGAGCATCAGCGAGGCGAATACATCTTTTTTCCATGGCTCCAATGAATCTTGTGTCAAACGTCAATTCAGTAGGGTCGTAATATTTTTGAAGTATGAAGTTAGGAGTATGACAACGCACAACAACAGGCAAACGACGCTTTTGTTGAAGGTACGCATAGCCCTCGGCGTTAATATCTGCAAATTCCACCAAATCGACATTGTGGTCTTTTTCAATCTTTCGTAAAAAACTTGACAATTTCTTGCTATAAAACACCTGAAACAATGTCCGGGCGTATCGCCCCAATAAAGGCAGTCGCTGGAAACGCAAAGGATATTTTGCGGGTATTCGGAACAAGTCAACGCCAGCATCTTGACAATGTGATAATTGCTCTGTTGAATACCCAGCCGCAACCACCGTCGCATGGTGACCTTGATCTACTAAAGCGTGAGCAAGAGTGTAATTGTAAGTCGATACTCCTCCCCAACCAGATTCGGGAGGATACCACTGGTTTGCAAGTATAAGATGCATAAAAATTACTTCCGGTGTTCTGCTATGATTCTTTCATAAATAGCTTCCCGAATATCAACATTCTTCTTAAGATCTGCCAATTCCGAGATCACTTGCTTGGCTTTGGCCCCCATCTTTCGGCGCAACGGTTCATCACGGGCCAAAGCTAGAATAGCATCAGCCAGAGCAGGTGGATCTCCAGGCGGCACCAAGAACCCTGTCTCACCATCTAAAACAAGCTCAGGAATTCCTCCGACACAAGAAGCCACAACCGGTTTACCCGCAGCCATTGCCTCATAAACTATATTTGGAGAGTTCTCAAAAAACGATGGCACCACGCAAATAGCAGACTTCTTCAATTGTCGAAACAAAAGATCATGTTGAACAAATGGGTGAAGCGTCACATTAGCCGGGAGTTCTATGTCACTTTTTTCCTCATAACCAAAGAAATTATATTCCAATCCCGGTTCGCAGACATTTACAATTTTAACGGCGTTAATGAGAACTTCTCCACCCTTAATCGGATCATTTCTGGCCGCAAAAAACACCTTCAAACCCTCCGAGTACTCATTCCGCAAACCTTGTAACTCTGGATCTACAGGTAACGATAAAATGGTGTGGTTTTTAAGCTCAGACTGCGCTTCTGAAGCTACCGCATCAAACATCCACTGGCTGGGAGAAAATATCCATTCAGCTTTTCTGATCAGAAACAATTCTAGTATTCGCTGATAACTTACTCCCGTATCCACCTTACCTTTACTTATTCTAGTGATAGTATATTGCGATCCATGCAGATGGGCGACAAAGGGAATTAGCCGAAAAATCGCGTGAAAAAAATCCCCGCCCTCTGTGAATTCGATTAAATCTATTTTTTTCGCGCGATTAATTTTGCATAATTTCTGAAAGACTTCAAATCCTCGTTCTAAATGACGCACGGATAAACTAAATCTCCGCAAAAACGGTATTTTCGAGCAATACCAATGAAGGTTTTTGGTTTTACCCAATCGATGAACCACAATTCCATCGTCATTAAATGTTGCGGGGCAAATTTGGCACCACCCCGTGACCACTGTCACGTGATGGTTTCGCTTGGTCAACTCGCGTCCGACTAGACGGATGTAAGTGCCAGCACCGCCTCCTCCACCATGAATGTGAGGATACCCCGCTTCTACATAAACAATGTGCATTCGTCACCGATTTCCCAAATATCTCGTATCCAATTTGATTTTCGCCAAATTGTCTTCTAGATCCGACCGGTTAATCCGCAAATGTTCGGGATAGAGCCTTCTTTCATGGTCTGTGATTTCGTCAATAGAGAACCTCATCTTGATTGGCTTTGCGGGAATTCCTACGGCAATTGAATACGCCGGTATAGATTTTGTCACAATGGATCCCGCCCCGATAACACAACCTCTATCGACCGTTACGCCATTAAGAATAGTTACATTAGCCCCCACCCATACATCATCTTTGATGACAATATCGGCGTCGTCGTTCTTGTCTTTCATTTCATCGGTAACATCAAACATGAATATACCAACTCTCGACGTGGTATGGTTTCCACCTATCAAAGTGACGTTTGGGCCAAAGAGCACTTTATTTCCAATAATAATCTGGCTATTACTCGCAAGGAACTTAGCGCCTTGACCAATTAAAACAGAATTTCCTACGCTGATATGCTCATAGGAAAAAAAATCGTTGGCATTAAAAATTAGATTCTCCCCACGCGCCTTAAACCTCAATGCCTTCTGCTGATGATCTACCCTTCTATAAAATTGAACCAAATATTGCAAGAGACGAAATATTAGCTCCTTGATCGTGTTCTTAACCAACTTCATCTTCAAATCCTATCAACTTATGAAAGCCCGCAATTTCCGAATAAAGCTCTTGGGTGATGAAATCGCAAGGCCCAAATACCTGAGGATTTTGCTGGACGATTTATTGCCCCAATATAAATAATCTCTATTTTCAGCGGGAAGATAGCGAAAAAAATGCTCACAGAACAGACGGGAAATATCTCCAGATTTCTCGGGAAATTGCGAGATCATTTTCCAAAATTCCGCCTCGATATATGGATAGTCCGTTTCAATCAACCAACCTCGCTTCTCCAAAGCGAGAAACACATCAACTAGCATGCCAATAATTCTCATAGCATCTGAGGTCGAGGGTTGGTTAGTTTCGAATATCAACTTGTAAAATACATCTATGGCCTCTTCTCGATTTGTTAAATCTTTAAGATAGGCCTGGTGAACAGAAGTTACAATTTCTTTTGTGCTCACTGCAAACGTTTTAGGCGGCTTTCGATAGGTGTAAAGAATATCGGGTAGGTTCGCACAATTCCCCAAAAAAATCAGCCTTCTCCACAGATCGACATCTTCATACTTTCGATAATTAGGATTGTACCCCCCCGCCTTGAGGATGGCATCTTTTCTCCCGATCGTGGTCGCGTGGACAAATGCGCTTGCGTAACCAAGTTTCCAGGCAATTGCCCCATGAGTTAATGGCTCGTTAAAGTTTTTTACAAATTTACCAGTCTCTCTATCTATAAGTTCGGTGCCCGTTCCTAAATAGATCAAATCTCGATTTTGAAGACAATCCATCTGGATCTCAAAGCGTTTTGGATGAGAAATATCATCCCCGTCCATCCTTGCAATCCATTCTCCCCTGGCAACCTTGAGCCCCTTATTCAAAGAAGCAGCAAGTCCAATGTTTTCGGAATTTTTTATTGCAACGATCCGATTGTCCAATTTCCCATATTTAGCAACGATATCATCCGTACCATCCTTGGAAGCATCATCTATTATTATAAATTCGAAGTTTGAATAGGTCTGGTTCAGTATTGATAAAATTGAACCTTCCAAATAATCTTGATCGTTATGGGTCGGCATAATAACTGAAATAATTGTGGGCATTATTAACGACTCATACTAAATCACTCTACCGGTAGATCGGTCTTATATTCCCAAGCGTTGAGTTTATTTTGCCATCTTCGAATAACCCTAAAATAAGAAGTTGAGATCGAAATTAGGAATTTTCCAGCCAAAAAACCATCGTTATTTCTCGCGATAGAGTAAATCCTTCTCATCACACTGGTTAGAATTAGGATTAGCTCTTGTAATGTACAAGAAGATCTCTTGATAAACATTAACATCAGTTTTAATAATAAAAATATCGTCTTAACAAGCATTGCGGTGGATTTGGCTTCTCCGTTCCCTATAAGTACCGAAAAAATATCTTCCTCAACGTCTTGCTGGGTAAAACGTGAGATTAATTCCATGCTTACTTTTCTAGTGTACCTATCCAGATTCTGGGAGTTTATTTCAGAAATACTTTCGTTATGACTTCTATAAAGCACTAAAACATCTTGAAAATTAGAAAACTTAGTTAGGAAAAAAAGGCGGCTCCACAAATCGTAATCTTCTGCGAGGTTAAATGATGGGTACCCCCCAGACATTTGTAACAATTGGCTCCTGCACATTACGCTCGAATGAGTAAACTGAGGGCTAAATAAAGTTTCCCATTTGAGTAATGCATCACAATTACTTCGCCTTAACGTTTCCACCTCTCTTCCCGCTCGATCAATCGTTCGCGTCCAACTTCCAATAATCCCAACGTCGGAATGTTGTTCCAAGTACCGTACTTGTTTCTGCAATCTTTGAGGAAGACTTACATCATCCGCATCCATAATAGCAACATAATTGCCTTGTGCATAGTTCAACGCAATATTTCTCGACATACTCGGGCCAAGATTTGACTTATTCACAATCCTCACAATGCGGGGATCTTCATAGCTTGTTAGTATTTCAGCAGTCTTATCATTTGAACAGTCATCCACAATGATGAGTTCAAAATTAGATAGTGATTGACCTAGGACACTATCTATAGCTTCACATATGTAGTTTCCGCAATTATAAGAAGGCATAATAACACTTACCAGTGGAGGGTAGATCATAAAACAACCCACTTATCTGGTAATATGTCTAACTGCGCAAACTTAAGATCGTTTGTCCATTTCCGTGGTGCTATAACTATCTTCTCCGCGGAATTCCCTAGCCATGCTCCCCACCAACTATAGGAACTATTAGCAATTATGTGGTGTTTACAGTTACTCATTAACAACAATTCTTCAACATCACGATTATCTGATGCTAGGGAAATATAATTAACAGGAGAACTACTTTTAAGGTTGGCTACTGCCCAGTCTATATCATCAGAGAATACATTAAAAATGACATCATTATATCGTTGCTGAAGATAAGCCATCGCGTTTGTGTAATAATTAATATTACAGGTGCCGTGGACTTGGTTTGTATATGGATTCGTAACGTAATCGCCCCGTCGCACATGAATGCTAACAGCTATGGCGCTGAGAATTTTCTCTTGCCACTGATCAAATTCATAAGAAGTAGAGGTATTTAATTTAAATTCTTCTCGAAGGCTGGTCGAGATAGAAGAAAAATACTTCTCGCATTGCCAATAGCCGATTAAACGTGCATTTTTTCGTGAAAATTTTACGATCTTTGGGTCATATTGAAGAGATTTCTCGATCACCTGCCTACGAAGAAAATACGGTAGGCGGCGGTCAATCCCATTATGAAACCAGTCAAGAAAACCAACTAAATTCGAACCTCTTACATTCGCAATATCTTCTTTGCTGGCTACATCTGCATATATCTCAAAACTATTTAGACGATACCTTCGTAATGACTGCTCTCCATACCAGCTTAAATCAAGCTTCAAAGGTACTCTTCGGTCGAAAGCTAATCGCCGTCCAAAGGCATATTGAAACATCTGATTACCAAGGCCACCCTGTAAATATATAATAATCATTTTTCCTGATGAACTCTTAATAATCAGAGAATGTTTCTGGCGCTTATTTTCCTTGCAGGTACTCCTGCAACGATAGTATATGGATCGACATCTTTTGTAACAACTGATCCAGCTCCAATAACAGCCCCATCACCGATCCTGACCCCATCAGTAATGGTCACATTGGCACCTATCCAAACATCGTTACCAATAATAATTGGGCCCTTACTGAGGTTTCCTGCAAATCTCATGGGAGTGGTGATTTGTTTGAAGTCATGATTCCCTCCAGCAATCATCACATGCGGGGCTATCATGACATTTTCCCCTATTTCAATACCATATTCAGATGCATAAATTACTGCAAATGGGTTGACTTGAGTATATGATCCTATCTTAATAGGTCCATGCGGTTGAATAATTACATATTCCTTAATTTGAACCGTCGAGTCAAAAGCAATTTTCTTCTCGTCTCTCAATATTGCCGTTTTATGGACATTTTCCACCCTATTAAAGATTCGCCTCTTTATATTAGAGAAGAATGATCTACACCTTTTCAAAAGCCTTTTGTTGTCCATAAAGACTCACAATTCACTAATCCGTGGTTATTTTGTATGTAATGGCCATTTCCAATGTCGGAAATTTCAATATTAGTCACGTTTGAATTGAAATAATAATTGTACTTCCCGGACGAAATACCTAGTAAAACGGTGTAAAGACCAGCACGGAGATTATGTTTCACTTCGGCAAGAACTTCATATTCACCCTCTGCGAGGTTTACATGTTGGCCTGTCTTGTCAGTACTTCGAACGGTAAATAATGGTATGCCATCAATTGTGTTCACACCTAATCCAAATGAGACTGATGGAACTCTCTGCAAAACTTCTATACGAATTTTAAGTAATAAAGGGTCGCTCCACCTAATGGTATAAGAGTTGTCAATTGTGTTTACTAATTCTATCGATTTCACATGTAGTTCATTGGCACCATAAGGGTTATTGTAACTAGAAAGATCAACAACGTTTCGGCGATCCTTTGATAGGCTACTTTTTATGTATTCATCAACTATAAAATCAATTTCTTTGATCGAAGAGCTTTTTCCATTTGCGATAATAACTCCTTCTCTACATAACTGCCTGATTGCACTCATGTTGTGACTTACAAATAAAACAGTCCGTCCCTCCTCCGCCACATCTCCCATCTTACCCAAACACTTTTTCTGGAACTCTGCGTCCCCAACCGCCAGCACTTCATCCACCACCAAAATCTCAGGCTCCAAATGCGCCGCCACCGCAAAGGCCAGCCGCACATACATCCCGCTGGAATAGCGCTTAACAGGCGTGTCTATGAACTTTTCCACCTCGGCAAAGGCCACAATTTCATCAAACTTGCGCCGCACTTCCTCTTTGGTCATCCCCAAAATCGCGCCGTTCAGGTAGATGTTCTCTCGCCCGGTCAGCTCGGGGTGAAAGCCCGTGCCCACCTCCAGCAGGCTGGCCACGCGCCCCTTCACCTTGATCTGCCCACTCGTCGGGGCCGTCACCCGCGAGAGGATCTTCAGCAGCGTACTCTTGCCGGCCCCGTTGCGCCCAATGATCCCCAGCACCTCGCCCTGCTGTACTTCAAAGGACACATCCATCAGCGCCCAAACCACCTCGCCATCCCGGTTGCCATGATCTTTTTCGCCAATCTTGAGCAGCGGGTTGGGCTTTCCGCACGCTTTTGCCCACCACAGCTTCAGGTCGTTGGTAAATGTCCCGGTGCCAATCTGGCCCAGGCGGTAAGATTTGGAGAGATTTTCAACACGAATAACTGGAGCACCCATAAAAATTACTCTATTTAACCCTTTATTTCTTGTGTTTGATACTTCCCTAAAATGTAAAAAGGAATTTGAGCAATTAAGGTAAGTTGCAGACCGATCACTGGTACCATATAGCGAAGGGTCGATGTAACCAGCATATTCATCCCCCAGTTGCATAGGGTAACTAACCAAATGCCTATCATCAATGATCTTGACGCGCCACCACGTTTCCATGCAAGCCAAGAGCCAAGGAGAATAAGTATTAAGTATGGAATTTGTACCAGGATTATGTAATTTTCATAACTTTGCCGATCAGTGGCGTACCAACTCCGAAGTGCCTTAATAGCAAACAACTTAACCACAGGCAATGGCGATTCCAATATCTTCACTTTCAAGTAAGACAGCAGCTTTTCGGTTGGCGCTAATTCTTCATAATGAGCGTTGATATCTTCCATAAGTTCACGGACATCCGAAGGAACACTTATTGAGTTTTTATAACTGCTATCAACAACGGCAAAAATAAGCCCTCCCCTCATTGCCACAGAACTATTCTCGCTAATTAATACGACTTTTCCCGTGTTTGAATAGACGTAGATTTCCCAAGGTATTACTGGAATTAGGCAACCTCCCAAGAAAGTTGCCATCAAAAGTGCTTTCTCTATGATTTTTGCGTCGGATAATGAAATGAGTACACTGAAGGCCAACACTAAAGGGAAAAACACAGCAATAGGCCTTACTAAGATTGCAAGTCCCAAGAGAATGCCCGATATCAGATAATTTTTCTTGCTTTTATTATTAAAACAACTCGCAGAAAAAAGGAGTGCGCATCCACCAAAAAGTAAAGCTATGAATGGAATCTCACTATTTGGTTGTTTAGTTAACCATAGGAAAAAAGGATATGTCATCCACAAGATCCCTGTAAACAAAGCTGATAAATTATTCGTAGCCTTCCTTGTCACAAAAACCAAAGGTACAGTCGAAAGCGCCGATATAACCACCACAAACAATGTAAGAATTGTTTTTTCATTCACTCCCAAGAGAGTAGATAATCCAAAAAGAATCGCTAGGATTGATGGGTAACCTGGAGGATAATATGGTGCAACAATATTATCTCTTTGCACATAACCTTTTCCTGCAAGAATATTCCGTGCTACTGGTTCATAAAAAAAAGAATAATCTGTGCTCTCATTAACACGCCAACTATCAGGAAGAACCAAAAGAAATAGACTGATAACAACAAGAGCAAGAAGAAACACCATGAGATATATGCTTCCTCTACTTTGTTGCAAATAATTATTCACAATCATTAATGGTTTTATGATTTTTGTGTGCATTCTAAAAAACTTGGCCGAGGATTAGACTGTATCCATAAACGTCGCTTCGACACGGTTAAACATTACCGCGCCGATGAATACCACCACCAGCATGAACCCAGCGCTGTAGGTCAGGTCCAGCAGGTGTACCGATCCGCCCCCTAAGAACGCAAAGCGGAACGTCTCTACAATTGGCGTCATCGGGTTCAGCTTGATCACCCACTGGAAACGCTCCGGGATGGACGAAGCCGGATAGATGACCGGCGTGGCGTACATCAACAACGACACGCCAAACTGCACCAAGAAGCGCAAATCACGGTACTTTGTGGTTAGCGATGAGATAATCACCCCAAATCCCAAGCCCAGGCCGGCCATCATCAAGATCAATAGCGGCGAAGCCAAAATCCACCAGTTGGGCCGGACCGTGGCTCCCCCAAGCGCAAAGAACAGCATGAAGGCCAGGAAGAAGGCAAACTGGATGCCAAAGGTGATCATGTTCGAGATGAGAATGGATACCGGCACGGCCATGCGCGGGAAATACACCTTACCGAACAAATTCGCATTGTTCACAAAGGTATTACTGGTCTTCGTCAGGCACTCGGCAAAGTAAGTCCAAATCACCGTGCCAGACATATAGAACAAGAACTGCGGCAAGCCGTCGGTAGGTAGTTGGGCAATATTCCCAAAAATTACTGTAAAGGTAATCGTGGTCAGCAACGGCTGAATCAAGTACCACAATGGCCCCAAGATGGTTTGCTTATATACCGCCACAAAGTCGCGGCGCACAAAGAGCATCACCAGGTCGCGGTAGCGCCACAGTTCGCCCAGGCGCAAATCAAACAACTTGCGCTGCGGCTGGATGATGAGATCCCACTTTGGTTCATCAACGGTCGATTGCATTACGGTCTTATACTCTCTTCTAGCTGATCTGCTCGCCCCAACGACCCGCTCCAAATAGACAATCGGTAAGCCTTGATGGCTGCCGGAATATCATTCAACCTTTCATAGGTGCCGCCCGCGCCCCAACAGCCGTTATAGCCTGGGTCGCCATTCAGGCAACAATTCATGAAAGCGTCGACAGCTCCGTTCAGATTCTCTGCATTCCTCAGCAACCCTCCCTGGCGGCACCAGGCCAGGCCATTGGATGGATCAAGCTGTGTAACATGCTCATAAAAGGCCAGTGCGCCAACCGGATCAGCGGATACAGTTGCTTCTGCCAACCAAAAAAACGCTTCAGACGATTCGGGGTAATTCATTACTGCTGTCTGGGCAAGCTTATGATCCAACGGATTAGCTTGCTCCATCATGAGAACATAGATATCCGTACACTCCAGCAACTTCGTATAATTCAATGCCCCTGTTCCCGTCGCCCCACTTAGCTGGCCTAACCTTCCCGCCTGCCAGTAATACGCGCAGCTCTCTTGCGCCTTCCCTTCCAACTCCCCCACCACCTGGAGCATCCTCTCGGCATCCCCCGACTGCGCAGCCTTCAGCGCTTCCAGTGACAAGCGGTTCCGCGTCAGCATCTCCCGCCCTGGCCGGCTCAACAGCCCCGCCAGGATCACAACTCCCAACGCCAAAATCGCCAGCCACTTCTTCACTTTTCAACGCTCCGCCACCGCGACATCGTTTCCCGCCGCGTCCTTCCTACCTATTCCCTCAACTACGCCGGCTGCCCAACTGGCCGCTCAAACGCAGCGATTGTTAAAACCAATAACAGGTTCCCCTAGTTAGATGTGGGAACATAACGAAATAAGCTTAAAAAATATAAGTAGAAAACCAAGGGTTCATCAGTTCAGATTGAGTTCAGGGAGACACCAACGTGTACACAAAACCCAAATCCCCCATCCCCGCTAGGGTGTCCGAACAATCGCATTATAACACCACAATTCTATTGGTGACAATACATTTTTGTTAATAATGGATTTCACGCCTCCATTGTATAGACATCTAAGACCCCATAGCTTTATTCGAGTCCAATCTTCTCAGGTTATCCGTTCATTAGACCAACGCCCCAAAAAAAGCCCCACCTTGAGATCGATGTGGATCTTCGAGTTTTGAAAAATGGATCCGTATGCTTCCCACCGGTTCTTCTGCCGTGCCCTTCCTCCATGGTCATGGCTCCATTACCACCTCTTACTTTTAGCGTAATCGCCCTATTTCATCTCCTGAAAAATCTTTTTTTTCGTGTGATAGGCGCCAAGTGGTAGAATGAAAAGCGGATTGCTTTTTCGCGGAAAAGAAAGATCCCGCGTTGGGCTTGGAGGCATGGGTGCTTCCATCGCCGCCTCGCGGGACATCAGGGCAGGATTCGAGGAATATTGTGTTCACTCCCAAAGACATTCTAGGACGACTTCCAGGCGGACGTGTGCTGGACCTGGCTACCGGCAGTGGTAATTTCATCCACTTTCTATTGGAAGGCCTTGCTGACTACGAAGAGATTATCGGCCTCGACAATAATGAACGCGCGGCCACTGCTTTTTCCGCCGCCTTCAAGGACCAACCCAAAATTCGCTTTGAATTGGGAGACGCGCTGTCCCACAATTTCGATGCAGCTTCCTTCGATCTGGTTTGCCTTTCCAATTAGCTCCACCACTTCGAGAATCCTTCGAGTGTCCTTAACCAAATGGAAAGATTGTTGCGTCCCGATGGCCATCTGCTCATCTCCGAAATGTACCGCGATGGACAAAATGAAGCCCAAATGACCCATGTCAACCTGCACCATTGGTGGGCAGAAGTGGATCGTATCCACGGAATCATTCACCAACAAACCTACCAACGCCAGGAAATAATTGATCTGCTGGCCCGCCTAAACCTGGAAAACCTCAGCTTCTACGATCTAACCGATCTGGAGCAGGATCCCAAAGACCCGGCGATCCTGGCCGAATTGGAAACCGTTTTCGAGCGCTACATCCAACGCGCCGAAGGTTATCCAGAACTTCAGTCGCGCGGCGTAGAACTCCGAAAGCGGGTTCAGGAAATCGGCTTTCTCAGCGCCTCCACGCTGTTAGTGCTCGGCGCTAAGAAAGCGGATGGATAGCCATCTCTATCCCGGCGGCAGCCAACTGCTGTTTGACTTCAATCTGTTCGGAGAATTCAAAGCGTAAGGCCATTCCACAATCACTGGAAAGCTCACGCGGGGTCGGAATTAGCTTGACCCTAAGCCCAGCCTTGATAAGGATTTTCTCAGCCCGTAACGCTGAAGATGTTGTGTGAAACAAAACGACACCCCAAGTCATGCTTGAGCAATCCTTTCCACGGCTGCGATGGTCGTATGAATGTCGTCTAGCGTAGTAGTGGGACCGAGGGCAAGACGCACCGTCCCTTCGGGAAAAGTACCCAGACTGCGGTGAGCCGCTGGCGCGCAATGGAGCCCAACCCGGCACAAGATATCAAAATCCTCGTCCAACCGGAAGCCCACTTCAGAGACTCGCTTCCCAACTACCCGAAAGGAAATCACTGCCGTGGAGAGGACGGGGTTGGCGGGACCGTAGACAACCACACCCGGAATATTCGCCAGCCCCTCGTACAGGTGGGCGGCCAACGACAGCTCGTGGGCTCGTAAGGCATCTAGTCCGCGCTCTTTTACCCAGTCAAGCCCTGCTCCCAAACCCGCAATACCAACACCATTGGGCGTGCCACTTTCGAATCGATCTGGCAGATCATCCGGTTGTACCTCATATTCCGAACGGCTCCCAGTCCCTCCCCGCACCAGTGGACGCAGCGATGTTGGATCAAACGAATCATTCAGAACCAAACCACCGGTACCCGGAGGACCCTGTAAAGCTTTATGACCGGTAAAAGCTAATAGATCAATCCCCATGTCGGATAGGTCAATCGGAAGAACGCCAGCGGTTTGGGCCGCATCGACTAGAACGAGTGAACCGGCGGCATGAGCAAGACCGGCAATCTCTTTCACCGGTGCGATTGTTCCCACAACATTGCTCGCGTGATTAATTACAACCAAACGGGCTTTTTCTTTCAAGGCCGCTGCAAAAGCAGAAGGACTCAGACTCCCATCCTTTTCCGCAGGAATCACCTCTACTCTGATTCCTCGTTTTTCCAATTCTCGCAGCGGGCGCATGACAGCATTGTGCTCCATCCCACCGGTGACAACTCGCTCTCCCGGATTGAGCAAACCCAGGAGAGCGATATTCAAGGCATGCGTAGCGTTCAAGGTAAATATGACCCGAAGAGGATCATGGACTCCAAGAAATTCGGCCATTGCCTCCCGTGTGTCATAGACGAGGCGACCAGCGGAAATGGATAACCGATGGCCAGAGCGCCCGGGGTTTCCCCCGGCGCGCTCTAGAAAGTTCGACATAGCTACCATGACTGAAGCCGGTTTCGGCCAGGAGGTAGCAGCATGGTCGAGGTATATCATTTCGTTAGGGTAATCCGGTACGTTTCATCGGCGTCCTGGAAAATTTCGGCTTTCCATCCAGCCAGTTTTCCAGTGCGCTCAATATTCGTCCGCGAGGTGAACGAGTCAGTCAGCACAACGAGCGTACCAGACCCAAGTTCCTTTAAGGCAGTCCGAGTCAGCATGGCTGGTTCCGGGCAGGATAAACCTCTCGCGTCAATTGTTCTAGGTTCGGACATTTCAAACTCCTTATGCAGTGCGCGTTTCACGCATGGTCAGGCCGATGATCGCCAGCACCACCAATCCGATGACGACAATAGCCGGGCCGTTGGCCCCGACTCCAGTGGGCGAGCTCGCCAAACTGTACGTGTGGGCGACACCCGCACCGGCCAGCATGCCAAATACAAAGATCGTGGCATCCGCATCGCCCTCGCCGCTCAAGAACACCTGGCGACCAGGGCAGCCCCCCGCCAGGGTGAAAGCCAACCCTGCTAACACCATTCCTCCAAAGTTCCACAGAGCGTCTGTATGGGAAACAGGCTGCGCATCAAATCCAGGCTTGAATTGTCCAAGCGCCAGGTTGGTTAGAAAAGCAGCGACGAGCAAGGCCAAAACCCCGTTGAACAGGTGCATATCGCGCAGCAAGATGATATCTCTCACCGCCCCAACCGTGCAAAAACGGCTTCGCTGAGCCAAAAAGCCAATCACCAAGCCCGCGCCGAGAGCCAACAACAACGGGGCGTGTTGACTGCCTGGTCCTGATGTAGAAAAGAAGATCGGACCAACCGGATTGCCATCAGCATCCCGCCCAAACAGCGGCGCGACCACCAGGAAAACCAGTAAGATGATCACGAAAACCGGCATAATCCAACCCGCCAAGGTCGATGTCGGTCGGCTGCGGCCCAGGCTGAATCCGTTCCTCAAGAAAACGATGCCCAACCCAATGCCAGCGACCAGGCCGAGGATTCCGGCAATCGCATTCCAGTCTCCACCCGCCAGACGCAGGTAGGCCCGCCACGGACACCCCAAGAAGACCAGGGCCCCAATCATGGCGAACATGCCCAAGAGAAAGCGAACGAGCGGCGAGGAACCGCCGCGGGGCTTAAACTCTCTAAACAAAAGGGCAGCCACGAAAGCGCCCAACACGAAGCCGATGATCTCGGGACGAATATATTGCACGGCAGCAGCGCGGTGCAAGCCAAGGGCTCCAGCAATATCCCGGTTGAAACAGGCTACACAAACGCCCATATTCCCGGGATTGCCAAATTTCGCCAAAACCGGCGCAAGCACACCGACCACCAGCCCGGTCACAATTGGACCCCAACGGGAAATCAGAAAATTGGAGATAGCGCGCATATTATAGGTTCCTTTTTTTGGCAACAAAAATGAGTCTCCATGCGCCAGGCCGAAGACTCATGTGGAACCCTGCGGCTCAAAAAATTAAGCCAAAGGTGACACGGTCAACCTGCCGCGCATCAGAGCCGGATGCGGCACGCGCATCCTGTGACAAACTCAGCGCAATTGCAACAGGTTAGCCATCGCGTCACCTCCCTTCGAAAAAGATTATTTTTATCTTAGAGCGGACAGAGAACAATAAAAAGTGACAATGCTCATGAACGAAGCAAGGCATCATCACTTTTTCTGCATTCAATAAATGCGGTCTTTTTTGTTGTATACTCACATGCGAAAATTCTTCGCCGCGCCCGCCGTAGATTGAAGATGGATGCTAAATTTACGCTAATTCACCCCAAAACCGAAGCACTTCTGGAGAGAAAACGATGAAACTGGAACTACGCCTTCTCAACGGCATCCTTCTACTTCTTCCCCTGCTGGCCTGGAATCTCGTCCTCGGGCCGCGACTCGCCAACGAAAAGATCACCTCAGACGCGCACTCTCCCCAATGGCTGCTCATGGCCGAAAACATCACCCGGATAATCGTCTTTGCCCTGCCGCTGTTCCTTCCTTTGGAGTTCAAGGGAGCTTGGAACAAAACCGGGCTGGCGGTTTACATCATTGGCACACTGATCTACTTCGCATCCTGGCTGCCATTGATGTTGGCGCCCAACTCGGACTGGAGCCAGAGCACCGCTGGCCTGCTTGCCCCACGTCTCACCCCATTCCTGTCCTTTTTGGGAATTAGTCTGGTGTGTAACGCCTGGCCGTACGCGTTGATATCCGCTGTTTTTATCTTCCTCCACACCTGGCACGGCATCCAAAACCTATAACAAGTACGATCCGTTGCGAAGCTCGTTCAGATCATAGAATGGGTGCAATGGCAATTTTCGGTGATACCCGTTGAACCTCAGGCTCTCTCCAAGGTCACGCTTTTCAACGATCATCTCGACTCGCCTAAGAAGTGAACAGATATCCACCAGCCATTTCGCTGCTTACAGGAAGTCAAGACTGCATAGTTTGCAGCGTGAGCATGAAAAGGAACACTGCCAGAACAAGCGTTGCCGAGAACCACATCGATCTTCTAATAATTTGAGTATTCATAAATGGTTGGCTAGATCACCATCCCGTTTCCGGGATGGATGCCCCTTCGGGCCAAGCCGTCCTCCTTTCTAAATTACTGTTAATGGTTGGTAAGGCACTCTACTCGTAAACTTCAACTTCAAGGGTTTTGTCGACCACATCCTAATTGATACTTACTCAACGTTGAGCAGTCTCCAAAACCTCGGCTGGCATGTCTAACTCGACCACGACACCCAACTGTCCTTCGCGATTTCGAATGCGACACTTTCCGCCAATGTTCCAAATGATATGGGCGACCGTCGAAAGGCCTAAGCCCATCCCTTCCACCTCGCCCGTGAAAACTTTTTCAGCCTGGTAATAGGGCGTCCAGATCCTGGACAGCTGCTCTGGCGATAAATTCCGCCCGTCATCCTGAACGGTAACGCGCAGCATACCCTGATCGGTTCTGACCAATTTGACTGAAATCTCCGGAGTCTTCTTCGGGTGGAATTTCACCGAATTTTCCAGCACTTCGTGCAGAATGAGTTTGAACTCTTTCTTCGCAATCGGCGCGGCAAGCCCCTCCCCTTCAGGCACATTCATGTCCATCTCCAAGGGCGGCATCTCCATCTCGGCGCAGACCTCCGCCAAAGCGGTTTTCATCTCCGCAACCCCCAATAGGCTGCGTTGCGGTAAAGCGTTATGGGTATGATCGACGTGTCCTACAATGTCGTCGATCTCGTCTCTCAACCGATTAGCCCCTACCTCCAAAGCCTCTAACAAAACCTTGGCGTCCTCACTAACCTCGCCTTCGCCGCTGAGGGTGCTTTCCAGCAATGTGGCCGCCATGACCACCTGGGCCATGGGCGTGCGCAGTTTGTGCGAGATAAACCGGTGGAAGGAGTGCATTTCATGCCGGAGAGAAATGGATTCCGTCTCGTTTGTCATGCGCACCAGGGTTTTGGAGTTTGGCCCCAATTCCAATTGCAACACCTCGAGTTTCAACCACAACAGGTTGGAATGGTCTGTCTCGCGCATGATCAGGTAGTACGGCAGGTTGGTCATCTCAGGCCATCGCTGCCAATTCTCTTCCGGTTCCAATTGGTACATGGCCCGGGCGCTTTCCAGGAAAGAGATTCCCTCATAAGCATCGGCGGGGATTCCAAGGTACTGGCTGCCAACGGCGTTGGCGTAAAGGATCGTATCATTATCGTCTAATATCACGTACCCTTCTTCAGCCTGGTCAACCACCCAGGCGAAGCGAGCGCGCTCCACCATCAACCGCCGATAGCGGTTCAGGCGAGTAATCGTGCGAATGCGGGCGCGCAGCTCGATCCGGTCGTAGGGTTTGGAGATGAAGTCATCGGCTCCCGACTCAATCCCTTTCAAGCGAGACTCGCGGTCATCCAACGCGGTGACGATGACGATCGGGACTTCCGCCAGCAGCGGGTCAGACCGCATCCACCGGCATACCTGAAAACCGTCCATTTGGGGCATCATCACGTCCAGAAGGATCAAGTCCGGCATGAACTCAATCGCTTTTTCATAAGCTTGCTGTCCATTTTCCGCAAGAACCAACTGGTAATCTTGCGAATACAGCAAGCCAGCCAGCGTTTCTCGTCCAGCAGGTTCGTCGTCAACAATTAGAACTGTGATTTGCTTTTCCATACGCTCCTCGCTCCAAACTCCTCATCATTCCAGGAACATTTTCTATAGGTTCAATTAATTTGGCTGCGCCACATGAGCGCGTATCATTTCTAACAAGTTTCGCAGCACGACCGGTTTGCTGATGTATCCATTTGCGCCCACCGTCAGTGACCGCTCCCGGTCGCCAGGCATCGCCAGGGCCGTCAACACCAAAATCGGGATATCTTTCAAAGCTTCATCGGCCCGGATGCGGCGGATTGCTTCAAACCCGTCCATACCCGGCATCTGGATATCCATTAAGATCAGGTTCGGATGAGACTCTCGGGCTTTCTGAACCGCCTCTGCGCCATCGTGAGCAATGATGGCCCGATATCCATCCGCCTCTAAATAGTCATTCAAGATCCTCGCCGAAGCCTCATTGTCGTCGGCAATCAAAATCTGGGGGAAACTCTCTCTGGCGTGAAGGTCTTTCTCGTCCAGGAACAAAGCTTTATGGAAGAGGCTTGCCGTTCCGCTCGCCGAAATAAAACGCAGCGCCATGCGCAAATCGGAGCGATTGAAGGGGTGGATCAGGTAAGCCACCTTTGCTTGATCAAAAGCAACCACGTCATCCGCTTCCACCCGACCCTTGGGCAAAGCCAGGATCGATTTCGACCCGCCGCCCGAACCAAATATGATTTTCTTGAGGGTGGCGATCTCAGCATGGATCACAACCAGGTCGGCCGCGTTGAGATCTTGCTGAACATTGGCGGGGTCCAGCCAGCGTTGTTCAATTTCGATGCCCAGTTCCTTCAAATATTGTCCCAGCAGAACTGGAGGCGCGAGTTTGGCTTCTTCGTTCACCTGCCGCCAATCCACTTCCGGTTCGGGCGCGAGCAATTGCGCGGTGGTTGGGCCAAATTTCTTATCCCAGTTCAAAGTAACGGTGAACCGGCTGCCTAAACCAGCTTCGCTTTCCACGCTCACACCACCGCCATGCAATTCCGTAATGTGATACACCAGGGCTAATCCCAGTCCGGTGCCTTCATATTGGCGCGAAAGAGCATTATCCAGTTGCACAAAGGGCTTGAAAAGATGCGGAATGTTTTCCGCTTCAATGCCTATGCCCGTATCGCACACATGGAAATGCACTTGTTTTTTCTCTGTGTCCCCAGCCACGATCAGGCTAACCGACCCACCCACCGGTGTGAACTTCACCGCATTGCTGAGCAGATTGACCAGAATTTGCTTCATCCGCCGTGGGTCCGCCCAAACCATCTTCACAGCCGGATCGTAGTCCGCGGAAAGAATGATGGACTTCTTCCGAGCCGCCTCTTCGATCATCCGCAGACTTGAGTCGCACAACGATTTGACCGGCACGAAGTCGCACATCAGATCCAACTTGCCAGCGTCGATCTTGGAGAGATCCAATATGTCATTAATCAGGGATAATAAGTGCCGCCCGCTTTCCTCCGCGGTCCGAACCAGGCGCAGTTGCGCTTCATTTAAAGGACCATACAACTGCTCATTCAGCGACTCGGAAATATTCAGGATCGCATTCAGCGGAGTTCTCAGTTCATGACTCATGCTGGCCAAAAATGAGTCTTTCATCTTGGCTGCTTTTGCCAGCTCCGCATTGGCCGAGCTGAGCTCTTTCGTCCGCTCTTCGACTCGTCTGGCCAGCAGCATCCGTTCCGCATCCAGATCAGCCTCGGCCTGCCTTCTGCGGGCAAGTTCCTTCAACAAATTTTCATTGGCTAAACTGACTTCTTGAGTGCGTTCTTTGACGCGCCGCTCCAGTTCATCATTCGCTTTTCTGAGCGCTTCCTCGAAGCGTTTCCGTTCCGAAATCTCCCGCTGCGCCTTCGCAAACAGGCGCGCGTTCTGAATGGCGATAGCAGCCTGATCGGCAAAAGCCAGCAGGCGATCCGCATGATATAGTTTTCTTCTTCTGGGGTCAGGTCGCGCGTCTGCACGCCGGTCAGCACATCTTCTGTTCCGTGAAACGCCTCAGGCAGTAGCCCCATCATGGCCTGCTTACCCTGGCCGCTGCGCGTTAGGGCATACACATCGGTATAATAGGCCCCTTCCTTGCTGGCCACCTCCAACAAGCGCTGTTGGGTGCGAAAAAGCTGCGTCACCAGGATGGCCGGATCGAACTGCCACTGGAAGCTTTGGTTGAGGGAGAACGAAGGCGCCACACCCACCGAAAGCCCCGAGGAAAGTCCCCTCCCAACCGTTTGACTCAGAGATGTCCCCTGGCTGGTGCTGTCGGCCTTGCTCTTTGTGTCGGATTCGCTCTGCGTATCGGCCTGACTGGTGGTATCGGCCTGGCTGGTGGTGGTCGCCTGAGAGGTGGCCCAGGTTTCGCTAGTCCCATGCGTGGAACTAGATGAATGGGTAATGCTCGCGCTGACGGTTTCGGCGCGAGAGGTGCTGTCCATGCTGCTGTTGGTCTCAGAGTGCATCGACCCGGATGAACTTCCCCAGGAGGAGCTTTCGCCCCCACCCGATACCCAACCGTGCCCATAGCCGGCAGTGACGCCTGCGTTCAGCCCGGCATCCAAGCCCAAATTCAGCCCAACCTTCCCACCGCCAGAAAAACCTACATTGACTGTGTCCGACTCACTTTGGAACGATGAAACAGACCCGCCAGACGAACTAGAAGAAGAAGACCCGTCTGTCACAGCCACTCCCTCAGCATGCGACTCGCCCGTGGTCACCGAATGCCCTTCTGTGGTAGCCACCCCACTGGTGGTGCTGTTGGATTCGCTAATCGCATGCGTGCTGCCCACCGTGTGTGCCGTTCCGACCGTGTGGGCACTCCCTTCGGTTCTTGCCATCCCTTGGGTGTGGGCATCTCCCTCGGTATGCGAAGCACTTTCATTTTGCCCATACCCTAGCGCGGAGGACTGCAGTAAAGCCCCGCTCAAAATCGCCGGCAGGCTGATCCCAAACGAAGCCCCGCGCACCCCCGTCTGCCAGGCCGCCCAGGTACTGGTGTGCTCGGCCAACCCCACCAGCATTTCGGCGATATCGGCCAGCGCCACCGGAGAAGTGAGGACTAAAAAGATGAAATCCTCCTTCAGGCTGCTCATCCCACGAAACAAAATCTCGTTCTGCTGCAGGGTGTATTGCTGTGCGGCAGCGTCGCTTGTGGTCAGGGGGTTGCTGAAAAGCGCCGGGCTGCCACCCTTGGCGTTTTCTCGCGGATCTGGTTGACCGACCACTACCAGAGCGTGCTTCATTTCCGCCAGAGATTTGAAGATCCATTCACCGCTGCGGCGGTTGAGTGGGCACAATTTCATCTGCCGGAATGCCCCGGTCATTGAGGATTTCAGGGCAGCCAACGCCCCCGCCGAGCGTTCCACAGCCAGGTTCAGATCTTGCGCAAATACCGAAACGCCGTAGCACTGGATCATGCCCACTGCCGGCGCGCTGAACATCCCGGCGGTCAGATACAGGAAGGACACTCTGGCTCCATACAAGGAACGCAGCACTGTGCGCATCTTCTGCAACAAGCCAGCATCTGCCCGCGCATCCAAGGGGATGAACTTCAACTCCAACAGCCGCACAACGCGATACCCCCGATATATGCGCCCGTTATCCTTCTCCTCGACAAAAAACCAAAGGTAATCCAGGGTTTGATCTCCAGTCTCAAATACCGCTCCTGAATCGAAGAGTTTCAAATCTTCAGGCGTCCGCGGCGCGCGCTGTTTGTCCTTCAACCACGGGATAGGAATATCTTTCAACAAGGTAATGGGCATTCGGATCCTTTCTTAATCCTCGCCAGGTAGCGCACGGGAGAGGCTCATCCATTCCCAGACAGGGGGATCTCTCAGAACGATGGGCCGCTCCCTTGCGCCACCCCGCCTGGGGGTGACACAAAGATTTGGGTGAACGGGTTCGCTGGCTGCTCACTCAGGGAAATCATCCTCGAACCCAAATTCATCCAGCTCGGCCTGGCTGAGCGGGTGGATTTCCGCGCTCATTTTGGCCGAGTAATGCAAATGTTGGTGCCTGCGGACCGGATGACCGGCGTCGCGTAATCGGGCCAGCATGGCGGGAAGTTCTTGTCCCGCCAACGCTTTCCTACCGCCAACCACAACGACGAACACGATTCCTCCAACGAACAAAAGGAACCAGGCCACCAACATCCCGAAGGCAATCAGTGCCACCTTCGGGAACCAGCCCGGAATGGGGCTGTCTAACAAATTGATAAGGTGCCAAACCATACCGCCTCCTTGTGAATAGCTGACTCTGGACGCATGCCTGGGCCGCCTATTCCAGAGATGTACTCCATGTGAAATGATTGCTGATGGTTTTCTTCCTTTCGCCAAATGATTGACGGAACCATCTGGCTTCTAACTGGGTGGACCTGCCCTCTCCCCCGGCTTCCCCGTTCAGATCGGATCTGCTCAAGTGCGCCTTTGGGTGAGATTCAGGGCAGATACAGTCGCCCTGGCAGGAGTCGAACCTGCCCTTTGCCACCAGGGCGGATCTACTTTATCTGCGCTCTCGAAAACGTTTCAACACCTCCTGTGCGCCAATCAGTGGGCTCACCAGGCTCATGGGGTTGACAAACAATTGTTGGATCAACAACGAGAAATAGCCCAGCGGCGCGACCAACCACAGCGCCCACAAGATAATCGTTGTCACGTTACCCTTTGTATTTGCAATGACCGATGCAGCGCTCTCAGCCGAACCGATCAACCCCGACCATTGCTCCGGAGATAACTGATTGGCATACGCCAGATAAATCCGGCTTCCCACAACCAACAGCCCGTAAATCGCCAGGCCGCTTTTTACAAACCATAATTGGTTGAAACGCTGGTGGTTCGGCATGACCAACAGAGCCATCACTCCCCCCAGCCACATGGCCGCCCCAATCCACGGTACGGGCGCAGCCATCCCCGCCTGCGCGCCTAGCCAGAGCACCACAACCAACCCGGTCAGGATCTGGGCGGTTCTGGGCTGCGGTCCAGCACAGCGATCTTCCCCGACCGGCACAGGAAACACACCATGCCGATCAGGCAAATCTTCCTGACCCAAGGGTCCATCGCGCAGTGGACGGAAACCGGCTCGGCGCTGTACCTCACTGTCCAACACCAGGCCCATCACTGCCGCAGAAACCAGGCTCAGGATTGCCGGCAGAGTATCGGCTACCAGGTAAACCAGGACCAGGGCCCCATTGGTCACATAGATTAGAAGGTCCATGAGCACGACTGAAAGATCTACCACCCACTCCGCCATACGGCCTCCTCAGGCTTAAACAAAAACAGCCAATCCTGGCCGCCTGTTTGCTTAGCGGTCGTGATTGGCTATTGGTGCGTTTGGATGCCAGTTTTCAATCAGCGCGTGTAACTCGATTTCTGGGTGATACTTGACATATTCCCTCATAACCTCTATACTAGCCTTATTCCGGTGAGGGAGTAGCTTCCTGCTTTTTTGCAGGGTGGAAGGTCGTCAGTCCGGAGTGGTTGCTCAACCGAGCGTCTGCTCCCGGCCCCCACAAGTACGATAGCGAGACCACCGCAACGATTCGTTGTGGGTGGTCAATTTTTTATTACAGGGTCGACCTCAACCGGAAATAAAGCCCGACCCGCCCCATCGCTCGCGAAGCCACTCTGGGACCTTGGTTGAAATATTGGTGAAGGAATCACATTCTGCATGAATCAAGAACTGATCGGAACAGCGAACGTCACTTTTGCGCATAAGCTTGAGCAATTGGTTAAAAATATCCCCGCACAGGAAGTGACCCTGATTGAACTATACGAGAAGATCGGGAAAGACAGTCTCATGTTCTTCACCATTTTTCTCTCACTCGTCTTTCTCGTCCCGGTCTCGGTGCCAGGCGTCAGCACCGCGTTTGGAAGCGCCATTTTATTGATCGGTATCGCGCAGCTTCTGAACCGCCGGTTGTGGTTACCTGAGAAAATTGCCACACGGGCCATTGCTTCTGAAAAATTAACCGGCGTGTTGAATCGCGCATTGATCTGGTTCCGGCGGTTCGAGCGGATCAGCCGCCCCTACCGCTTAGAGGCCCTGGCCAGCGAAGGGAAGATCGGGCTTTTCAACAAGGTGTCCTACATCCTCGCCGCTATCTTGCTGATGGCGCCGTTTGGCTTTATTCCTTTCAGCAACACCCTGCCTGCCGCAGCCTTGATCTTCTTTGCGCTGGGTGTCATTCAGAAAGACGGCAGGTGTATCATCTTTGGTCACCTCTCCAACCTGGCAACGATTTTGTATTTTTCTGCCCTCATCATGGGTGGAGGAATGACAATCTTCGAAGTGTTGCAGCGTATTTAAAGAGGACAGGTGAGGCCGCTAAAAGTACGCGCCTGATTATTGCTAGCACATTGCTGCCATCTGGCGGTCCGAATTCACTCACACATTGTTTTGAACGGAAAGCGAAACATGGCTTCCATAAAATGACTCAGTAAGCTTGGTCCAATCCGGTGAGGGAGTAGCTACCTGCGTTAGCAGGGTGGGCAGTCGTCATTACGGAGCGAAAGCTCCCGGCCCCACAATCCAGTATAGCGAGACCACCGCAACCTTAAGGTTGTGTGTGGTCTTTTTCTTATCTTCATTGAGCAAAGGTGGTGACATGAAAGAAACACAATCTTGGTATACCCAACCTGTAGAGGAGATTCTTAAACATCTGGAGTCCTCTAGCGCGGGCTTGCCTAAACAGGTGGCAGCAGATCGCCTAAATCTCTATGGCCCCAATGAGCTTCAAACGGGAAAGCGCACGACGGCATGGAAAATCCTTCTGGAGCAATTCAAGAATATCTTTGTAATTATCTTGTTGTTTGCGGCAGGAATTTCCGCCTTGATGGATCACGGAGTCGAGGCGATTGCGATTGCTGTGATTGTATTATTCTCGGTGGTCCTGGGCTTCGTCCAAGAGTATCGCGCCGAACGGGCCATTGAGGCGCTCCGTGAGATGGCCGCTCCGACCGCAACCGTAATCAGGGAGGGGGATGAAATCGATATCCCGGCGCGAGATCTGGTTCCCGGTGACGTGATATTGCTCAAAGCTGGCGATCGTGTTCCGGCAGACGCCCGCCTGATCGAGTCTGTGAATTTGCAGATCGAAGAGGCTGTACTCACCGGTGAATCGCTTCCGGTTGAGAAACACACCCAGGCAATCCCTGGAGAAGGCCTGGCTGTGGGTGATCGGAAGAACATGGTCTACTCGGGCACGGCTGCGGCTTACGGACGCGGAAAAGCCGTGGTCGTTGCCACAGGAATGAACACGGAATTTGGCAAAATCACGGGCATGCTCCAGGCCGTTGAGGTAGGTGACACGCCTCTCCAGGAAAACCTGGATCGTGTTGGAAAAACACTGGCGAAAGCTGCTCTGGTCGTTGTTATTGTGATCATTCTGCTCGGTGTATTCCGCGGACAACCGTTTCTTGAAATGTTGATCTTTGGAATTGCTTTGGCCGTGGCAGTTGTACCGGAGGCCTTACCCGCGGTGGTCACCATCTCTTTGGCGATCGGGATTCAACGAATGGCCAAGCGCAACGCTCTGGTACGCAAACTGCCGACCGTGGAGACGCTGGGCTCTACCTCGGTGATTTGCTCGGACAAAACTGGCACATTGACGAAAGACGAAATGACGGTGCGCAAAGTCTATCTATCCGGGCACTGGTTCGAAGTGATCGGATCTGGATACGATCCAGTCGGCGAATTCCTCAATGCCAACACGAACGGCAGGCTCAAGGATCAGTTAGCTCATCTGTTGCGGGGGGGAGCATTGGTGTCGGATGCGCGCCTGATCCAAGAAGATGGTCGCTGGGACATCAAAGGAGATCCAACCGAAGGCGCGCTCGTAGTGGCCGCCGCGAAAGCCGGGTTGCGGAAAGCAGAGTTGGACAAGCAGTACCCACGCCTGCAAGAGGTCCCCTTTACTTCGGAGACCAAACGCATGACAACCCTGCACGAAACGCCGGAGGGACGCATGGCTTACTCCAAAGGCGCGCCCGAAGTCATCTTGAATGCCTGCACCCACTTCCTGGACGAAAGTGGAAACCTTCCACTCGATGACGCGAATCGACAAAGGATATTGGGAGCAGCGCAAGAAATGGGCAGTCAGGCACTACGCGTGTTAGCCGTTGCTAGTCGCCCGGCATCGACCATTCAGGACGGCGAAAATGGGCTAACCCTTCTGGGTTTAGTCGGCATGATCGACCCGCCGCGCCCTGAAGCTAAACAGGCGATTTCAGTTTGTGAAGCTGCTGGTATCCGACCGGTGATGATCACCGGAGACCATCCGGTAACTGCCCAGGCAGTCGCGCGTGAATTGGGTTTGCTGCGCGGAGGAAAGGTGATCACTGGGGCGGATCTGGAAGCGATGGATGAAACAGCCCTCGATCAAGAGGTGGAAAAAATTGACGTTTACGCCCGTGTATCCCCTGAGCACAAGTTGCGAGTAGTAACCGCGCTGCAGAACCGGGGGCATGTTGTCGCCATGACCGGCGATGGCGTGAACGACGCGCCCGCGCTCAAGAAAGCCGATATTGGGATCGCGATGGGCATCACCGGCACGGATGTGAGCAAAGAAGCCGCCGCAATGACTCTCACCGATGACAATTTTTCGTCCATTGTCGCTGCTGTAGAGGAAGGTCGTGGGATATTCGGGAATATCAAAAAGTACCTGATGTACTTGCTCTCCTCCAATATCGGCGAAATTGGCCTGATGGCTGGCTCCGCGCTTTTGGGGTTGCCTTTACCGCTCACCGCTGTTCAAATCCTATACGTGAACCTGGCCACGGACGGGTTACCCGCGCTGGCTCTATCGGTGGACCCTCCGGAAGGCGATCTGATGCGCCGCAAGCCCCGCAACAAGAAAACGGGCATTTTCACCCGCCCGGTTGTAACCTTAATGACTTTAGGAGGAATTTGGTCCGCGCTGGTCAATCTCAGCCTCTTCTCGTGGGCTTTATCCTCTGGCCGATCGATTGAACAAGCGATGACAATGACCTTCGTGTCGCTGGTTTTGATCCAATTCTTCAAGGCGTACAATTTCCGCTCGGATCGTCACTCCGTGTTGATCAAACCCTTTGCCAACAAATGGCTAAATATCGCGATCATCTGGGAAGTCGTGCTGTTGCTGCTCATCATTTATGTACCCGGCTTGCACGGGCCATTCAGCACCTTTAGCCTCCCCTGGATTGATTGGGCGATTATCTTCGGCGCCGCACTAACCATCTCTCCTGTGCTCGAGTTAGCCAAGTGGATGGAACGCCGCGGTTGGTTTGGAAGAGTCGACTAGGATGAACAGTGGCAATGGATGATTCGGCAAGAAGGCGAATCATCCATTGCCCCCAGCACAGGCAGGCCAACGCAAGAAATTCACCCCCACTTGTGAGGGTTAGACGGTGGATCATGGGCGCGTTGAGCACGATGCTGCGGTTCCCCCCACGCGTGCCATCATGCGTTGTTTACGGTTCAATGCGCGCCCGAGATCCGGTCGATTTCTTTGCCGTCGAGGTAAAGCCTATGAGTTCATTAGCCAATCCTAATCCATACATCACCACCAAGAGCCCAAACACACCCAGAAACTGGGAGACTTGGTTGATCATACGAATCTCAGGTAACATCTCAGTTAAGATTGTTACACCAATCGCTGCGCCCAAATAACGCCCGAGCTGCACAAGGCCACTTAATACCGTCCGATCAGCATCATTGACCGAGTTTTGAGAATTGATCAGGAAAGTCGCCATGATAGCTCCCAGGCATAACCCGAGAAATGAAGTGACTATCTTGAACAGGGTAGGATTGTTAAGGCTGACGGCATAATATAAACCGGCAGCTCCAAACACCGACAACCCCCACATGATCTTTGGAAATAGCGTGGAGAGCCGATTGACCAAACGGCTGGAAACCATCAAACCAACGGTGATCCCTACCATAAAGATCATCAGCACCTGGCTTTCATTTGTCGATGATCCCTGTTGTAAGACCACACTACATAATGGCAGCACGGTAACCAATCCGTACATGATCCCACCAGCGATCAACGAACTAAGGATAGACTGGCGCAACACGGGTGTACGGAAAAACGCCAGCTTAATGATCGGATCCTTGTGGCGAGCCTCGTTCCATGCCAGGAAACACCCGGTTACGATGACACCGATCAGAACCAAAATTCCTAAACCGTCCATCCAGCCTCGGACGCCCACCGAATCCGAAAAGATGACCACCAACACACAGAACGCACCAAAGACCAACCCGCCAATCAAGTCAATCTGTGACAAGCGTATTTGGCTCTGAGGGATCGAGGAAATTCGTCGGTCCGAGGCGATGAGCGCCATTGCTACCAACAGCATGCCAAATGTCAGGTAAAAAATCCAGTGCCAGCCGAGCTGCTTGGTGATTACACTGCCTAACAATGGGCTGAGTAAGTTCGCTAGCAACTGCACGAGGCTGAACACTCCAATCATGCTGCCGCGTTTCTCAGGTGGAAACAGGTCCGAGATCATGGCTATCGAAATAGGTGTCATCATTCCTGCGCCCAGCCCTTGAATCACCCGCGCAGCAATCAAGTTTTCCATGTTGGGAGCCAAAGCCCCGTACAGTGTGCCGGCAGAAAATAGGCTGATACCGAGTAAGTAGAATTTCTTTTTGCCATACAGGTCAGCCAGCTTTGAGAAAACCGGGATGGTGAACAGAGAGGCCAGCATATAGCTAGAAAAAACCCAGCTGTACAGGTAATCGCCTCCGATTTCTTTCACGATAAACGGCATAGCCGTCGCCAAAATCAACTGCATGACACTGATCGCAAATGCGCTGAGAATAATCCCCAAAAAGGAAAGCATCATAACTCCATTCGTCGCTTTGAAATGTTGCCTGTTATGTGAGAAACAAGATGAGGATTCTTTCTAAATTTGTAGAAATCGTTCCCAACAGAGAAGAAAGCAATTCCACGTCTTATGTTTCTATAGACTTCGACCTACAAGCCCAACCCAGGCGAGCGGGGGGTCAAGATTGGCTAACTAGAACATCTCTTTCCAAAACACGAACCGTTCCATTCGAGCCATCCACCTCAACCAACTGCCCGTCGACAAGTATCTCTGTAGCCTCATTCAAACCAGAGACACATGGAATGCCATATTCCCGAGCCACCACGGCGCCATGCTGAAGCGCACCGCCGATCTCCAGAATGATGCCGCCCGCGTTGATGAACAGCGGCGTCCAGCCGGGATCGGTGGCGCGGGCAACCAAAATTTCGCCGGGCAATAGCTGCTTTTCGTTCGAATAATGGAAAACTTTCACACGACCTCTCACAATACCCGGAGAGATCGGTACACCCACGAACGCCCCATCGACTGTATCCTGGCGGGGCGGATAGAATATTTTCCCCCGCGAGTCAATGATGCGGACGGCCAGATGGTTATGCTGTTTGCGGTGGCGAATTTTATCCGTGAGGCGTGAACGTTCCTGGACCAGGGCACGCAAATTCAACCCAAGGTCCACCTGAGCTCGGTCAATATCCGCGATGGTCAGATCAAAGATTTGCTCTGCATGGTCCAAACGGCCTTCCTTTGCAAATACCTGACCGATGGATAACGCTTGCTGTCGGAAAAGATCAATCACCTGGATCACATAGTGCTTCGGAGTTTCCCGGTAGCCGCCCAAGGTTAGCCAGATTTTGTAATATTTCTCGAATGCAATGGCTTTCCTCCGACCTTTTTTCAGAGCCAGCTCACCGAGTGCCGCATGAGCGGCTTCCCTTTTCGCGCGGGCCTCGCGGAAGAACGACGAGTCGCCGTCCCGGCTTTGCAGTGATAACGCCATGACTTTGAGTTGCTCAAAGAAACGAGCCGGTTGCTCTTTAGGACGCGGCGTTGCTACATCGATCTCCTTGGGACACCGCATACCAAAATCCATCATGAATTCGTCCCACATTTGCAGGAACTCCACCGGCAGCCGCCGGGCCTGAAGGTCCGCGCAGAAGTTATCGACAGAGTCATAGCGGCGGATGACTTCTGATGCCGCCAGCGCATACATCTTTTCACCCATTTCAGTTGTTTTATTGCCCGGCAGGGCCACGCCCAGGTTGATCAGATGATCCTGCGCCTCGGACGCCTCCTGAAGAAATAGACTCTTGATCCGCTGCTGCGCGATTTGCCCAGCCAGAATCATTGGAATCCCGTAATCACCATAGAAAAAGGTCAGTAAATTGGTTAGGGCAATCGCCTGGTCCTGGAGTGAGCCACCAGTGGATGGAGCTTTGAACTGATCAAGATGAGATGGAAGAGCCCTTTGGAAATCTTCAAGCATGGTTTGTGGACGGAGATACGCTTTGAGCACCAAGCGGGCCATGGGCAGCAAACTCAAGATCATCTTACTCCGCATGGATTGCAGTCGCTTTGGAATCTTCACGGCTGTATATTCCCGTATATCGATCGAATCAAGAATAGCCATCATCCGTGGATCTCCCAAACTGCCCGGAGCCAGGGCGGCGTTCTTCATGCCCATTT
>CAYOHX010000005.1:0-94218 GCA_964403875.1 uncultured Anaerolinea sp. | reverse complement strand
GGTGGAGGTGCATTGACAGGGACCCGGACTTTAATCCATTGAGCATCTCCAAAGTCACACGGCCACGCCTTGGAATCCACGGTTCGCTCAAGATAGCGGGCCTTGAAAGCGCCGTCCAGGGCATCGAAAACGATCTTCCAAGGTAAGGGTTTGCCAACCTTGTTGGACAATGCAGTAGCGATCGCCAGTGCAGGTGTAACTTCGGCTTTCCACGCTTCCGGAAGACGATCGGGGAGGACATCCATCGTCGACAGCCGCGCCGGCGGAGGCAGAAGGATCGCATCGGGCATGATGAGACCAGCGGGAATATCCTCTGCATAGATGCTGGCTGTACCGAGCACCAACCATAACGATCCCTTCTTGACTGCCTCTTGAATGGCAAGATCAAGAATATTCGCTTCGGCTTTCGGGATGATCAGGGGTTCCTCATAGCCATCTTTGGGGATCAGGACAACGTTCTCCCCAGAGAAATAAGCGTATACATCTTTTACACAGATTTCCTCTCCCATCCATAAACCAGGCAGGTTATTCTTGACCAACAATTCTGGCTGGACTTCAGTGAGCTCGGCCGATTCTGGAAGCACGACTTCTAATGCGGGATCCTTGAGAATAGTCTCATCGGGTGTTTGACGCCAGAATGCCCGGTATGTTTTATCCGGCCGCGGCTGTCGCAGGACGAACATCCCTTGCTGGCATCCATCCACCAAGGTATCGAGGATGGCCTGACGATTGAGCATCTTGGGCAGGTGCGGGAATTGGGCAAAGGCAGTGACAAGATCCTTCATTCGCCGGGCTGTATCGCCCTCACGCCATAAATCATATGGGCCACCAGGAAGCAAGGCGTCTGCACTGATCGAGGTTTCTTGAATACGCACCCGGTTATCCCGTTTGATAACCGTAAACAAAGGATCGCTCGAAGGTGTGATCCGTATCGCCAGGATCTTGTTGTTCTCATCCACGGTAACGACAATACAGTACGCCTGGCGGATGGCGTCCGGGATGGCCTTTCTAGTTCCCTCTAAATTAGTCGATAACAGAGCTTCTCGGATTGGGTCAATCTGCTGGTCCTTTAATTGCCGGCGTACTTCTTCCCATCCCAGGTACTTTAGAATCGCATTTCTTGCAGCATCCAATCCATCGACGGAAGGAGTCGCCAGAACAATCGCGTTTCGATACACGCGCGGACGATCGGCGGCCGTCGTTTCATCGATAAAGCGTTTCGCCTCGACGCTTGGGTTTCCGGCAGCGCAGGCTGCTTTTGGCCCAAGCACAACGAAATGGAAATCTCCATCATCCTCAACCTGCTTGGGCCACTCGGGTAGATTGTGAACCCTTACGCCCTGCCCGGATGCGCCGGTCGTCAGGCTCTTTAACTTGCCGATCTCTTCAACCAGGCGAGCTTCTACCACCTCTCCTGGCACCCGGAAGCGGCAGGCATCGTGGTGCATTTGGGTCAGGTTGGGACGTGAGCCTAAGCGCCAGGCTTTCGGCAGAAGGGGCGTTCCATCTGGCGCCGTCTCAGTTTCCTGAGTAAGCATATCGTCCAGGAACCAGGATAACGCTGCCCAACGTTGCAAAGCCTTCTCCAACTCGATCTTATCGGGACGAGTGGCACCGATCAAAAGCAACAACTCGCGGGTCTGAATGCGCTGGCCAATGGGTTGCGAATGTAAGAAAGTAGCCGTAATGGCTTGCTCCATTTCACGGCCTTGAAGCGCTGGAAAATCCTGTTGAATTTCCAGTCCTTTCTCCAGCTCGCTTTGTAGGATTTGGGACCACTGCTGCTGCTTGCCTTCATACTGCTCGGCGGTCGCAATTTGTGCCAGTTCCCGCGCGGCCTCTGAGATGGCGCTGCTGCCCGGTTTACTCAGGAATGCATTGGTGGAAATTAAGGGAGAGGTGTCCCATTTTTCTGCCTCTCGTAACGCCAGGGCAAAGGTACGTAGGACACCGCGCGTACGCTGGAATCCTTCAAGATTGGTCCACTTGGAGTATAGAACATCGGTTAGATCAGGGTGGAACGGATAGCTCCTTAAGAAGCGCTCTTCGGCCGCCTTACCTTCGTGCTGCGTCTGATGATCCAGCTCCTCGATGCCTTTCAGGGCAGCCACGACATGCGGGCGGAAGGATTCGCGGTTTTGGAGTGATTCCGTGGTGAATAAGCGCCGGCGGAGAACTTCGGCCACATCTTCTTTGACCACCGGTTGGATGCTTTCCTCTTTCTGGCGGGTGAAGATGTCCTCGATATCTTTGGAAATCGCCTTCCCCGTCGTATCGTTCATATCCGTATCGGTTGCTAATAATGAAGCTACCAGGCAGACACGATTGACATGGCTGGCGGCCTGGGTCAAATACTGGAAAAAATCCACCAGCCGGCTGCGCCAGGCGGGATCATAGTCCACTGCCCGGCGGGCAAACATCAACACTTCATCCATCAGGATCAAAACGGAAAGTCCCTCTTGGATCGGCAGGGCAAACAACGTTTCCAACAGGTTTTCCGCCGGCGGCGAAACCCGTTCTTCTGCCTGTCCCTCAGCATTCAACGTTTTCAGACCTTCGTCTCCGGCTAACTGGTATGCGAGTATACTCCAGGGCTGGCGAAGCCAACGTTTATTTCCATCTGGCGAACGGACTTCCATCCCCTTTTCAACATCGAGCTTATCAAAGGTGAGGGCAGCAATACGGGCCCGGGGCAACGGGATGTTGATCTCGCTCAGAAACTCCTGAACCGCCGGCAGTTCGCGGGGCAGCAGCGCAGGATCGTTGACCAGGTGAAATAAGGTAATTAACGTATGCGTCTTGCCGCCACCGTATGTAAGCGCCAACTGGCGGACGGCTTTATCATTCTTATCTGCCAGGCGCAGCACGACTTCCCGGGCCAACTCTCGAAGGTTATAGGTGGGGTAGGTAAGTGCGAAGAATTCAGCGGGTTCTTCGTATACGGGGCGCAGGCCCCGTTTCATCGCCACATCATAAAGATCCGCAGCAAAAATATTGAGCGAAAGCTCGCCAGATTTTAGGTCGGGGCGGAGCGAGATCACACGGTGCCACGGAGTCCAGGGAAGGTTGTTCATCATAACCGCCTTTCGGATCAACTGCCTTGAATAAAGAAGATCATATCAATTAATTTCGCCCTGGTATACCTTCGGTGGGTCGGTTTTCCGGTGACGAAGTCAATCGTATAAGGTCTATTTCTTTCGATGACTGCTTGATGTTCAAAGTAAAATTCTTGGATTTTCTCTAACGCTAATTTCCCAAATGTACTCACACCAAAACCATATTTGAAGTTCTGATCAAAGGCAGGTACGTTGCCAAAAACCCCAAGCATGATCTTCGATGCGAGGGTGTCGGTTGCACCACAGGGAGTTAGCGCACGTCCTATTTGCCGTTTGCAGTCCAACAGCATATGGATATTAACGGACGTATAACAATGGGCATCAATGTCCCATAATTCAACCGGCGCTTTGGCCAGGTATTGGATCAAAGTCTCAAGGAATCTGGCGCTTTTCTGAAGTAAGGAAGATGATCCCCTCAACATTCCCCAGCTTGCCAGATAAAACCCTAAATGCAAACAACTGGTCTCTAGATTTCCAGCGGATGCAAGATCGCTAACCTTACCTGAGTCTTTCATGTTCTGGAAATAGTTGAAGCAATAATCAAAGGAGGCATATCGCTCATTCGGCTGAAGGCCCTTATTCTTGCTGCCACCGAGAGTGAATGCTTGTAAATTTGCTTCGATTACTTCCGGACTAAGTTTTATCTCTGATGTCATCTGGCTCAGTCCTCTTCATCATCCTGGTCTTCTTCGCCGAAATCATCTATGTCGATGTCGTGATCTTGCATCCATTCCTCAAACCAGGAATGGTACGATTCACCTTCTCGTAAATCGGCAGTTCGCACCCATCGATCATGTTCAAACAGGTTATCCAGGTTAACAAAGACCTTATTTGACAGGCAGTAGCGGGATAACACGGTTGTTGAGAACCCTATTTGGTGGATAACATTGGCTGTGTAGATTACCTCGTCTTCGAACATTGCGCCGATAACCGCCACTTGCCAGTTTGGATGATAATCAGCCAACCCTTTTAGATAATATTCAACATGCTCCATGTCTTCGGAATCGAAGAGGTTAAAACTGACCCTGGCAAGAGCAACATCTACAAAACGGTCAAAGTAGTTTACCTTTTCGTCTTCGTACTTCAACCAAATAAGATTGGTTACCTTCCCTTCATAAGGCTGTATGGAACGATTAGCAGCAGGGCGGTCAGGATCGAACTCGGCAACGAACTGGACAAACATACCATACAGCAATTCCCCCAACTTTTCCAGATCGCCAGGAAGAGGAATATAGGATTCTGGGTCCGGCTCCACAATCATTACCAGGTCAAATGATGTGATCGGAAGCCCATATTCATTGGCATTGCTGAGCGTGACGCCAGGCTGTGGCTCTACGACGTAATCTGACATTCTCTCCTCCTTCCCTTGAGCAATCGCCTTATCAACGATCCTTTAAGCAAAACCACTTCATCAGCTCTGAATGGATTCGCTGGTTCTCCTCGAAGTACTTCCTCTCAATATCCTTTTCTTGCTCCTTCGTCGAGCCGGCGGGGAATATCATAAATTCCTGAATTGCTTCGAGCTGCTCGACGCTCCCACTTGCATAGATACGGACATGGCGATCATTGGTCATGCGGTGAGAGGCGTAATAATCGAGGTATTCGCCATTTTCGTCTTCACCAAACAGGTAGCGTATGGTCCATCCCTCCGCTCGAATCTCTCCGCGCTGTCGGCTTTTTATTGAGTCGGCCGGAAGGGTGATCTGCCAATGGGCAAAGGTTTGGTTGAACACTTCAGCAATTCGGTTCACTGCTTCACGCTCACCGCCGGCTGTTTCTTGTCCTTGCTTTTCTTGAGATCCTTTAGCTGTTTTTGTAAATCCTCAAAGTGCCGGATCTCTGCTTCCAGTGTTTCGGGCTCGGGCTTTTCGCTCAAGAAGGCATCGCTATGCAGATGCCCCTCAATAAACCGCGAAATCCGCCCATAGCTTTCATCCAGATCGGTGATGATACTTTCCTCGATCACCACAGTTTTTAGTGATCCTGGCATAATACGCTCATCAAACCGTTGTACTACGCCCCCAAAGATTTCATAAACAATAAAGTACTCATAACTGGTGCGTAGCGCGCCGAACCCTTGTTGTAAATAGAACTGACGCTCTTCTGCGCTTACTGTCAATTCATTCGCTCGTTTTAAGTGTTCCCGTGCTTTCGTCAGGTTTTTGTATTCCTTTTCATCGGTAGGACATTGATTCAAAAAGACGTAACCAGGAACGCCATTGCGTTTTTCGATCCAATGGGTCATGAGCTGGACGTGTTGCCTCTCGGTATATTTTTTCAGGCAGTGCAGGAAGTGCAGGTCATGTGTGAATACAATAACCTGCTGCCGGCCAGCTTCCTCCGCGATGTGTTGGGCGATGGTTTCCTTCCATTGAAAGTCTAGCGAGGTGACGGGATCATCTAGTAGGATGCCGCAGCTGTTGTCATTTAGCGCCACTTCCGTCAAGAAGTCGGCAAGGGCGACAGCGCGCTGTTCGCCTTCGCTCAAAACTTTATCTGGGGTTGCTTCGCAGCAACTTTCGTTGTTATCTCGCATCAGCACAATCTGTTTCTTGGTCTCACCTTTGCTGCCGCGGGTTTCAACTTTCACACGGAGCGGACACTTTAACTTGAGCAGCGTTTGTTCAAACAGCTCAATGTAGCGCTGGGTGACGAGCTGCTCAAACAATTCGTTATACTTTTGCGTGATATGCTTTGTACTCCGCTTGACCTTGGAAGAGCTGGCTTGTTTAACCCATTTCGCGCGCTGTACAAAGTCTCGAATGGCTTCCATCTGGCCGGTCAGGATCACGCGGTGGTTTAGCTCGAGCTTCTCTTTCTCTAACTGCTGAAGGGTCTGCTCGGTGTTGCGATCGATCAGTTTCTGCTGTTCAGCTCGCAGATGGTTGATGACTTTTTGTACGGTAGCCGAACCGACAACCTGTAATGGATCCACTTTCACCGGTTGGTGGGAGAAAATTGCGCGTTGAACCTGTTCGCAAATCCTTTTGGTTTCCGCCAGGTTCGTTTGAACAAGCTGCAACGCTTCTGGATCAACCTGCTGTAAGCAGCGGTAGACTGCCGTTTTTGGGTCTAGGATATTGAAATCGAACCGCCGAATTGTTGAAGCGCAGGCATTGAGCTTCTGATCTACATCCCGTTTGTGGGTTTCTGCATCACTGTTTACCGATTCCCATATCCGTTGAATGAGATCACGCGCCTCTCCGGATAACGGTTGATTGCACAACAAGCACCGGTCGCCGGCAGACGGATAGCGCTCAGATTCAGATCTTCCCAGCTCATACGCGACATGGATAAAACGATCCCACAAATAGGGATCATGCGGAGACCGACGGAAATCAGTTGCGCTGGCGCGATGTGCCATCTGAATGGTATTTTCGGACTGGGTATATTCCTCCACCAGGCTGTTGATCCTGGTGATCTCATCCGAATGCATCCATTCTTCCACTAGCTGGATCGAATCGCGCAGGTTCTCAAGATCCTGGATCTCTCGGGCGAACTGATCGATCGTTTCCTGGATATGCTGGCTGCGGATCTCGGCGATATCCAGTTCCAGTTGGGCTATCCTGGCTCTTTCGGCTTCGGAAACAGAGGCCAGTTTCTCCAGGGTAGCTAGGTCTGTATTCGCGCTGAGAACTTTGATATAAGCTTTTACACGGGTCTCCCCAATAAAAAGGGGATCGAACACGTTCTTGGAGCAGTCTTTTTGGGCGCACTTTTCTTCGAGCGATTTTCGCACTCGATCCGTGAGAGCTGAAAGGGCTGTGAGCGCTTCTAATCCCGCCGGCGAGAAACTCATTGGGTTTTCTTTGGTTAGGTGATTCTTGACGCTGGTGCTGTCAAACACATAAAACGAGCGTAACTTGGGGCAGGGATCACCCACAACATAATGGATTGGCAAAACCTGACCGTCGCTGGAAACGAGGTCAATATCCGCACACAGTGGGCCACTGGGTGGTTGAGTTGCCGTTACATTCCCCAGGATCTGCTTGTCTCCTCGGGTAAAAGCCGCGCTGCCGATGACTCGGGCATACCCGGATTTTCCCGATCCATTGGAACCGTAGACTACGGTCAGATTATCTCCAAACTCCAGGCGCTGGTTGGCCACCAGGGCGTTGATGTTTTGAAGGTTATGGATCTTCGCCAGCCGATACCGGTCATTTTCTGCACTGGCGTTTTCTGCTCCAGCCACCAGGTGGATGAGTTTGAGCCGGATCCTGGTTTTTTCTTTTAAATCCGCATCTTCTAATAGATAGTCCACCAGTTCTTCGACCAATTCTTCTGTGATAACCTCTCCACCAAGGATCCGGTCAAGCGCAACCTGTTCCCAAAAAGGCAGGTTGTTGTTGGTAGCCCAACGAGTAATTTCATCAAAAACATCAGACATGGTTCCCCCTAGAAAGATTAATTATTCTGATACAACCGACGTGTATCGATTTGCTTCAAGACCGTGTGGCTGCTTGAGCCCTTTAGCTGTGAACGCTTTTCACTGCCACCGATTCCTACTTGATTTGTACCATGAAGATTAAAAGGCCGAGAAGGTTCATAGAATAAGCTGCGATGCATTCCCTTACTATAGAAGTTCCTGGAAATGATTACCGAAGAAAGCTGTCCATACTCCAGAAATGAAAAGTGTGAGGCCGTTCGAAACCAGGATGGATGGAAAAGGTACTTCATCATACACGCCTCAATATCGATGTGTATCAAATTGATTGCTTATTATTTCCACGATGTTCATTGTATTCAATGATTTCATTGACCTTGAGGGGAACAGTTTGACTTGGACCTCGTACATATACCTCATTCTGGTAATATACCAATTTCTCCGAAGGTTTCACCAGAACGCAGCAAACCTCCTTACCCTGTATCTTCTGAAAGACAATATCATAGTAAGGGAGCAAGTGATGTCCAAGTGTGTCTTTTATTTTGTTGCTCAACCATAATGCATACCCATCTCTATTCGCCTTCTTTTTACCAGTAAGATGAATTTCTTTGTCAATTCCTTCGATTTTATATGTGGTGTCATCTACTCCGATAAAGATAGCCCCTTCACAATCTGAATTCATGAAGCCGGCAACTTCTTTAATGACCTTTTTCACCATCTCTGGATCTTCTTTTTGATCAAAAGCATTCCATTTTGCTCCAATTTTGAACTCAATCTGTTTCGTCTCTCCATCTTTGATGATAATTTCCCAATCCGAGTTTCTTATACTGTCCCAAAAGGATAGCGAGGGTGAGGAAGGTAATCGACAAAACATTTCGCTGTTAATATCCTCTTTTACGATTAATCCTAAATTTTCCATATCAGATAAGTATTGGTAAAATGTGCCCGGCTTGCACTTCGTTATTTCGACAACCATTTGACGTAGCCTTAATAATTTCATGCGATCATTGGGCTGAGCATCGACTAACCTTATAACTTCTTTGGTAACCTTTTCTCGCAAAACCGGCTGTCGAGTTATCCGGGGCTCTCTACCTGTTAAGTAAGGCTTTTTGTTCCATTCCACGGGAGCATAAGTTTTCTTTGATACTCGAGTAAACGATTCTTTATTACTAAGATAGACAGAAATTGATCGTTTTGAAATGTCCGGGCGTTTATCAGAAACGTAACGGTAAACGTCTTCGACCGATTGATCGGAATTTTTTATATAAAAAAACTCCTTAATAAGCTTAACAATTGTAGAGCTTGCTGTATGCTTCCATTCAGTCAAGTACCACAGCCCTTTTCCAGGCGTCGTAAACCGTTTATCGAGCGTTAATTGGTTCGAAAGTGACTCGATCGTCACTAGCTTCTCATTAGCTATAGCTAAACGATGTTGAATTTCATTGTGTAAATCACGAAGTTCGATCGGTTTCTCGGCTAGATAAAGAATCTGGTAGGCTTTGTCTGCTAATGATTTTAGGGATATGAACTTTATTTGGTATTTTCCATCCGGCACACATTCAACGTCACAGGATGTCGTTATAGCCAGCCGTAATAGATCAACTGCAATCTTCTTGGATCTGCCTTTGTTAACTTTTACTGTGAGATCGAAGAGATCGATAGGGGCTGGATCAGTGTAGAGCGAACGGACCACAGCTCTTTGTGCTTCCACAAACATATCCTTTTGAAATGTATCCACTGTTATCCAAGTAGGATAGAAATTTGCTTTGAAACCCAACCGAGGATCAGAAAGGAACCGAAAACCTTGTAACTCTAGAAGGAAATGAAGGATGGAAACTTTGGAAGTGTCAACGGGAATCTGATATCGATTGCCCAAGAAATCTAGAACTTGAAATTCAATGATGATTGGACCGATCTGTCGAAACTCATCATTTAGACTTTTCCATTCGATAACAGCCTCTGGATGAATAACAGGATTGCCAGGATCGCCTAACAGAGAGTTCCGAATCAAGCGTAATGCACGTGATTCCCTCTGGCGTACTCTTTCGCGAGATATATTTTTATAAGCACCTATCTCTTCTAGCGTATAAGACTTTCCACCCTCTAAACCAAACCTACGTCGAAGAATTTCGTAATCATCAGACAACTTTGATGATTCAAGTATTTTTTGCGATAACGGAACAATCATATCGAATAGATTAGGAAGTGGAGTCCAATCCATATTGATTTCCGCGGTTTTGCGTAATGATTTCGGCATTCTCAAATTCCCTTAAGACTTGTATGGTAATAAAAAAAATTCGGTTTGTTATCATAAGAGTAATCAAGCAAACAAGCTCGGTGTGTTGACCAGTTTCCCACCCACGTGGTTGCTGATGCTCTCCAGCAGCGAGCGCTCTTCACTCCCCGCCGGCGCCAGCTCGATCAGCGCCTGCAAGAGCTGGTGGAATAACGGGTTACGGCGCAGCCCGCGCAGGTCGAGGTATTCATTCACCTTGGTGACATCGCCGCCCTTCCACAGGTGCATCAGGCGGTGAACCTGGTCGATCAACGGGATTTCGCGGTTGGGCTGTACCTCGCGTGCCATATCGGGGAACAGCGGCAGCTTCTCGGCGCTGCTGTCGGTGGCGGGATCGTAACCCATACGCGGACTCTTGCGTTGGTTCCAGGCTTTCAACCGGAAGGAACTGCCCGATCCTTCCTCTTCTACTTCGCCGTCTTCCGCATCCGCTTCATCCTCTTCTTCCTGTTCCTTACCGCCGCGACGTGCCAGCAAATCGTAGCGATCAGCCAGGTCCTTATCCGAGAGGCCGCAGGAGACGGCGTAGAGAATACACGGGCCGGCGGGAGCATCGTTCATGCCGAAGTCGTGGCGGTGGAGCAGGTAGTATGTGGTGGCGTTATCCAGCCCGGTCACCTCTTCTTCTCCTTCACCGGTCAGTACGCGACCGACGACGAAATCCACCACCATGCGGCGAACGTGGGTGAGGAACTCAGAGACGGTCATCACCGCACCCGGTTCGTTGGCTTTTTTCACTACCGGGTACTGACTGTAGGCTTCCATTGCTGGCCCGGTCGCCGCCCAAACAAAATCTGGACCTCTGATCCCAGCATCCCAGAAGTCGCGCAAACGGGCGGTTATATTCGCATGCATCTCCTCCAGCACTTTATTATCCCAACCAGGGCGAGTTGCCGGGTTACGTTTTTTACAGACGAGCCAGACCGAAGAGGATAAGGCGGCAGAGGACTGCGAACGCGTTCTATTTCCCATTTCTGTCTGGATAGGCCAGCTTCCATCCACAATAAAGCCAGATTTGATGATTGCAGATACCAAGGTTTCCCAGGCGTCTGGATCTTTATGAGCGAAGACAATCACCAATCGTCCGTCAGGGGTTAAACTCTTATGACAGTTTTGGAAGACCGAAGCCATGCCATCTTCATAAGCCTGTTTTGACTTGATCGCATCTCCGCCATTACGGCTGCTATCATCGATCAACTCCCCATCCCTCTTTTCAGAATCCCACTTTGGACATAATGGCTCAGCAAATGACTGGTCACATATGTTGTTCAGGCCATAAATTGCTCTTCTTATCCATAAATAGAAGAAATCCATCAGGTCTGAATAAGGGATCGCATCATAGTAAGGCGGGTCTGTTATTACGAGGTCAAATTGTCCATCAAGTTGCTGAATTGCGCTTTGCTGTAAAACAGTAGGTTTCTCAGCGCCACGGCTTGCGAATTCCAATGTTTTCTCGATTGGATCAGTTACCCAATCGGTAACAGCTCTCCATCCGCCAGAATCACTTTCAAGTATATTATTCTCAACATAGTCCCACTTTATTGGCAATGCCCATCTTTGGAATGTATTACTTCCTTTTGATCCGCCTGGTTGCCATGCAACAAAAGCGCTGTTATAGTCTGCAACCTTATCTAGAATGCAGATAAGATAACTTGTTATCGCCTCAATCCAATCTTCAGAGTATCCTGATTGGCGCATAGCGTCTGTTGAATCTCTAATCGCCGTCGCAAAACTTCCAAGTACCGCAAGTTGCCGGCTAGAATACATTTCCTTCCATTTTTTATACCCGTAGATAAACACAGTAAATGCAGACCCACCGGTCGATCGGCTACTTCCCTCTGGAATCGGCTCATTGAAAACGCCAAAAGGCAACTTATCAAAAACAGCATCTGCCTTTGCCCGAGAAACTTGCTCACAATCAAAATCTTCTTCCCTCGGTGGATTGAACTCTTTGCCATTCTCACCAGGACTTACAAGAACGGTCAGGACTTTTCCAATCCTTCCAGCCTGGCCTTCCAGCCTGATATCTTCGCTGGTAATGATTGATTTACAATGAGGGCATGTTACGCCAGAGCGGGACATTGTCCCGGCCCCAATCTTCTTGTCATGTGCCTTACGTTGGGCTGAGTTCTCCCCCACATAAGGAACATCTTTTTCGATGTCAAACCCTAAACCTTTTCCATCTGGCTTAGTTTTGATAACAAGAAGAACTCGGCGAGCATCTTTCTTAGCAATCCACCGGCTCTTTAGCAATGGGACTGTTGCCCGGCAATTTTTACATTCAATCGTGCGCGCCCATAGATAGGCAATGATTGGCTTATTTCCTCTTGAGGAGTATAAGGAATGTGTTTCTTCAAAGGCACGTAGATATATCCACTCACTCCAGGCTCTTACATGCCATGCTAAACCCGCGTTTACATCTAAAGGAGCTGTTTGGAATCCGGGTAGAAGGAGATCATTTGATTTTCCCAGTCCAAGTTTATCCAATTCCGTTGTTAAACTTTTCCCTTTGAAGCCTTGACTCTTGAGATACCCTTCGAGAAACAGTTTGTTACTAAGGACAAAATCGGGTAAGGGGCGTGTTAGGCCAGAGAACTTCTGTGGAAACTCAAGTGTGCAGCGAAGAACAAACCATGCAACAGGATTTACATCGATCGCCGTTGCTTCGCAACCAAGTCGCATTGCTTCTAAAGGGATCGCGCCGCCACCGGAAAATGGATCTAATACTTTAGGCGCACGTCCGCCATAAGCCTCTCGAATCCTTTCCCGGAACCAATCTAAATCCGGGCCCTTCTCCTGTCCCCAACGCAAAATTCCACCTGCGGTTTCCTCTCCAAGCTCTTCCACCCAGCCAACATCTGTCTTCTTCCGTTTTACTTTTTGGACAGTTTTCCCCCCAAGCTTTTCCAAAACTTTCCTTCTTTCATTCGCATCTTGGGGATCAGGTAACAGGGTCGCGATAAGCGCTGCCCGGCAAGCGGCCAAGGGTCGTCTTGCAGGCCATATATGCAAGGATTTCGGATGGCCTGCATGACACATTTTTTCATGCACAGACTCGAGCGAGGTCTGTTTGAGTGGAAAAGCGACTTCGATGAGGCGTTTGTTGTATTCCATAAATTATTGATGGCCTCCTTGGTTAGACTTTTGAAATGTATTCCACAACTCATTTAGGGTTGCCCGTCGTGCTTGCCAAACCCAAGTAGGGATAAGGGGAGACCCATTTCGTGCAAAATGATATTCTTGGAAAATTTTTATGACCTGCTCTCTCTCTATCGAGACGGTTTTTATTAGATCTCTTGCATGGCCTTCAATATTGCCGGCCTTCCGACTAAAGGTGTAATAGTCAATAGCCGAACGAATTAAACGTAGGGTAAATACAAGAAGGATAGTTGAAGTTACAGCTCGGGATATATTCATCAGTAATGAGAAATTTTGCACTGCCTCAACACTGATGATTAAGGTTATCACGGACGTCAAGATTGCCAGGAGTGTAATAGACAAGAACAAATGGCCTGACGTTTCAGCCAAGTGCTTACTCCACCAAGTAGACTCGATTAAATTCTCTAAAGCTTTTTTCGATCCTAATGGCTCATCACTATCGAAATATTGATAATCAGGTCCACGCCATGTGATTCTATTCCGAATAATCCCTGGCGATCTCGCCATAACATCTAAAACTTCCGCTTTCGATATAGACCAACCTAGCCCTTCGCAGAAGTCTAATTTTCTTAATAAAGACTCAGCAACACCTTTGACACTGTCTGAGTGCCATTGCAGCAATTCTGTGGCAATTGCCAGGAATGCAATAAGAAAAGGCATTTGGCTGAATGTGATTGAAAAGAGAACAAAAGTAACACCTATCAAATAGGCAACGAATCGAACAACATTTGCTAGCCCTGCCATCTGCTTTGCGTAATCAAACAGGGTCTGATTAAGCAGGCGAATGTTATACTTTTCAGCCATAGGTTGGAAACTCCGGCCCGAAGATCCGTCCCCACCAGTAAATCGCATCTTCGTCATTTGATTGACCCTCGTACATCAACGCATATCCCGCTTTTTCAGATGCTTCATTCATCGCTTTTACCACCTTTTGTTTTGTCTCCCATTCAAGCGAGGCATCCAGAGCAGGTCCCAAGTTTTTAGGGTCTGGGCATGTTGAGAGAATATAGCTAGGACAATAATCAAAAAAGTACTTTATAGCTTTTTGGTAATCTTCAATTTTAGTTGCATAGTCAAAGACTTTAATTGCTAAGGTTTCGAAGTAATAAGATTGGAGTACAGGCTTGTATGTCCTTTGGTTCCAGTATTTAATCAGCCTTAAGGTTGGTAAAAATTCACCATCGTGCTGTTGATTTACTCTGGTTATGTTATTACTATCAATTCTCGGATCAGTTTGTATCCAATCCCCCGTTCCATCAGGGATGAGGAAGTACAAGGTTTTCCCCGTTCCATCTCCAATTGGTACAGAGGGCACAATATCAAACGTCCAGGGGTATGACGATAGCGTGAGCGTCACTGCCTGCATTGTTTTGTGAATATCCGCTTTTCTGTAGTTCGGTACATTTGATAACCCGCTCTTAAACCTATTCAATATCTTCGTGGAATTTACATAGCCATAATCATCTCTAAATGGATATAAAGGAGAATCATTTGAGGTGATTTTGAGCCAACGTGTATAGATGCTCGATTGAGACGCATTATCTTGAGTACCACGTCCACTCAAAGGTATCATTACATCGATATCATTTAAAGGGCATATTTTGGATCTTCGGGCAAAAGAACCAAAAGAAAGATAATTACCGTACAGTCTTGGAAAACTCGCATCGTTAGTCTCGATTTGCTCGATTTGCTCGAACAAATAGTCTCGGCTTTTTCTCGCTGTTTTTGTTACTTCCGGATCTAAATCAACGAAATTTTTCCGAAACCAATCAAATGATCCCCAAACTGTGTATGCCATTCTGTCCTCCAAGTAATGTGAGGAGTATTGGAAACAAACTTACTACTCTTTTCTGCGAATTTCTTCTTGATGCTGTCTGATTAGTTTGGGAAAACTCTTGATATCCAAGGGCAATTCCAACCGTTCAGATTTCTGCATGTATCCAGTCATTGGATTATGGAAACCAATCAGAAAACAGAGATTTATCTTTGCTCGTTTTGGTATCATTTGAGGCTCTAATGCCATTTCCTCTTTGTATGGATAATGAATTTCTAATCCAATATCCACCCCGTTTTGTGGAATATCATAAGGGAGTTTTAAAAGATTCGGACAATGCCAATCGAGCGGTTGGTAAGATTTATTTGTTATTTCTCCATGTCCGAGGAACCCTGGTAGCATTCTTACTTCAAGAGAGATATTGTCCAATACTCCCAACCAGACCGATTTGCATAGAAACCTGACATTGCACTCGATGTGTATCTTATCACCCTTGCAAATGGTTTGAGATAGATTGAGTACCTGTAGAGAATATTCAGGAGCGTTATTTAACAGACTGCTTAATTGAATTTTCTGATCTCGATAAACGAGAAACGCGGAAAGAACGATACCACAAGCACTAACAACAACAGATATTTGCCAGGGAATGGTTATTTGAGGGAAATTTGGGAGATAAGTGGATAGCACATCAAGAAGTGGAAGTGGCAATCCTATCACCCACACCCATTTCTTGATGAGGAGAAATAACCAATGGAAAAAAGTTGTAATAAAGTTTAGTGATTTTCCCATAAGATAGCCCTTCTGAGCTATATCAGATATCTATACTATGAAATTCTTATCCTCGCTCTCAGCAAACCTAAGGATTTCACCCTCATCAATGGTAAATCCTCTCACCTTCACAAGCACTTTTGACCACGGATCCTGAACACAGGTTAATCGTGAATTTGGACCAGCACAATCAAAAACCACGTATAACCAGTATTTGATACGATGATTACACGCCGCACTCCATTCGTTTTCACTGATGTCAATATTTCCAGTTTGCGCTCTGCCCTTCACTTCGATCGCTCGTTCGCTGCCATCAGGCCAGCGAGAATAGAGATCAAAGCCTGGGTGGTCGCCTAATCCGGCGGCGCGGGCCAGTTCGGGTGTGTGCACATCTTTTACAACGGCCCCAGCAGCTTCTTCGTGCGCAATTGCCATTTGCATAGCAACCGCTTCAATGCGGTCATCGCGATGCTTCCAATCAGTAGGGTCGGTTGAGGGAACTACCAATGCATGCGCCAGTAATGTGATCGGACCTGATGTGATCAGTTCAGGTTCGCGCCGCAGCGCCAGGAGGGTCAGATCCCGTTGGGATGCAAGCGCCCGCTGCCTTTCTTTAATTCGGGTGAGCTCACCCTTTGCATTCGGATCACCGGCATTGGCTTTCTCGGTATAACGGGCGCGCGCCGCGGCCAACTCGGCTTCCTGATAGGCGTAGCCGCGCTTCAAGAAATTTTCACGCTCCGGCAGCTCCCGGCTCAATTCTTGTTGATGATGGAAAACCTGCGGCTGCACGATCTGTTTTTGCACAAAAATCTCTAGATCTGGCAACCGCGACTGAGCGGTAGATGCCAGCGAAATCGCCTGAGGAGGAAGCCCCTTGACGCCGCGCAGGAGGAGCAGACTTTCCACCGGGCAGGGCGCCAACTTTCCGCCGGCTTCTTCACGAATAGCAATCAAACGGGTTTCTACCGTCTCTTCCTGGGATAATGACGGGAGGTTGGGATCCGCGCTGCGAATCACCGATGCTTCAGCCAAGTGGAAGAGATAAGGCGCTTCTGCGGTTGCGTCGACAAACACGCCCCCGGACAGGGCACCCCTAGCAAAACAGTTTGTTAGATATCCCAGAAAGGTATCAAAGAACGGCTCCCCGGGGTGCAAGAAGATCGCCGGAACATCGGGCTGCGGCCGGGTAAAGGAAAAGCGGTTGCGCTGCTCGGGCGGGTAGCTTTCAAAGATCGGCCATAAGAAGTCAAAAGCGCCAGGTTTCAACGGGCGTAGCGAAAAGACTTTGCTCAAATCTCCCTCGACGGCTAAATCCAGGAGGGGTAGCGCATGCTCGAAGAAGTTGCGCACGTAGCCTGGCAGCAGGCGCCTGTAGGTCTCGATCTCCAGGTCTTTCTGAAGGCGCGGAAGCTGGCGTTTGACATCACCTCCATCGCCATATAAACTCATCTCTCTGGCTTCGAGGGCACTCACCTGCTCCTTGGTCAGACGCCCTTCGAGCGCTTTCAGAGCCTGGTCGGCCCCTTCTTCGGTAACAGCCTGTTCCAGGTAGGCGCGTAACGATACACCTTCAAAAAGCCGGCCCACCACGTCGAATACCTTGTCCGATCGCAGTTCTTTGCGGATGCGTTCCAACTTCTCCAACAGGGTCCGCATTACGCGGCCTTCGCGCGTTTTTCCAGCCACCAGGTTTAGGATAATGACAGGATCATGTTTTTGGCCATAACGGTGGATACGTCCCATACGTTGTTCAAGGCGCGCCGGGTTCCAGGGGATGTCGTAGTTGACCATGAGCCAGCAGACTTGCAGATTAATGCCTTCGCCCGCTGCATCGGTTGCAATCAGGTATTTCGCGCCGCCTTCTTCTATTGATTTCTTGAAAGTGGCCACGGCCTCTTCGCGCTGCTGGTAATCCATCCCGCCGTGAATCTGCACGATTTGCCCGGTATATCCCATACCTTCCAGCCGGCGAACGAGGAAAGTGAGCGTGTCACGGTGCTCGGTAAAAATTATCAGTTTCTCGTCTTTGAAGCGCGGATCGCGGATGACTTCCAGCAGCTTCTCAAACTTGGACTCGTGGCCCTGTTCATAGACCTTGATGGCCAGATCAAGCAGGTCGCCAACCTGGATGCTTTCTGCTTCCAATTCTGCCAGAGACGTTGCGACAACCCCCGCCATAGCCTGGTCCTCGCTGGCCTCGTGCTCCTCTTTGCCGTCCAGTGTGCCTTCATCTGGAACGTTTTCCTCATCGGCAGTAGTCTCGTTGAGAGTATCGTGAACGTCACGATCGAGGGTTCGCTGGCGAAGCTGTAACTGCTGTGGGGTGATCTTTCCGGTCCGAATATCATCGATCAGACTTTGTAATTTTTCAAGACGGCGCTCGAGCGAGCACTTGAGCGCCCAGGTTGAGCTGGCCAGCCGGCGCTGGAAAATGCTCATCGCCAGACGAGCCGCTGAACGGTTCAAGATGCGGGACCGGTTATAGTAATATTCGATATACCCGGTTGCCAGATCATACAACGCCTGTTCACTTACCTTTCCCTGTGAGAGTTCGTAGGAGAGGGTATCTGAAATACGGGTGGGATAGATCGGGCTGCCGTCAAACCGGACCATTTCCTCCTTCGTTCGGCGGATGAAATGGCGCGCACGGGCGTCGGCTGGATAAACGTTGAAGGCATCAAAGGTCGCTAAAGATTCAGGCTCGAGCAGCCGCCACAAGCAGTAATATGGAAAATCTTTCCCCATGTGAGGCGTAGCCGTCAACAATACTACATGTTGAGCTGCCCAGTTGAGACGCCACCGGTTTACCTCTTCTGGCCTGGCGTGATCAGATCGCACTCCAGCCAGGGCCTCAGCTAATCGATACCGGTCGGTCTTCCGGACATGGAAATCAGGTTCGCGGTCGGCAGACAGCTTATGGGCTTCGTCAAATATCACCAGGTCATAGGGCTGGACAGAGGGTTCTTGCAGGCGAGAAAAAGCCCGGTCACCGGCCAGGGTATCGATGCTGATGATGATAAGGTTGCTATCTTCCTCGGCAAACGGGTTCGCGTTGCGTACATCCGCACCGGAGACAATTTGGAAGTGCAGCCCAAAGAGCGTCCGCATTTCCCGCTCCCAGTTCCCGACTAGCCCGGCCGGCGGCACGATCAGGATGCGGTGGATCAGCCTGCGAGCCAGCATTTCGCGGATATACAGGCCAGACATAATGGTTTTGCCAGCCCCGGCATCATCTGCGAGCAAAAAGCGCAGGCGGGGCTGTGAGAGCATATGTTCGTAAACCGCAATCCGCTGGTGAGGAAGGGGATCGATGGCAGATGTTTCCGTCGCAAAGGCTGGGTTATACTGGTGGCCGTAGGCTAAACGGTAGCCTTCTGTAATCGTAAGGATAACGTCGGAAGGAGCGGAGAAGTCCAGATCCGGAGTATGCTCTGCCGAAGTTACATACGCTGGTTTTTCCTCTCGCAGCATGTGTTGGGTTTCATCTTGGAATTCTTCCAAGCCCAAGATTTCTGCACGTTCGATCTTCTGCCAGGCTAACTTGCTCGGTTTTGCCTGCTCATTCTCCCACCGGTTAATTGAAGCATAAGATACACCAAGTAGTGTGGCTAACTCGGTTTGGGTTAACTCATGTTTCTTACGCAGGCTCTTTATTCGCTTTGCGTAATCCTTGGGTACCTGGGGCCTCATTGTTTCCCCCTTTGTTGACGATGGATGTAACATTGCGATGAATATAGTGTACGTCGAGTAAGATTGGGAGTCAAGCGGAATATAGCATCTGCTATATGTTAGATACGGTCGTGATTAGATAAACTACCATCTCCGCGGTCACATATCACGATAGATTCTCCAACCTGTATCAATTAAGTCCCCCTGTCATCGAAGGTTATGTTACAAAAAATACCAGAAAGCATAGAACTTCAACAAGCTGATTTGGAACACTATTATCTAACGGACGGTTGACGCACACGCATCAAATGCGTATGATAATATCATGAAATATTCTCAACTTGGCAACCTGATAAAAATAGAAAGAGAAAATCATGGCTGGGAGCAGGCCGAATTAGCCGCCATGCTTGGTGTAGGACAACAAGCAGTCAGCCGCTGGGAAAAAGGTGGCTCGCGTCCGCGCCAAAATGACCTATCGAAGTTGATCAACATTTTTTCTGTAGATAGTGATGAGTGGTGGTATGTAGCCGGATATCAGCCAGAAGAACCAGATCAATCCTTAGCTCCGTTTTTACCAGTAGGAACGATAGGCCCGGAAAAATTTGAGTTGTTTTGCCGTGATTTCATCCAATGCCTCAATCCAGAAGCTGATGTTTCGGTTTATGGTTCACCAGGCGATACCCAAGAAGGGATCGATATTTATGCAAAAACCCCAGACAGCCTAAAGGATTATCAGTGTAAGCGGCACAAATCCTTCGGGCCAGCAGATATTGACAAGGCTGTGAAGGATACTACATTTGAAGCTGATCATCATTATCTGTTGCTTGGGCGCACAGCTACTGCAAGAGCTAGAAAGGCCATACTGAAACATAAAAACTGGACCTTATGGGATCGCGAGGATATTTCAGCCAAAGTTCGTAGTTTACCGGCCGATGAGGCGCTACGAATTGTCGATACTTACTTCCCAGGTAAACGCAAGATCTTTCTTGGCCGTGAGGAACCCAGCCCCTGGCTGACCCCAATGGAATTTTTTCAAGCGCTAGTTAGTCGTCAGAAGCTGTTTAGCCACGGCTGGAATTTTGTCGGGCGTAAGACAGACCTGGAAACTTTAAGAACGTTTGAAAAAAAAGCGGAATGCCAAACCATTCTTATTTGCGGTCGCGGAGGGATAGGAAAAAGTCGTCTGCTGCGTGAGTGGGCAGAGAGTGTGAAAAAGGGAACAGCAGTCCGGTTCATCACTCAAAGAGGTGAAGTTCGCCCTCAGGACTTTGACCTACTTCCCAAAGGCTTTGCTTTTTTAGTAATTGATGATGCCCATGATCGCTCAGATATGCCATTTCTTCTAAGCGGAATTGCCAGATTCAGACCTGAGTTAAAGCTGATTCTCAGTACCCGGTCACATGGGTTAAAAAAGTTACAGGAAGACCTTTCTCAATTCGGGATCACTTTTGACCGGGATGAAGTAATTAAACTCAACGATCTAGGGATTGATGAAGCTGAAATGTTGGCACAAGAAATTCTGTCAGCATTTGGCGGTGAAGTGGATTATGCCCGGCGGATTGCCGAGATAACTAGTGACTGTCCGCTGGCTACGGTGATCGGCAGCCATTTAGTGGCTAAAGGCAAGCTCGATTTGAATTTATTGGGTAACGATGACGAATTCCGCGCAGAGCTAATGGGCAGATTCAGAGATGTGATTACTGGTCAGATTGGTTACTCTAGCGCAGAGGCTGAACGGGAATTATTAAACTTCCTGGCTATGATCCAGCCTTTCAATCCCGGTAGACCTGACTTCCAAGATGCGGTAGAAAGAGCTCTTCATAGACCTTTTGATTCTATAAATCGTGATTTGCGCGCGTTTGAGGATGGCGGAGTGCTACTCAGACGTGGAGACAATCTAAGGATTGTTCCAGATCTATTGGCGGATTATATTCGTTGGGAAGCTGCTTATGACGAGAGAAACCGGATACCAACCGGCTATGCAAATCGCATCTTCACTGTAGTTGATAATGAGCTGGCTACCAATGTTTTAATAAACATTAGCCAAATCGACTGGAAACTGTCAAACAATGGCGCCCAATCGTTATTGCTGAATCAGGTATGGATCGCTCTTCTAGAGCAGTTCAAGCAAGCTAAGATTTTTGAAAGGGTAGCCATCCTCTCCATGATTGAAAAGGTGGCTTACTATCAGCCGGTTCAAGCGTTGGAGTTTGTGCATTTAGCCCTGGAGCAGCCAACCGATGAAATAGAGGATGATCATAAATCCTACACCTTCATGGATCTTTCTTATAACAATGTTTTGCACAAAATTCCCGGCGTACTTCGTTATGCGGCCTACCAGTATGAATATCTTCCGGAAGTTCTCGACATCTTGAAACAACTGGCTGAAACCGATTCTCGGCCGGCAAACCAATTTCCAGATCATCCAATCCGCGTGCTTCAGGATATCGCCTCCATTGAACCTGGTAAACCACTTTTCTATAACGAGCTAGTTGCAAACCATGTCATAGGCTGGTTAGAGCAGCCAAGCACAGCCAATTTTTCTCCCTTTGATGTACTCGATCAACTCCTGCAAACTGAAGGTCATCAATCAGAATCAAAAGGCTACACCATAACCTTCAAGCCCTTCCAGGTGCGTCCCGAAGTTGTTACAGAGTTGCGCAAACAGATTATTGATGTAACTGTGGCTATTATCAAGACGAAACCCTTGAAAGAAGCTCTTCGGGCTATAAAAACGCTTGGAACTGGATTACAACTTCCCATGGGGCTATTCGGCCATAGTGTTTCCCAGGAAGATAAACAGGCTTGGGAACCGAACCTTTTATATGTTTTCAACCGGTTAGAAGAACTGGTTTCTGACCCTCAGCTAGACCCCTATATCGCTGCCGATATCCGAGGCATGGTAACCTGGCACTTTGTTTTCAGCAAAAGGAGCACGAAAGCTGCAGCCGGCAAGGTTCTGCAAGCTATTCCTACCACCTTGCCCTATGAGATTTCAAGAGCGATTGCTGACCGATGGGGACGCACTTTTGAATCCGAACAACACCCGACCCGAGATGCAGCTGCCTTGATCGAGTGGCAGAAAAATCTCGCACAACGAATACTGGAAACATATGGAGCTAATTACCTTGATCTGATACAAATGCTTGAGGAACGGGTAAACACCCTGTCCAAAGCTCAAACCAAGGACGGTGTTGATATCGGCCCATTTTTGGCCAACCTTTTAGAAGCGTCGCCACAACTGGCACTTGCACTGGGAGAGTATATCCTATCGCGTCCCCAACCGCCTTTGTCCGATTGGTTTAATGTGGTTATTGTAGTTGCATCCAAGCAGGATCGCGCTCTTGCCCTGCAAATGATTAATGCCGGTATGGCAAAGGAAGACCGGATCATCACGTTTGGTATTGCTAATGCTTTATCATGGGGACTTCATAATCTACCAATCGAGGACGAAGAGATTAGAGTAATTCGCGAAGTTGTTTTATCTCCAGATCCCTGGCTGAGGAGAACAATTACCCGATCAATCAAACGGTTTCCCTTAGAAAAGAAATCCCAAGCTTTACAAATCCTTCTCAGCATTAATATAGCTGACTCTCCAGAAGTAGCTGATGAAGTTCTTGGGGAATTCAACGAGCAATATGGATCTTTCAAGATTTCCGATTTGACCGCAAAACAAATAGAAAATTTATTGGCACAGCTAATGACCTGCCCGGCGATAAAGGAATATCAGGTTGAAATTTTTCTAAAGGAAGTCTCGCTTGCATACCCCTTTTTAGCTCTACAGTTTTTGATCAATCGGATCGAGTTCAGAGCAGCCAACCCTAATCGTAGCGATTATGAACCACTTCCTCTGTCTAGAGGGGAAGAATCCCAACTTCGCTTTCATGAAACTCCTCAATACGAGCAAATATTGCGCGCGGTAAGAAATTGGTGCTTTGAAAAAACTGGTAATTGGGTTTTTACCTACTTCGGGCCACGCCTTTTCAAGATGGTATCGGCAGGTTTTGATGGTACAACTTTGAAGATTCTGGAAGAATGGATACTATCGGCGGATACCCACCAACTCGAAGCAGTTGCTTCTTTACTGCGGGAGGCAAGCCCGTCATTTATTTGGGAGAACCAGCCCTTTATCGTCAACCTACTCAATCAGGCACAAAGGTATGGGACAACCTGTTATAAGCGAGTCAGCGGCTCGTTGTACCTTACTGTTGTGCAAGGAGAACGGCATGGTCCAGTTGGGCAACCTTTCCCGCAGGACATTGAACTGAAGGAGCGATCATACGAAATGATGGGGAAAATGCCAATTGGTTCTCCGGCACACCGGTTTTATAAATTACTTTTCGAGACTTCAGTAAAAGAGATTTCGAGACGAGAGAACGAAGGACTTGATTCAGATTAAAAAGGGGAATTCTCGAATGAAAACAATCTTATGCTTTGGCGATTCCAACACCTGGGGGGCCTGTCCACTCACTAGCCTGGATAACATCCCTCGTTATGGTCCAGATGTGCGTTGGGGAAGCGTGCTGCGCACCACGTTGGAAGAAGGCTATTGGGTCATCGAAGAAGGGCTAAATGGACGCACAACCGTTTGGGCCGACCCGGTTGAGGGCGAATATAAAAGTGGCAAGAGCTACCTGCCCGCCTGCCTGGAAAGCCACGCCCCACTCGATCTGGTGGTCATTATGCTTGGCACGAATGATTTGAAGCATCGCTTTGGTCTTTCCGCTTGGGATATCGCCACCAGCGCCGGCGTCCTGGTGCAAATGGTTCAGAGCAGCCCCTTTGGCCCTAATGGGACAGCACCGCGTGTCTTGCTGATCTGCCCGCCACCTGTAGCCAGATTAACTCTATTTGCTGATATGTTTGCTGGCGCGACGGAAAAATCACAGCAGATGGCCCGCTATTACTGCGCCATCGCCGCGGAGTACCATTGCGATTTTCTGGACGCCGGGCAGTATATTGTCTCCAGCGACATCGATGGTATCCACCTGGATCCCGATCAGCAACAGAAGCTTGGCCAGGTTGTGGCTGATAAAGTGAGAGCTATCCTGGCGTGATGCCAACGTAACGGCGAATGGGCATTTTTTCTACTGAGCCAGGATCAACTGATTATTGCATAAAACCCGCTATCGTTATATGCCAACCGCACGGCGGGTAACGATCCCCACCAACCGTTTTACCGATTTAAAAGTCGTAACCGTGAGTTGGTCCAGCTCGGTTGGATACCTGGTCAAGCTTTCATACCCATCCTTCGTGACCAAGACGGTGTCCGAATGCCGCACTCCACCAATTCCAGGTAGATAAATTCCTGGTTCGATGCTAATCAGCATATTTTCCTTGAGTATCTCCTGACTGCCTTCTGCGACCCAGGGCCCTTCATGGTTGCCCAGCCCAAATCCATGCCCGGTCCGGTGCAGCAACTTATCCCCGTATCCTTCTTTCTCCAGGAAATCTCTTGTCCGGCAGTCGATCTCCGCACAGCTCGCACCGGGACGAACCAGCTCGAACACCATTCGCCTGGCTTCTAGCATCGTCTTAAAGGCAGCAATTACATCATCGGTCGGCGACTTCAAAAAGAACGTCCGCTCGCATTCCGCTGCATAGCCGTTGACCCGCATTAATGCGAGAGCAATATGAGGGCCATCTTTGAGCCGATCTTTTACGGTAGGGACGCTGTGCGGCTGCGCGCTCATCGGCGCCGGCCAGGCGCCCGCCAGGATGCTGGTAGTCAGCACATCATAGCCCACCTCTTTGATAATCTGCGTCTGCACCGCCCGCCCTTGCGAGAACAGCTCCAACTCAGACACCCCATAATACGCTGTTGCAATGACCCTCCGGACGGCTTCATCCGCATAATGAGCTGCCTGCCGGATCATAGCGACTTCCGCCGGCGATTTCACCAGACGTAATTCCTCGATTAATGGAAGAACAATAACTTCTCCATCAGGCAGTTGGGTGGAAATTTCCTGCGATAACCCTGGTTCAACACCTATTCGTTTTACTCTGGTCAACAGACTTGCCAGCTTCTCAGCATAACCTTCCCCAGCAGGCGATGGGTACTCCCAATAGGTGGAAACGCCGCCAACATTCGGTGCAGCCTTGAGATGCTCTCCCTCTAGCGCCGGAACGAGCAGATCCGCCGGCCGGTCAGGCCAGACCAGGATAAAGAATGGTCGCTCGAGCGGCCGATAGGATACACCGGTCAGGTAGTAAATGCTCTCTTCTTGAGAGACAAGAAAAACATCCACTGGTTGATGGGATACCGCCTCCTGTAAACGAACCATGCGTTCGGTGTATTCTTGAACGGTGATCATGATACCCTTCCCTTATGTCGGAAAAATCTGCTGTCGTTGCTATTCCTTTATTATAAGGAAATTTAAAACAACGCTGAAGCTGCGAATAGCAAGAGAGAAAACAAGCCTGGTTTGATAAGTCAATCATTATTCAACTTCCCGATCCAGGGAACGCCTAATTTGGAAAAGTCGTTCTTCTGTGGACAATACTCGTGCCCTATACTTCAACACGCTATGGAATAATTCCTCACTGGAGGAAAGGATGAGACAGGAAGAAATCGAGCGTTTTCAGAATTGGCTGCAGGCAGAACTGGATCTGAGAAACTTGACCGCTAACCAACTGGCGAAAACTGCCGGCATTTCTCATTCCGTGTTCTCTCGAGTACGAGAAGGAAAATTACCCAAGTGGAAAACGTGTATGAAAATTGCCACCGCTTTGGACATCGATCCAGCCGAAGTTTTTCGAGCTGCCTCTCTCCTGCCACCGATCTCAGAAAAAGAAGAGTTCACCAATCAGATTCTGTACATCTACGACAAAGTTTCCACTGAGAAAAAACGAATGATCCTCCACATCCTGAAAGGGATAAACGAAATAGCAAGATCCGAAGGTGATGTCGAACAAGGCAATGGTTTATAGAACTTTAGAGAATAAAACACCGCCGGCCAGCTTCCTGCTTCTAGCCGGCGGTGACCCGTAGATCTCAGGTATCTCCTTCCTTGTGATTCGCGGAGACTTTTTGCCATAGCTGCCCCCAATCATATCGCCTGCGCAAATCCCGCAACATCATACGGCAAGCCCCAATAACCATATTGCTTATCAAGAACAGGTTCAATATCCCAAACAAGATTGATCTTTGGTTTTCGAGACCATAATGGATCGCCAACTGCTGTAAACCACCGATAAGCCCGACAAGCGCCAGGTAGACGAAGAAAACCCATATATCAATAACGCCGGCGAGGTAGTTACGGTATCCCCAGCTGTAATCTGCAAGGGTGCAATTGGAGATATATCGTGTAAAAATCAGCCAATCTGTTGAATAGCTGGGATCTACCAGCCGGCGAAGCTCAGCCAGCAAAATTGGTACGCGCCGGCGTATGCCCTCCTCCCGGGTCATCTGCCAGTAATTCGACACCACCTCCACCTTAACGCCTCGCTTGTACAGATGCTGAAATTCACTCGGCCGCTTTTCATGCAGCGCAACGCGCATTGGATAAAGACGAGATCGAATGCGCCGGTAAAGCGGACTCGCTCGGTGTAAGTAACGGGCGTAATTCAAGACTTGCGGATGAAAATGCCAGCACCCTCGCTTGAAACACCGGTGTACCAAGCCCGCCTCTTTTTCAAAACGCAATAGAATTTCATTTGCTTTGTTTTTCGATACCCCCCATAACAAACTTAAGCGTTCTTCATCATAACATGCCAAAGGGGGAATAATTCCCAACCTGCGGAACTTTTCCTGGTCTTCTTTTTTTAGGGACGAATATGCCAGCCAAAAGGACTTATGAAGATCTTCATACACATCCTCATTCATGAAGGAAGTGGCCAGATTCACTTTATTCACAACGTCCACCCAGCCTTCTTCCACCACTCGCCGGAGGGCAATATCCAATCCGATTGGATTAAAGCAAACCAAATCCGCCAGCTCCATCAACTGATCTTCCGTGATGGATGCGGGAAGGATTGAGGAGTTCTTTGAATAATACTCCCTGACATCGCTTTCACTGTACGGAGCTAATTCGATTACGTTCGATCGTTCTGCTTGCCGGGCCACGGCGAGGCAGCGAGTTGAGATGACCACCAAACACCCCAGTTCACAAAGTGGGTTGATTCCCTCAATTTCTTCTAGCGTTGAAAGATTGTCTACCAGAACCAATACCTTCTTGCTATGGATCATCTTCTGAAGATCCGCCGATAAAACCACCGGATTTCCTGGATGCCAGGCTCCATTTGGAAGAATTTGCCGCAAGCAGAAGTCTAAAAATGTCTGAGGAGACATTTTTGTATCGCAACTTGCATACAGGATCACATCGAAGCGAGCTTGTATCGCTGGAGCAGCCCTGAGACGTTTGAGGAACAGACTCTTTCCAACGCCTGGTGGACCTTGAATAATGATTAATTTCGATGAATATGCCGTTTCCCCAACGCGTTGAGGTTTCGCGGTCACCGCTGCATGGTCAACCCGGTCCAATAAATGGTTCCATATTTTTCGCCGCTCGGTCAAATTCTCTTCGGGCTTATCTGGATGCCGTAAAATATTTACCGAAAGCAGTTTTTTCTGAATCTCTGTATCGCTTAACACATCCTTAAATTTCTCGGGCGCCACGGATACCCAGTCATTCAGTTCCTCCAGGGTATTAAGCCCGTGCTTACCAATATAGAAAAGCAAAATCCGCTTGAAGTTTTCGGCAACCAGGGATTTATGCCCAATAACATCCCCTTTTAACCAGGCATACGTGCTGCTGGGATCAAAGCCTAAATCATTTTGCTGGCGAAGAAACGAAACGACGGAGGATTTATTTTTTACAACGCCATCAGGTAGATTTTCGGAAACAATCGTAAAAAGTCTTTCACCAAAAGCAGGGTAACTCTTGGGTGTTGATTTTGAAGCCACATTGCATCCAGCAGACATGAGCCATAGCATCCTATCTACATAAGGTACGAATAAGATATCCAAAGGAGAAAATTCGGGTAGTAATTGTACATAGACTCGCCCGAAATGCGCTCGCGGATCCCCTCAGAATGACCTTACAGCCTTGAAAGGATTAAGAAAACCCACAATAAGTTGTAGGGCTAATCTTATAAAAATTTGACTCGGATGGTTTGTGAGTTTACCAGAAGGTCATTGGGCCCGGTTTGGGATCGCCAGAAATATCAGCGTTTACGGGGACGAATTTCCATGCCTTCCCCAAAGACTTCCATACATTTCCACAAATGCGGTTTTCTCCCTGACAAGGCTCTCCAAATTTTCCCCGCAGTTTCCCCGTAATTTCTTGTCCCCAAAGCAGTATAAAAAGCGCCTCGCGAGAGACAAGGCGCGGAGACGTCCGCCTGGAGACCTGCCTTGTGACTGTATTCACCGGAATTTGCTGGCCAGCCAACGGAAGATCCTCATAGGAGAACCTGACAGATGGCAGAACGTAATTCAGACAAAAAAGAGTATAATCAGCGGCCCCGCAGTGAAGATTTGCGTAAACCACCCGCCGAAGAACGGGAAGTACACAAAGATGAAATCATTGGCCTCCTCGCCTCCATTTTCCGCAAACAGCGCAAAGCTGAAAACGGCGATGATAGTGACCAAACGGGCTAAAACGTAAGAATGGTTCGAATCACCAGTTTTTCAAAATTGGTGATTCGAACCATCATCCATTCAATTCGTCGTGTTAGACTTTTTTTACCAGTATCGAACACCCGTTCCGTAAGGACGCTATCTACAAGGAGAATCACCATGGTTGCAAGTCATAGAAAGTTCCGCGTTGTAAAGTACGCCCGTGTTTCAACAGAACAGCAGTCCGCTGAAGATCGCTTCTCAATAGACGCACAGATCAGCGAAATGGACGAACACATCAAACGCATGGGATGGGAAAGCGCCGGCGAATTTATCGAGCGCGGCGTGTCCGGAACCAAGCGCTACCGGCCTCAATTAGATGCGATGATTTCCTTCGTCGAAAAAGGCGGCATCGATATCGTTCTGGTGCATGAACTGTCCCGCCTCTCCCGCTCGGTCTTTGATACCCTGGACCTTTTCCAGGTCTTTGGGCGCATGAATGTCGGCTTTGTTTCGGTCAAAGATCCTGATTTCGATTTTTCCGACCCGACTAAGCGCTTCTTTCTCGTGATTCTGTCGGCTATCAACGAGTACTACATCAACTTGCTCAAGCTGCACACCTCCAAAGCCAAGCGCCAGCGCGCCAAACAAGGGCTGTACAACGCCTCGATTACGCCATACGGTTACCAGTTTGTCGGCGACCCGCGCACCCCACCGCAGATGCTCAACCCAGAGGCTGAAGCGGTCAAAATGGCATTCGAGAATTACGCCACCGGGCGGTACTCGTACCAGGAAATTGCCGACATGCTTTCCAATGCCGGCTACCATCCCCGCGGGCGCAAGAAAAAGGGGGAAGGGCTGGTTGCCAATGCGCAACGCTTCTCCAAAGACACCATTGGCGACATCCTACGCAACCCCTTTTACATTGGCAAGGTGGCCTATCGGATCAAACACGGTCGTTATGAAGAAATCTACGACGGGCAACATGAGCCGATCATCGACACCCAGCTTTGGGAACGCTGCCAGCGCATTTTCACCTCGCGTCGGGCGGCATCCCGGGCGGCTCAAAACGAGTACAAGGTCTATTTGCTCTCCAACCTGGCCCGCTGCGATGTGTGCGAGCGAAAATTGCGATCGCAGCATACCACCAGCGACGTGACCTACTATCGCGAGATGTCTTACAGCCGCGGGTACGACGACTGTCCCAATCAGAAGAACGGTGTGCGCACGGAAGTGGTGGACCGGCAGATGAGCGCCATTATCCAGGCTATCCAGCTGCCGGATGACTGGCAGTCTGAGTTAGCTCGTGAATTAGAAGATGCCGGTGGGTTCGATAAAATCACCCGCCAGCGTGAGCGGCTGGAAGCCGAACGCCGGCGTTTGAAAGCCATGCGCCTGCACGGCGACTTCGATGATGACCCGGATTTATATACTGCCGAACTGGCCCGCATCCGGCGCGAAATTGACAGCCTGCCAACAGAAGATCAGTTAGAGAATCTCAAAACGAGCGCTGAGTTGGTGATCAGCATGGGGAAAGCCTGGGAAACGGCAACCCCTGAAGATCAGCGTGATCTGATCCGTCTGATGTTCCGCGAGGTGCATGTGGATGTTACCACCGGGCGCATTGTCTCCCTGATTCCTCAGGCGGTAATGCTGCCGCTGCTGCGCGAAGTAGGCATTCTGGAAGAGCGCGAGTTTGGCGTTTTTGTGCCGATCTGGCGGCCTGAGTTGGATGCGAAAGTAATGGCGGTTTCTGCTGTGGACCCGGTGATTGAAATTCCAATCCGCCCTGCGGCTGCTCCATTCCTATGTAGCACGTTACCTACCAAAGAAGCGGATATCCAGATTTCTCTTTCCGTCAATCAGGCCCTGGCGATGCATCGCAACACGGGATCCTACCCGGAGATGGTCATCCAATTAACCTACCCCGAACGCGCCCACCTGCCGGTCAATTTACGCAAATGGCCGGTGGCGGCAGTGGATGAGATGGGTATCCGCGATCTGCTCAACCGGCCGGATGAGAGCGTTGACGTACTGATTAGCCAGTTCACATTGTGGGATAACATGGTTGGCGGGAGTTATGAACCTGATCGACTGCTGGAAGATATCTATCACAAGCTGACGCCGGGTGGAGTGTGGTACTTTATCGATCTCCTGCCCCTAGACATGCCGGCCAGTTGGGTCTACCGCTTCTTCCCTCTAGCCTGGGATTGGGCTAAAGAGCACGCATGGGACTTCCACACGATGTACACACGGTTCCAGTCGGCCGGTTTCCTTACAGAAGCGAAGCGCAAGACAATATATCAGCCAGTGGGCATCGATGCTGCGAAGACTGTCGCAAAGAAAAGGTCAGGCTTATTGGCAAAACTCCCTGATGAGCATTTTTCAAATAACCTGAGCCAATTGCTAGATGAGTCGATCGGCAGGGCCGAGAGCTTTGTTCTCCCTTCAGAAACCGCTTTGGTTGAGTTTTGGGCACAAAAACCATATAAAAAAGCTAATACAGAATAAAGGTTACACTCTCCAAACGCAGGGGATTGACTGAAGATAAAACATCTTTACTCAATCCCCTGCGTTTGATTAAAAAAGCAAAATCAAACTGGTTCAAATCGAGACAGTAGTGCATGGTAATCACCGCGCGCGTTGCTCCGGCGGCAGTTTCCGAACGGCTTCCAGAATACACTTTATGAACCCCTGCTATGTTAACAAAACATTTCTTTCTACATGTGTAATACTTTCTATAATAGTGGATAGTACTCTATAGAATACGAAATACAGGATGCTACAGGTGCTTGAAGCGAAGGCGCAAGGAAATGAGGATTTGCTTCTCGTCGAACAAGCGGCCAGGAATAGTAAATATTTCCTGGCTTTGTACGACCGGTACTTCCCGCGCGTCTACACGTACTTCCGCTATCGCTTCAATGATCCTGCCCTTTGTGATGATCTATGTGCCCAAACCTTCCTGCAAGCGCTGGAGCACATCGATCAGTTTTCATCCGACCTCGGACCGTTCATTGGCTGGCTCTTTGGGATCGCCCGCAACCTTGCAAATAAACACGTACAGAAAAGCCGCCGTTTCCCACAATTGTCTTTAGACGCGTTATGGTTCTTACAAAGTAAAGAGGCGACTCCAGAAGAACAGACAGTTGAACTGGATGAGCAACACCGGATGCTCCAAGCCATCTCCGTGCTTTCCCCACAGCAGCGCGATCTTCTGGCATTGAAGTTTTCAGCTGAAATGAGCAACCGGCAAATTGCAGCGTTGACCGGACTGAGCGAGCAGAATGTGGCTGTCATCATTTTCAGAGCGATCCGTAAGTTACGCCAGGCGATGGGAGTCAAGGAAGATGCAGATGCTTGAAGAAAAGACTGACCTCCAGCTGGCTGAGCAGTTTGAGCGACTCCTGACCTTATCGATTTCAGAGGATGCCGCGCCAGGTGATCTGCGTGCAGATCTTCGACTGGTGGCCCGGCTACGCAGTGTCAATTTAAGTAGGGAAAGTCAAATCCAATCCAGATTACGGGCACAGCTTGCCCACAAGATGCAGAGGACGAAAGGTCTCCAGAGGCATACTCTGTCTCACCAGGATCATCCCCCTTACCCACCTACTCGGCCACGCGTTTGGACTGGCGTGATGATCGCGATCCTGCTCCTTCTCGTCCTCGTTTCCAATACACCCGTCCGCGCAGCGCTTGGACGTTTGTTTGGCTATGGATATCTCCCCTACGCGGGTTTTGTCCCGTTGGCGGATACGCGAGTCATCCGGGGTCCGATCGCCCAATCAACCCAGAATCGGGGCCTGACTGTTCTTCAGGGCATAGCTGATTCCCAGAGAACCGTTTTGTGGATCGGGACAGACCTCGAAAGAACGGAACTTTCGGCCGCGGAACTGGCGCTGCGAGATGGAACGCGCTTGCCCGTCCAGGCAGTTGCATCAAACCAGGGCATAACCCTCCTGACGTTTGGCCCCCTTCCTACTCAGGCGTACCAGGTAAATCTGGTTCTCTTAGGCGGCTGGCAGTTCCCGATGGATTGGGTAGCCGCCAGTCAAGCAGGGCTGGCCCCCACGCAAGTCAGCGTGCCTTTCCAAACCCAAACGCCGGATGGCGACCAAAGCCAGGTACCTTGCATCGATCTCAAGCTCGAAATCCAACTCTGCGCCCAGGCAGCTTACACGGACAGCGAAGGGACACACTTGCTGCTCCAGGCGTTCCAGTCGGGGCAGCCTACGCTGTTGGATTGGAATCCAATCGGGTGGGAGTCGATCAAACTGATAGACGAAGCCGGGCGCACCTATCCTATTCGCCGGTTTGAGACCGTTCCAAATCAAAATCCATCCATGCTATCCATCCGCTTTACCGGTGTACCCTCAAACGTGAATGTTGTCACGCTGCATTTCCCAAGCCGCGCCTTCATTCTGCCAGATAGCCCATCCCAGCAGGATCAGCCCATCGATCTGTTCCTGCGCTTGCCCGACCGCGTACCCACCCGGTCCCCAACCCCGGGGGTGGTTCCGCCTGGGCCCGAGCATCCGCTCGCCGTGCCGACACCGGGTTCCACCGAAATGAATTCCGGCGCAACCCAATAATCCTGGTTTATAAAGTATTGTCCTTTTGATCCGCCTGAGGTTTCCACCTTCGGCTGGTTCAACTTGCCCGCATCCTGGTCTGGAGACATCGAATGAAACAAAACGTCCAAACGTCTCATTTCAATCACCAACAGCCAGCCGCACAATGGTTTCCTTTACCCACACGCGCCATCCTGGTTGGCCTGATCATTGTGTTAGCCCTGCTTAGCCGGTTTCTATTCTTGGGGAACCGGGTGATGAGTCACGATGAGGTGAACCATGTCGTGCCATCCTATGCACTGTATCAAGGGAAAGGATATGTCCATGATCCGATAACGCACGGGCCGTTTCAATTCCACATCATTGCGTTGATGTACTTCCTTTTTGGCGATAGCGATACCACCTCGCGTATTCCGGCGGCCCTATTCAGCGTTACTGCCGTGATTTTTGTTTTATTCGCTTTTCCCAGATACCTGGGACGCAATGGCGCGCTGATTGCCGGCGCGCTCTTTACCCTCTCGCCGTTTATGTTGTTCTATGGGCGTTACACGCGCAATGAGGGCCTGATTGAACTGATTGGTGTGCTGCTGCTCTATGGGATATTACGCTATTTGGAAACAGGAGACCGTCTGGGAATATTTCTAGTCACTTTGGCAACAGCCATGCACTTCATCATCAAAGAAACCGCCTTTATCTATACGGCGCAAGCCATGCTGTTCCTGTTGATTCTGTTTTTATTCGAAGTACGCCGGGGAATGAAAGAATACCCCGCCACCTATCATCGTTTTCTATCATTCATGGCTATGGCCCTTTTGTTCATTTTTCTAACCTTGGGGGCTGGGATCAGTCAAGCCAACCAGGCGAAAACAACCGACACAATTGACCAGACAACCATTACTGAAAGCCAGACAACCACCTCTCCTTCCATCCATCCTCTGATTGACTCAGCCAACTGGCTTCTCGTTTTGGAATTGGGGTCATTGCTAGCCGCCGGAGTGATGGGACTGCTCGGTTTACGGACGGTGGCAAAAGCGACTGGATGGCAAGCGGTGAAGCAAATCCGTTCATTCAGCCTGCTCTTGCTGCTTGGCACGCTGATTTTACCCTTGCTCAGTCCACTACCGGTCAGTCTGTTGGGCTGGAACCCGCTGGATTACAGCAGCACCCTGAGCATCCTGCGAACCGGTGTTTTTGTTTTCCTGTTCTTCCTGATCGCCTGTACTATTGGTCTATGGTGGAATCCGATCCTCTGGTTGCAGAATGGGCTGCTTTTCTATGCCATTTTTACCGTCTTTTACACCACCTTTTTCACCAATGCCAATGGCTTCCTGACGGGCATCGTCGGTTCGCTTGGTTACTGGCTTTCACAGCAGACGGAAGAGCGAGGCAGCCAGCCGCTCTATTACTACGTGCTGATCCAGATGCCCATCTACGAATACCTGGCCAGTTTTGGCACCCTCCTGGCCGCCTACTTTGGATTTCACTACCGCCGCCTCAGCACGCTGCCCGGCACTGCGCTGGCATTTACGCCACGTATGGATCTGGTCTCTGATTCCATGCCCAGTTTTGAAACTGAATCAGAGTTGATGGGAGAACCTGAGACAACAGATGGGAACCCCGAATCGCGAAATGCGATCAGTACATTCAGCGCGTCTCTTTACCAGCAGCCGCACCCGGTGCCAGTCCTGGGTCTACTACTCTTCTGGGCTGGATCGAGCCTGATTGCTTACAGCTTGGCCGGTGAACGGATGCCCTGGCTCACGGTGCATATTACCTTGCCTTGCCTGCTTGCTGCGGGTTGGGGGCTGGGCTATCTGGTGGATACGACCGATTGGCAACAAATTCGCAAGAAAAATGGCTATCTTTCCCTCCTACTCCTGCCCGTGTTCGGATCCAGTCTCACCGGCGTCTTGATGGCGTTACTCGGCGCAACCCCTCCCTTTCATGGGAATTCCTTAGATCAACTTCAGGCGACGAACCATTTTCTCCTCTCACTGATTACCACTAGTTTGAGCCTGATGGGCCTGATCTATCTCCTGCGTGGGTGGCAACCGAATCAGGTCTTACGCCTTACCCTAAGCGTCTTCATTTTCATCCTGGCTGTTCTTACGGCACGTACTGCCTATCGGGTAGCCTTTATTAGGTTTGATGATGCCACCGAATATCTGGTTTATGCCCATGCCGCGCCAGCGCCAAAGGAAGTCCTCCAGGAGGTGGAGATGATTTCTCGGCAGACTGTGGGCGATAAAGCGATTCAGATTGCCTATGGGGGCGAAGCGCTCTATCCCTACTGGTGGTATCTCCGCGACTTTCCGAACAGCCAGTACTTTGGCAACACGCCTGCACGAGACTTACGAAATGATACAGTGATTATTGCGGGTGAAGATCTGTTCGAACAGATGAAGCCAATCGTGGGGGATGAATACTTGCAGTTTGAGTACGTTCGATTATGGTGGCCTAATGAGAATTATCGGGATTTGACCTGGGACCGGCTGTGGGGTGCTATTGCTAACCCACAGATGCGCGCGGCGATCCTACAAATCTGGCTGAACCGGAACTACCGGGACTACGCCACTTTAACGAACCAAACCGCCCAGTTTGCACCCGAAACATGGCAGCCAGCCAGACGCATGCGGGTGTATATCCGGAAAGATGTCGCAGCGCAGATCTGGTCATTTGGGGCTGCACTCGCTTTGCCAATAGCGGAAAAAGTTGATCCGTATGTAAAAGGGATGGTCAACTTGCAGCCCATCCAGGTGATTGGATCCATGGGCAGCCAGCCTGGCCAGTTTCAAGCGCCACGCGGTATCAAAGTCGCTCCGGATGGTTCCTTCTACATCGCCGACTCGCGCAACCACCGGATTCAACATTTGGCCTTCGATGGTTCGCTGTTGGGGGTATGGGGGGTATTTGCTGATGTAAGCCTGGGAGAAGCGCCGGGTGGAACCTTCAACGAACCTTGGGATGTGGCGATAGGGGAAGATGGCTCAGTCTATGTTGCCGACACCTGGAACCATCGCATCCAGAAGTTCACCCCGGATGGACGTTTCATTCAGATGTGGGGCTACTTTGGCCAGGGGGAAGCGCCGGACGTCCTTTGGGGACCGCGGGGTCTGGCTGTTGATGGACAGGGAAGGCTATTTGTAGTGGATACGGGGAATAAACGGGTGGTGGTGTTCGACGCGGACGGGAACTTTATCACCCAATTGGGTTCGGCCGGGTCACAGCCAGGCCAGATGGATGAGCCGGTCGGCATTGCGATCGATTCCCAAGGGGATATTTTCGTAGCGGATACCTGGAATTTGCGGGTGCAGGTTTTCTCGCCCATCCATCCAGGAGGAAATTCTTTTCAATTTACCCGAGCCTGGGAGATTGCTGGTTGGGATGGCCAGTCTTTAGAGAACAAGCCCTTTCTTACCATAAACCCGGTCGATGGAGATGTACTCGTGACAGATCCGGAAGCCGCTCGCGTTCTGGAATTTGACAAAGACGGTGCGTTTTTGCGCGGTTGGGAAAAACGATCAGGAGATTCTAGTGATCCAATCGGAATCCTATCCGGCATTGCAGTTGACCAACAGGGGGGCATTTGGGTGACAGATTCCTTCAGTCAAAAACTCTTCCGATTCCAGTAAAGGGAGTTATCTTACTATAAACAGAGATGTCTATTCCGAAGAAACGCATCGTGGCAATTATGTTCCCTGAAGCATTGTAGCTAATCAAAGATTCTTCACACCTGCATTAAAGAAGTTTCACCAATTATCACAGAAACTTTATCGCTGGTAAGTCAAGGGCGTAGCACAATTGTGTTACGCCCCTTTCTTCAAAGTCAAAATTGGGATAACAGATTAAAAACCTATTGCCATTCTATTCCCCAACCGACACCAACGAGCGCAATCCTGATTGAGTGAGCGCCAGGATTCCGGTGATCAAAGCTAACAAGGCCCCGGAAAAAAGGAACATGAGCGAGACACTGATGGAGGCCAGCGCACCTGCGATGGCACTGGAAACCGGAGTAAGGCCTACAGTGGCCAGTCCCAAGACGCTCATCACGCGCCCCATCATCGCCTGGGCCACCCGTTTCTGGATCCAGCTGAAGAACAGCACGCCCAGAAACCCCTGAGTTAAGCCGACAACTAGCATGGACCCGCAGGCAGCCACTAGGGACGGTGCAACGGACAGCGCGGCGATCCCCGCCGCGACGATGACATTGGCCGCCAGCAGAGTCAGGCCCATCTTTTTCACTCGCAAGAAGCTGCCGGCCGTCAAACCGCTCATCAGCCCGATTCCAAAAGAAGATAGCATCACGCCATAGGCGATCGAGCCAGCGGAGGAAAAGCGCAGCCGAGCCAAAGCCGCGGGGCCGATGATCACTGGGCCGGTAGCGAATAAATTGACCGCGACGGCCAAGAGCATCATTGGCAGCAAGATCTTGTCGCTGGCCACCGCCCGGAACATCTCCCCGATCTCGGCCAGGATGCTGGCACGCTCACCTGATTTAGCAGTCGCCGGGATGGGCTGGTCAATCAGCGAAAGTGTGATCGACGTAAATAAAAAAGTGAGTGCATCGATCGCAAAGGCAAACGCCACGCCCAGCACGTTGACCAGTACGCCCGCCAGCCCTGGTCCGGCTGCCTGAGCGATCATCGTCCCGCCTTGCATTAACGCATTACTGCCTGTCAATTCATCCTCACGCACCAGCGCAGGAATGATAGCATACGCCGCTGGTTGAAAGAAGGCAGAAACTAGCCCGAAGCTAAAAGAGACCGCATACAACATCCAAAGCTGGGTCGCTTGAGTAACAACCAGCAGAGTCAGGATCAGGGTGATTACCAGCCGGGCCAGGTTGGAGACCAGCATAATCGAACGGGGCGAGGTGCGGTCGACGATCGCCCCCCGACGAGCATAAATATGGTGCGGGGGATTCCGCCGACGAACAGGATCGTCCCTAACGCCAGCAGTGACCCGGTCTTCGCCAGGACCAGCCACGGTAAGCCAATGGTATAAAACTGATCGCCAATTAACGATACACTTTCGCCCAGCCACATCAGACGAAAATTGCGGTTTGCCAATGGGTTCCGCCGAAGCGGCTTTTGTTTGACCTCTACATTATTTTGCTGTCCTTCACTCATTATCATCTCCTCCATACCAACAAGATAGCTACGGCACCCTTCTTGAGAAGGTCCGTTGGTTCTAAAACGACAGGGATAGTAAATTTTTAGGGCGGTTTTAGGGCACAAGCATCTTCAGGATGAGCTCTGCGTCCGGAAAATGCTGACGCATCCGCTCTCCGTACACCAGGGCGCCGGAAGCAATTCCTTGGATGCAGCACAGATAGAGCAGAACCATCTGTTCAGGGTCGTGTTGAGCGGCTTGGCCAGTAGTCTGACTGGCGACAATCAACTGCCGCAAGGCATTGTCGAGCTTTGCACCTGGGTCGCGTAACACTCCGGGGATTGCGGAGACTTGCGAAAAGCAGTAACACAGGTCTGGTTGCGTGCGCATCACGTCGAGTAACTGTTCAGTAAGCCAGCACAAACCATTCCAGGGCCCATCGGGGTGTTCGAGGGCCGACTGAGCTAGCCCGATCGCAGTTTGGGTTGCATCCACGAGCAGGGCAGCCAGGATATCTTCCTTGCTGGAAAAGTAGCGGTAAAGTAGCCCCTGGCTGATCCCCATTACCTCAGCCAGATCCGAAATTTTGGTGCTGGCAAATCCCTTCCGGCGGAATATCCCGGCTGCCGTTTGTAAAATCTGTTCTCTGCGCTGATCGCGTATTTGTTGATTGGTCTCTTCTGTACGGGGCACGCTATTCCTCTTTTCCGTTGAATAAATTTCATTCATTATAAAACACCAACGGTAAATGTCAAGGGGGAAATAGGTACACCCTTTATTTGTGGTGTACAACTCGAAGACACGCCGACTGGCGTGTTTTTCGTTAAAACTCGCCCGACGCCTGGCAGACAAACCACCTGCGAGTCAGGCGGCATGTCCATTGTTCACGATCTTCCCCCCTTACTCAATCACAATCACAGTAAAGGGTAGAGTAACAACTCCTTTACCGTCCAGCACCTTCCGGTAAGCCCAGCCACCATCGCTGGAGTCCGCTTTCTTTGCTTCCTGGGCTGCTGTTTTCCCCTCCGTTGGATCGGTTCCGCCAAGATCACTTCCAGACTTTCGTGCGGTCGGACAAAATGATAATAACTTCTCCACCACTCTAAATGCTCCATTAGCTCGGGAGTGTACTTGGCCGGTCCCCAAGTTCGGCGAGTCAATTTCGAGACGGACTGCCTGATCGTTAGATTCACGCGCTCAACGAAGGAGGTGTTGACTCGTCCATTGATCTGCCTCCATTGGTCAAGAGATTCCTGGTTCAGGGTTATTCGGCGGATTTTCGCAGCCCGTTTTTCTTCTTTTTTTCCAAAACGTGTTTTCGCAAGTGGTCGAACAACACATCATCTTTCCGGATCAAGTACATGCCTGCCTTGGGCTCTCTGGTCACGTGGTCAGCTGGAATCATTCCATCTTCAATCCAGTGATAAATCGCACTTTTCTTGGTGCCAATCACTTTCGACAGGCCAAGAACCGTGAGCGAATCACCCACTTCATCTGTACCACGGACTTGTTCGTACGGCAAGTACCAGTGGTGCGCATAACGGATTTTCTTTACACTCGTGGATGAAACCTCACGAGAACGAGCACAATGGAAACCTTCTGCGGTGAGTTGTTCCGCAATCCGTTTATCCCCCAGCCCTTGTTGGCAGAGTTCCCCAATGCGCGTCTCCATTTCGGCATACCCACTTACATCTTTTCCCCGGCTAATGGGGGTCAGGTCTGCCTCTTCGGTATAACAACCTGACACCCATACGATCCGCACCTCGATTTGATCCGCCACGGGGCGTTTCACGATCACACTTTGGATCAGGCTGCGCAGGAGTTCTTTTCGCTGCACATTGGACAGAATCGGCCAGAGGTCGGGTAAACGCTGACTGATCTGGCTGAAAACTTCTCGTAATTGGGGCGGAACTGCTGCCGGGAGCGGCATTTGTTTGTAGTGGCGGTAGCCTTCTTCCCGCTCATGCAAAGCTTGTTGTTCTTGCCAATGGGTCTCTAATCGCTCGCGATCGGCACGTTGAGACGCTATAACAGCATCCAGAGTATCCAGTTGGGCGGGCTGGAGCGCCTGGAAGAAAGTCTCGATTACCAGATGATCCACCACCGGGGCTCGGACAGAGGTGCAGACAATGGTGCTTGGCGTATTCATGGTTCTTGACGGGCTTGAACACAGATAACGGGGAGTCTCCCGATATGCAGTTCGCATATGATGCCCGCATTTGCCGCAGATCACCAGCCCTTGCAATAACCCTGGTCCCTCTCGCTCGATCCCTTGCGCTTTTTGCCGTTGTTCCATAAAAAACAAACCATTTTGATGGATCCGTTCGAGGATGGTTTCAGACTGCTCCCAGGTGATATAGGCCGGATAGACGTTCTGCTGAACATACAACCAGGTCTCGGGTGGTTTACGCCGATTTGTGTAGGTCTTCTGACCTTCTTTGCCAATCTTCGGATCCATTTGGCGTCGTCCATAGGCAAAGGTGCCCGCATAGGCCGGGTTGGTCAGGATCTCACTCACAGCAGCCTCCGTGGCCACTTTCCAGAGCAATTGGTTGGTTTGCGGTCCCCAAGTTTGACGGCGTGGCAACAAGATGTCATGCTCCCTCAGATAGCGCACCACTTTCCCGGCACTCCCCAACGCCATGAACCGGTCAAAAACCAGCTCGATCACGTGGCGCACCTGATCATCGGGATCTTTCTCCACATTCCCATTGGGAAGGCGGACATAACCCGTGGGAAGCTGCTGGCGATACGCCCCTCGTTTGACCTGATTCATCCGCCCAGCGTACAGTCGTTCATGCAGCAAATGCAGCTCAGCCTCGCTCATCGTGCCTTTCAGACCCAGCAGTAATCGATCATTGTATTGCCGCGGATCGTAGACCCCATCATTGTCTGCGATGAGCGTCCCAAACACGGCTGACAAGTCCAGCAGCATGTACCAATCCCGATTATTGCGCGCCAGGCGCGACACTTCGTAGCCAAAGACGATCCCTACATTCCCCATGGAAACTTCCGCCACCAGTTCCTGGAACCCGCTTCGTCCGGCAGCTTCTTTCCCGGATAAGCCCAGATCGCTGTCAATCACGTGGATGCGCTCTTCCGCCCAACCCAGCTCGTGCGCGCGTTGTTGTAGGCGGTATTGATAGGCCTGGCTTTCCTTGTTCTGCGCCACTTGTTTGGGGGATGACTGGCGCACGTAGATATAGGCCAATCGTTGCAGATGGGCTGCCGTGATTTTCGGGTGATGAAGATTATCGTTCGATAATGGGTTCATCCTTTTCCTCCTGGCGCCATCGATTGAGCGTTTCCTGGCAGATCCGGATCATCGTCTGCTTGACCATTGCCTGTTGCGCTGCCCCGAGTGTTTCCCAGACTTGTTGGGGCTTGAGCACCCGCTCCGGTGGGACCGGTTTTGTTTTGGCTTCCATCTCTACCCTCCTGCTCTAACTGTGCCTCAAAGCGCAGAAAGAGGTGAGCCAAGGTTCGTAGAGAATGGAGATCGATGGGATTGGGAAATATTTCCGGCAGGATTCCGCCTATATTGGTAACCTCGATCGGCAGCCAGCGTTCCACCCCTTCCGGCAGCGAAATCAGGCAGCGGAGGTTCCTTTCATGTTGATTCTTGATATGCAATAAGGGAAATGTTCGGTTGAAGAGTGGATGACGGGGATCAATGACCGTCACAGTTTCAGGTATGGAAAGGTCATTTCTTATAGGGGCATTAAGCTGGTTGGGTTTTGATCCGACCACTCAGCCCCACATGACGAAGTCGCTCTGTATACGCACTAGCTTCTCCTACTAATATTCGTCGCTCAACTTCCACAGTCTTTCTGCGCTTTTGATGTTTGATGACCTGACTGTAGATAAAGTTGCTCAGAAGTACCCAAACCGGCTTTTTCCCATCCGCTGTTTCCCATTTCCCAAAATGTGCGGTCAGCGCATAAAAATAGTGCTTCAAGCCATCCGTGCTGAAAACTGGCACGCAGCTCTCCGCCAGTCTTCCTTTTAATTCATGCACCACCGAATACGCCATTTCCTGATTTCGTGCGCCCACCTGCATAACGGGAATGAGCTTTGTCATTGCATCACTGGCAATCCACAGCCACATATCCTGGCTTTTATCTTTCACGTTCGCCCATAATTCATCCAGCTGCACATGTACCAGTTGCATCTCCGCCATAAAGCGATCATGCAGTTTCTTCCCTTGTATCCCACTCCGACATAACCAGGTGCGAATCGTGATCTCGCGTACCCCAAACACTTCTTCTAACGCAGATGCGTCTACCCCCAATGCCAACAGCCACATAATTTTCTCAATCAACTCAGAGTGACTTTTCAGCCGGTACAGAATGGTGTTCCGTCGGGCTGTGAACTTCTTTCCACACGCCTGGCACTTGAAATCCCGGATCACTTCCTGGGTTCCATGTGTCCCATACCCCACCAGCGCATGGATCTCCTCTTCGGTGATCCCGTAGTATTCACAGCGTTTGTTTGGACAAAAGAAACCCTCACTCCTGATCTTCTTCTTCCGTCCTCCTCGCCCCTTGCGCAACTGCCAGGATTCCGGCATTTCCCGCTTGGCTACTGTTCGTTTCTCTTTTCCCTCTCGGCAAAAACGGCAATCCTTTTCGCTCTTCGGTCGCAAAATAGCTGGTTTGCGCGTTCGCTTTTCTTTCTTCCTCTTTTCCAAGAGTCGTCTCAACCAAAGCCTGCGCAGACACCAATAGATTTCAAACAGTAAAATCAGAATCCCCAGGATTCCCAGCAGTTCCTTGACCACGCGAGCCTTGTTTCTCCATTCGATGTTGTGAAAGACTCGCTATTCTACCATTTCCACTTGCCATTCAGTTATCAACTATAAAGTGTGGAGGCACCCAGAAACGCTTGAAAGCCTTGGAGGCCAAAGCAGCGGCAGAAAATCTAGTCTTCACCGAGAACCAGCTCCAGGCGTTGGAAAAGGCTCGGGTCGAGAAAGAAGCTCAGGGGGAGATTGAGACCGAACACCCAGGTTATCTAGGCGCCCAGGACACCTACTACGTCGGCACTATTAAAGGAATTGGTCGCATTTACCAACAGACCTTCATTGATACGTACACGAAAGTAGCGTTTGCCAAGCTCTATGATCGCAAGAACGCCTTGGTGGCCGCGGACATGCTCAACGATCAGGTGCAGCCGTTCTTCGAGGAGGAAGATATTCGCTTGCTGCGCGTGCTGACCGATCGTGGAACCGAGTATTGTGGCTCGCTGGAGCATCACGAGTATGAGCTGTACCTGGCCATCGAAGATATCGACCACTCCAAAACCAAAGCCCGGCATCCCCAAACGAACGGAATCTGCGAGCGGTTTCACCGAACCATTCAAGAGGAGTTCTATCAGGTCGCATTCCGCAAGAAGATTTACCACTCAATCGAGGAGCTGCAAACCGATCTGGATCAATGGCTCTGGCAGTATAATCACGAACGGACACACACTGGCAAGTACTGCTTCGGGCGAACGCCCTACCAGACGTTTCAAGAGACGAAGCACCTGGCCAAGGAGAAAATGCTCGATACCCTCTTTTCTCCTCCAGGGAACGAACCTCAGCTAGATCGGACACCGACCGATTTCAGTGTCTGATAAGCCAGGAGTGTCAGATGAAGTTTCAGCTATTACAGATGAACCCTAATTAAAATTGGATCGTTGAATAGCAGTTTTCGGGAACATCCCCTGCCCTAATTCCGTCTTAGAATTGCCTTCATTCGTGAAGGAGGAGGAATGCCGTGCTCAATTCCCGGACTCGAAACCTTCTACGTTTTTTTACCCTCATCTTCATACTTTTGACCGCCGCTAGCTGTACGAACACGCAGATCAGCCCTACTGCTCCTCCACAGACAGAGCTGAACAATCGGGCAACAATAGAAGCGACGAATACAATTGTCGTTACACCCACTTTAATGCTGTTTTCAACAGAAACCCCAGCCCCAACAGCCACCTCACAACCGACCACGCTCACCTTAGGTAAGCCAACCTGGATCGGTCGCGGCAAGATCATGAACGCGGTGTTCCTCCCCGGCGCAAAGCAGGTGGCAATTGCCTGGGCCAGCGGCGTTTCGCTGAATCGAGTCGATACTGGAGAAGAGCTGTGGTATCAGTCCATCCCCTCCAACCTGATCGCCTTTGATGTTAACGCGCAAGGCCAAGCCTTCGCCGCTGCGCTGGCAGATGGCACCGTGATAGTCTATGATGCATCCACCGGTGCATCCCATCCCTACGGGAGGACAACGCCCAATGCCTATTGGGGTGATATTGCCTGGTCGCCCGATGGCCTGACGATCGCCTACCAGTTCATTGGCCCAGGTCGTTCCGATCCTATTCAGTTAATCGATGTGGCCAACGGACAGGTGCGAGAAATCCCGAACAGCTCAACGGGCGAGGGTGTTACCCCGGCCTTGACCTGGTCGCCGGACGGGAATGCGATCACGGTGGCGGCGTTGGGTAGTACCTGTCCACGCTTTATTTATATACACACTGGAGAAGATCGGTTAAAACTGGAACGGAATGGCCAGTGTTACACTGCCTTCCCGCAGTTCCTGCCCGATCAGAAAACGCTGGCGGACGGCGGCGCGAGCGGTGGCGTCGATTTACTCCATTTCCCAGATGGTACGCGGACGAAAACCCTCCAGCGCGCGAATGGGCAGCTGCTGGGCCGGCTCCTCGCGTTTCCGGCTACGGGCGGAGCACTGTTTGCCGACCCAACGGGCAAATGGATCGCTTCTCGGGGTGGGTACGAACCCTGTTACTGTGGCAACCCGGAAGATCAACCTTATCATCCGTTGGTAGTCTGGGATCTAGCCAGTGGGACCATCCGATCGCAGTTAAAATCGTCCCTTGAACCGCTTTCCACAAGACACCAGCTTACCGCCACCTTCGATGGCGACCGGATCTTGATCCTCTACGAAAGCGGCGAAATCACCCAATGGGCTTTTGGCGATCCCCAAGCGAATGAAGAAATCATCTCGCGAATCCCGGTCCGACCGATTGCGCCGTTTGCCCTCACCTGGTCCGCGGACGGCAGCCGGCTGGCCTATACCGGTGAATACGGCGGTGTGGACGTTTTTGAGACTGCCAGCGGGAAACTCCTACAACGTTTCAACGCCCCGTTCAGTTCTCCAGCCCTTAATCCGGATGGAACCCTGGTGGCATTGTTTGACTCAGCGAAAAACGCTGAGGTGGTGTACCAGGTGCAGGATGGCAGTGTGCTGCACAGCCTGCCCGCATCTCCAGTTTTCATGGGAGCATCCTTCTCACCCGATGGCCAGTCCCTGGCATACGGCGAGGGCGCAAGCGCTGCGGTCGTTGCGCTGGCTTCCGGGCAGATCACCCGGCTAGCCCCACCACCGTCGGCTCCCGTAACCAAGGACATGTCGGTCGCCCGCCTGGTTTGGTCTCCGGATGGACAGGCCCTGGTGACTGTCTTGAGCAGCGCCAGTCCCGGCGGGGTGGGTCCAGGGGTTCTCGTGCTATGGAAACGCGGTGGAGATGGCAAATTTTCGGCAGTTTATCACGTTGCCAACGCTCAAGCCAGCTATAACGCGCCCAACCTGACGCTGGCGGCGTTCAACCCCTCCAGCAGCCGGGTGGCTTTACAGGCAATGCCGGAGAACGAAGCCGGCCAAACCCAACTGGTTGTGTACGACTTGCAAGCAGATCAGGTAATCCAAACCTTCCCCGAGTACCGGATCGGCGCCTGGGTCAATGATACCGAACTACTGGCAGTGGAGGCACAATATTACATACGGCTGACGCGCCTCAACGCCGTCAGTGGAGAAAAAACGGTGGGCGGTAGCCATGATATTGGCGACAATGCCTACGCGCCCGGCGGAGGGTTTACCGCGCAGATGGCTCAAACCGATGGCCGGGGGGTCACAGTCACCCACTGGCAGAGCGGAGACATCGTGGCCCGGGCAGCCTTCGAGCCGCTCAACCTGACCGGCTACTACTGGTCACCCAGCGGGCGCTGGCTGGCAGCAACCGGCGACGATGGCGCCGTGCGCGTATGGCCAGTGACAGCTCGTTAGTCGATGAAACATCCAACTTGAAGTGGTTTATTGCGGAGGGGTCATGATAAAAAAACGATCTGTTCTCCCAATCCTGGCGCTCTCCGCCTGCCTCCTGGTTGCCTGTCTCCCCATGCCAGAAAATTCAAATGACCTGCGCAACCAGTCCCCTACGGAGGCTCCGACCGCTACGAACGATCCCCTCGCCACCAGCACCCCGGCGGTATCGGAAGGGTTTTATGCCACCCAACAGGCAAACGGCCAGGCGACCATCGAAGCTCGCACAACCGCCTCCCCCTTTCCAACTGCCTTACCCGGTCATGTAAGACAAGGCCAGCCGGCTAGCGCGCTGGGACAACGGGATGGTCTTTTGATGGAAGTGCGCTTGCCGAAGGACACCTATCTGGCCGGAGAGGGCGGTCAGGCTGAGGTGGAAATCCGCAACACCGGGCCGGAGACGGTTTATATTCATAATGGGCGCGATATGGCCGGTTTGAGCCTGGTGGATAGCCAGGGGCGAGCGCCGGAGGCCTGGCCATTTTCCTTTGCCACGCTTCTATCTGGACCGCCCTATCTCCAAAAACTGAGTCCAGGAGACACGCTGGCCAAAACCCTGGCTTTCCAGGTGCCCCCATCCGAGCAGATTCCGCCGGGGCTTTTGAACCTGTGGACAGAAACGCGTTTCAGCCGCCCGGCGCCCGACCATCCCGATGGACCGGATAATCTATGGATGCGGCTGGAAGCAGGCCCATTGGTGTTGCACATCCAGGCGCCGGAACCCGCCCAAACACTGCAGGTCGACTGGCAGGTAGACAGGAGCGGCTGGCGCTTGTATGTGGAGAATGCGCAGGGACAGGTGCCTGCTGGACCATTCTGGGGAGAGATCGGTATGGCTTCTCCCAATTCGCTGTGCGACGGTCCACTGCCTGCGAACCAGGCTGGGCCGGGGGAATGGACCGGCACGTGGGATCCAAATTTGCAACTCGATGGCGTGCAGGTGATCACCCAGGGTTGGATCGCCGCACCCGGTTACGTTACCACCGTCTTCTCTCAGACCCTGCCCGGCCAGGGGGATGCGCAGAGTATGCTCGGCCTGCCGGCCACCGCGCCAGAGCGGATGAGCTTCGCCACAATCGAGGCTGCCCAATCCGGGCTAGATTTTCCGATATACGCGCTGGCTCCCCATCTGAACACTTCGACTCTCGAAACTGTGCAGGTCGAAAAGCGCAGCGGGGACCAGGACACCTGGACCACCGTGGAACAACAGGTACGCCTGCCAGGCGGAAGCTGGGTGGTACTGACCCAGATGGCGACCACCGCCAGCTACGCAAGCGCCGGTTGGGGGCTGGCGCGTTACGACTCCGAAGCGCGCCAGATGGACATGCATGGCCAGACGGCTTATGCCATCCAACGCTTTGGTTGGTGGTATCTGGATTGGAAGGTGGGAGAGATGGGCTTTGAGCTGCGTGCGCCGGTGGACGCGTATCCATTGGAGAACCTTCTGGAAGTTGCCCGCCAGTTAGGAGAAAGGTAGGGAGGTATGAAGTTATGGCAATCTTATCGAAACATCTTCGTCACGCTGCTCATACTTCTAGCTATCGTTGGGTGCGTGACAACCTCAGGCGCTGGGTCTGGACCGGTTGCCACAGCAAACCCAACCACCGGTGTGGCAGTGCAGCAGGATGCCGCAGCGTATTCCAAGCAGTTTGGGGTGGGCCAGGAGCAAGCTCTACCGCAGTTGGGGGCGCAGGACGAAATCGGAGAACTTAATGCGGCCTTGGAGCGCGAACAGGCAGAGACGTTTGCCGGCCTGTGGATCCAACATGAGCCGGAATACCGAGTCGTGGTGGCTTTCACCCGCGATGGTGAACGAATCATCCATCCTTATCTGAATAATAAATCCTGGGGAGACCAGGTTGAAATTCGCACCTTCCCGCATTCCCTGGCGGACTTGAAAGCTGCGCAGCAGAAGGCCAGCCAGGTGGCGGAAACACTGGGCATCTCCATCACCAGTTCCATTTCCGTGATGGACAACCGGGTCACGGTGCAGGTGGGTAACCCAAACCTGTTCCGAGAGGCGGTGCGCGCCGCGGGGCAGACGCTGCCTGATCTCGTGGACATATTGGCGAATGATCCCAACCATTTGACCGATACCCTCCATGGTCAGGTCGAAACCTACCCTGGGCCTGATGGACAGACGATCTATTTTCCCAGGCAGGCCCCAACCAATGTGTATCTCACAGCGCTGATGGAAGGCACGCTGATCCTTGATTCGAACGGCTGTTTACGGGTCGAAGGAGCACGAGGCGATGCGCCTCTGGTGCTCTGGCGGTATGGTTTCACACTGCGAGTCGAGGGAGATCGCATCGAAGTACACAACGACAAAGGCCAGGCCGTGGCGCGGGTCGGCGAACCCGTCCAGATGGGGGGTGGAAGCGCGCCCAATCCCATAGACGATGGGCTGCCCATTGCCACATGCCCAGGTCCCTATTGGACGCTGGGGGATATCGAGTCCCTCACATCCCAGGCCATTCCCGATATTACCGTTCAACCCCTTCAAATCCATCAGGGTAATGATGCCAATTCCGTGGTCAATAGTTTCTTTCTACAACAGTCGCGACCGGCCCCGGAAGAAGACTCTTTACCAGGCCTGCTGACGGTGGATCAGGATGGTTGCCTGCGCGTCGATGGCTATACCGTTTTGTGGCCGCCGGACGTCTGGCCGCGTGATGACCCGGACCGGCTGCGTTTTGTTCACCTGGATGGTAGCGGTGAAACGACGGTAGCAGCACTGGGAAGAGATGTCTGGCTCTCCGGCAGCCAACGCCAACCAGAAGACTACCGGTACTTTGAGAATAAAGTGCCCTGTTCTGGACCCTATTGGGGGGTCGCTTCCATCAAAGAGCGCTAACGCACCACTTACCTTCCTGCGGGTAAGATCGGGATATCCCATGGACCTGGCACCCAAATCGTCACGCCGTTGAGTGTCACCCGATACCAGCCGGAAAGCAGATCCAACTGATTCGCGGCGGTGACATCCATCAGGATCCCAGCTCGAACTTGCGATGCACCCGGCTGGTCGGGCCTTACCGCGCCATAAGGGGGGATCAGCATGCCTATTTTTTCAGCATCGGGATCGATCAGGACGGTCCGACCATCCGGGCGCACGGTTTCTGTGAAGCGCAGTCGCAGCAAATGGGATTTTCCGGAGTCCTGCATCATCGGATCGCCTTTCAGCAGCAGCGTATAGGCCGGGTCGGACTGCTCGTTGCGCTCGATCTGCGCTTCGGTAAAATGCAGCCGGAAACCGGCGATTCCAAAAGCGATATCCACCGGCCAGGGATCGGTGACCCAATGAGTCATCGTCGACGGCTGGGCAGCCCCACCATTGCTGTATCCTACTACCGGGTATTCTTTCGATTTGAAGTCGACGGCTTGGGGAACCTCGATTTCAAAAGAAGCTGAGCCAGGCAGATAGACCTCGATCCCAGGGACGTGCAGGTGGACCGTTTGCGCCAGCGGCGCCAGGGGTGGGAAGAAGATCCAATCTGTGGCATAACCAGGTACATCGCCATCCGGGCGGATGATCGCCTGGTTCCGCCCGGCATCGTAGCGCCGGCCCCACTGGTCTTCCAGGTACAACCCGGCCGCCGTTCGGCTCGGGTCAAAGGTGGCTGGATCGTATCCATACGCCTGGACAAATGCAGCGCTGGCGGGCAGACCCGTGCCATTCAATTTTACAGCTGAGAGCCGGTCGCTCAAAAGCACCTCTTCCGCGATGGGCTGCATTCCAATTCCTGACTCGGCTGGTGATTTTGGAGCGAAACGCAGCGGCTGCGCGACTTTGGCGGGGTTCTTGTCCGGAATGCTCCAGGTGACAGACCAGGGACCCTTGGCCGTTATTTCTGCGTTGGTAACCGATAACGTCACCAGTCCAACAGGTGTTTTCCCTTTCGGAATATACAACCGGCCCTGGTATTGGATCGTTCCATTGTTTATCTGCTGCCCGATCGACCCATAGATATTTTGCTCCGGGTTCGCCAGCTGGACGCTGGACAAGGTAAAGCCGTTCTGATCCTGCCAGGGTTCAACCGTCAATTCAATGTACGTACGATCTTCCTGCTGGCCGTTTCCCATGCGAACGGTTTCTTCGCTCAGCAAGGCGCCGGTCATGTGAATCGGATACCCGGCCACTTCCAGGGCCGCATCGAGGGGCCAGGCATCCCCTACAGTCTGGTGTGCTCCCAGATCGAGCGTAACAGTCCCCTCGGCATTAATCATGAAACCAAACGAGTCCAGCCATAAGGTGGCCTGGCTGGCAGAAAGGGACAGGGCGGGAAAAACAATGGTTTCCAGCTGGTTGGGATGATCAGGCACCGGTGTTGGCGCTACCTGCGTGCGATCCACGGATGGGCTGTCCATCACCGCCGCGACCGAGGAGGACTGCCACCCCATCGACTCCCAGTACACATGTCCTAGATCATCCCGCAACTCGGGCATCCAGATCATGGAATAATTTCCATGGAACTGCCAGGCGGGATCCGACCATTCCACCTGATAGCGAATCGCTGTTTCATCAGCCGTTTGCGCAACATCCAGCACCCGCAGGGTGATGCCATTTACCGTCGTTTCTGCCTGTGTTGGATGGTAGGGCTGAGGGAAAAGGTCGTTCGCATTCTGCCCACCGGCTGGCACCAGGGTGAGAGGGATTTCCCACTCTTCCGGCAGTGCGCCCGCGGACACGAGCGGTAGACGCGGGAGAAGCAGCGTCACCTGGCGAACACCTGCCGGCAGCGCCCGATATTCCAGACTGGCGCTGCCATAACGGAGCTCCCAGCGCACCGGCGCCAACCGGCTGCCATCCGGCAAAACCAAAAAGGCGGTAAAACCGGTTTGGTCCGTGTTTTTTTGCGCCGCGTTCAGGTTCTGTTCCGAGAACCCAGGCAGGGTGAAGATCACCTGGGTGCGTTCAGGACCAGCAACCACCTGGTCGACCTGCAGGGTGATGGAACCGCGGCGCATCTGCACCGGGCTGGGAAGCACCTGCGTCTCGGACAGGTTGACAAAGCCAATGCCTGGCACATAGTTCAGCCAGCGCTGCACCTGCGCCAGAACCCGCTGCGGGCCGATCACAAACAGCGCGGTGGTTAAGATCAGGATCAGGAGAATCACGGCAAACTGCCACCGGCGAACCGGAACGGATGGGAAGAGCCTGGAACCCGTCCGGCGCAGCAAATTGCCCAGGGTATGGAGTGAAGGAAGATGGATCCCAGGCCGGTCCGCGACAGGTTGACGCCCGTTCTGGTGGACCCCTTGCTGCTGCTGGAGCAAACGCTGTTCCAGGTTGGCGACGAAAGCCGGCTGGGGTTCCGGCGCATCAACCGCTGCGATCAACGGATCGACAAAGGAATCGGGGAATTGCGAGAGAATTGGATCGTCCATCATTTTGCTTCCCATTGCTCATTCAACTTGCGTAATAACCGGTGCACCGCCATCTTCACCGCCGCTTCCGTGCTGCCCAGCAGGGCGCCAATATCCGCGTAGCTCAATCCGGCGGTAAAGCGCAAACGGATCAATTCCTGTTGTTCTTCCGGCAGTTTCGCGATCAAGGCGGTCATTTGCCGCGCCTGTTCTGTGCGGGCCACCTGCTCCAATGGATCTTCACTTGGAGCGGGAAGATCCTCAGCCTCATCCAGGGCCAGAGTTGGCCGGCGCTGCCGGTATGCAGCAATGGCTTTGCGCCGGGCGATGGTGAACAACCAGGCTGCAAAGTGACCCCGTTCTTGATACTGTTCCAGCCGTTCCAGCATTTCCGTAAACACCTGTGCGGTCAGATCCTCCGCTTCGGCAGGATTTCCAACCCATTTATATAGATAACGGTAGACTGGAGTTACATAACGACGGTACAGCATCGTAAAGGCCGCCGGATCGCTGCGGGCGGCTTCTACCAGAACAGCTTCCTCGTTTGGCATTGTGACATTCTCTTTGGAGGCCAACGTTACATTTTCCATAGGCACGGGTCAAGATACAATGAGGTTCAAACCAACGCTTCATAATGTATATAGCAGGAATGAGACATTCGTAACAGCCGAAATTGGTACGATTTTTTCCACCTCCCGGATATATAGTATAGAGAATTCTCATCAGGATCCATGCATGGATGACCCAACCGCAATCACTCGCATCAAACAAGGCGACCCACACGGACTGGAGATACTGGTCATGCGCTATCAGGTCAAAGCCATTTCGGCGGCGTTCCTGGTGCTGCACGATCAGGAGCTTTCCGAAGAAGTGGTTCAAGAAGCCTTCGTCCGGATGGTGGAAAAAATAGAACAATTCGATACTTGAAGGCTATACAAACAAGCGCCGGAGTTGATCCAGCGCTTTTTCGTATTAGATCTCTTTACGGTAAACTGCTATTTTTCGGGCGACCACGAGCCGATGAAACTGATCAGATCACCCAGGACTGCCGGTTGAGAAACGCGCACGGTCAGCTTGCCAGTTGGAATTTGTGAGTACATCGCTGCCTCGTAGAAGTGATAAGGGTCGTCCGGGTTGAAACTGACGCCACCGTTTATGTTTGTTGGGCGCCCAACCAATTCAACCTTACATTGGACGACTTTCCCTTCAGTACCATCGAAGAAGAAGGAGTAACCACCATATTCGTTCTTACCGACGGCATTCAGTTTAAATTTGACCGAACCAATCTGGATTTGCTGGTTGATTTCAAGGGGTTTGTCTGAGATCTGTACCTTACTACCATCAAACTCAATCTCGGCATAAGCCTCTTTTTCTGGGAAGGAGCGCTCATAAACGTTTTGTTTGGCATAAACGGGGAAAGCAACACCAGACTTCGGTACCACAAATGTGTGCATGTTTATCAAGCCAGAATATTTCATTAGTTGCTCTGATATTTGGTTGTGCAAGCCAGCTTCAAATTCCCAAAGTTCAAGTTGGGTTTCATGGTCCGGCTCTGGAAGTTCCTTGCCATTCGCATCATAAAGGACCGGATTGTAAGGCACGATATAAAGATGGCCACCAGCCTGAACTTCGAAATCGAATTTGTTGGGGTAAGCCCAAGTAACCCAATATGAATCCGGCTTTTCGACAACACTAATGACATCCATCCCCTCCTGACGGTCACCGTTGATGATCATCGCGGGCATGAAAGGTGTTTCGCTTTCGTCCTTGGGTTGCTCAGTAGGATTTACCATTGCAGGGATCTTACTTTCGACCCTGGGCTGTGCAGTAGGATCTACCATGGCCGGAACTGGGCTTTCGATCTTGGCCTGGGGCGGCATAAGGGTGGCCGGGTAAACAACAGTGTTCTCAGGCGCGGGCTTGAAAGCAAGCGCGATCTGCCAGCCTTCCGGTCCCTTACCCCGAGCCGTACCTTCCAGGCAGGGGAAGACCAGCGAGGCTTGGTTGAAGTTCGCCGGGAACGGGCCGCTGAAGCGGACTTGGTGAACAAATGACCCGTCCGGAGCGATGCCGCCGCTGCTTCCGGATGCTTCCACTCTGCTGCCATCCGGGCGGATCAGGTAGGCAGGAGCAAAGCATTCTGGGTCGCCGAAATTGGCGCGTTTTATTTCAGCCGGCAGGTCAGACATGGTGTAGGTGATGATCGTTTGATCGGCGCTCAGAAAAGCGGATTGGATGGTAAGAGTTATTCCATCTTTTGTATCCCTCACCGGCTCAGCCAGTTGCCGGAAGGGTGAGCTGGTATCCACCAGGCCAGCACCTGGCACAAATCCGAAAACCGCTTGGAATTGTGCAAGGACCTTCGAGGGGCCAATGGCGAAGACCATGACGCAAATTAGAAGAAAGGCGGCCATCGCGTAAGCCCAGCCACGGGTAAAGTGGAAGCTGGCTTTGGCTTTTGCTTTCGGATTGAGCTGATAAGTCTGCAGTTTGACTTCTAGACGGTTGAAGAAGGCCGGGTTGGCATCGGGCAGATGGTAGGTCTGCTTGATTTCTCTCTCAAAAGGTGTAAGGTCGTTCATGTTATTTCTCCACCTGGGCTTGCAGGCGCTCCAGGAGCCGGTAATATTTCTTTTTGATGCGGGTCTCGGGCTCGTTGAGGATCGAGGCGATCTCGGCAAAGGGCAGGTCCGCAACAATACGCAGGCGCAGATACTCCTGCTCGATTGGACTGAGGCGGGAAATGAGGCGTTCTAGATCGCATAAGCGGTCCTGGTCTGCCTGGGAAAGGTCTCTGCTTACAACTTTCGTCTGATCGAATTCTTCGTCAAAATCCGCGATGGGGCGGCGCTGAGATTTACGAAAGAAGTCGGTGGCTTTATTGCGGGCGATCGTAAATATCCAGGATGTAAATTTGAGTGGTTCGCGCAGCCTGGATAAGTTTTCGAGCGCTGTCATAAAAGTCTGCGAGGTCAGGTCTTCGGCGTCCGCCACATTACGTACTCGGCTGTAGAGGTAATAGAATACCGGGATCGCATGCCGGTGGTAAAGCTCAGTGAAGTTTATCCCTTCAGCTTGCCTATTTTCCTCAGCTTTGTTCCTCATAAAAGCGGGTGCTTCTTTCGCGAGGGTTTTGGTTTCATCCATTGATATTCCTTTGCCGGATCCTTTGATTTATTGTAGCTACATAAATAAAGTCGCTCAAGGAGAGGGAAATGTGACAATTTGCGTTTCAGTATAATTGCAGGACACCATCATACCCTGCTCATCAAATGGCGCAATTCTTTGGATGTTATGGTTTAATTTATCATGATCATTGGCAAGCATAAGTCTCAAAGTTCAATCGCTACCTATAAATCGGTGTTCTCTGCGTTGAGAACCCGCACTCTGAGCACAACGCTGTTTGGGCTATATATCCTGAGAAGGTATCCAACTGCTCATCGGTATTATCGCCGGTACTTACTACCATTCGGTCGATATTAATGATGTGCTGCTAAACGCGCTAGGGGTGCTGGTAGGGTCAGGACAATTCCTGGCGACAAATAAAGCTATCCGAATTGTTTCTAATCCTGAAACAGGATCACGCTCTATCCAATAGTTTTCCTAATTAATACTATCTCGAAAGCCATTCCCTGCTTGTCCCTTTTTTGTTTCCCGTTTGTTTTAATATATAGAAATGCATTTCAAATCGCCTTCCATGCTCGAAACGTATAAATATCCTCGATATTAACCAGGAGAAACGATGCAATTTAGCCAAACCATTGCCGGCGCACACGATTCCAATCCAGACAAAGATGGCGAATTGGCTCTCGCTGCGCAGCAGGATCCGGCAATATTCCAATCGATCTACGATCGATGGGCAGTCAGGATCTACCAGTATTTCTACTTCCACACCAATGATCCGGTCTTCGCCGAAGACCTGACCTCGCAGCTTTTTCTTTCTGCCCTGCAGGCGCTGCCCCGCTACCAGCATCGCGGTCATTTCGCCGCCTGGCTGTTCGCCATCGCCCGGAACCTGTCCAAAGAGTATTTTCGAAAAAACCACCGGGAAGTTCCCCTGGATACTGCGTCAGGGCTGCCAGCTTCTCCCGATCCTTCGGAAGAAATCGCTCGAATGGATGAGATCGCTCAGTTGCGGCGACTGGTCCGCTCGCTGCCAGAAGAAGAACAGGAATTGATCCGCCTTCGGTATGTGGCAGAACTTCCTTTCGCGGAAATGGCCATCGTTTTGAATAAGCGCGAAGACGCCGTGAAGAAATCCCTCTACCGGCTGCAGGCCCGGTTGCAATCCGTCCTCCTGAACGCCAACATGCTGGAGCAGAAAAATGGCTAGCGCAAATCCTCCCTCGTTTGAAGAAAAACTGCGGTCCGCGGTCGAGATGCCGCAACCGCGCCCAGAATTCCTGACTAGCCTGCGCGCTCGCCTGGCTGCAGAGTCCCCCCAGCCCATTTCGTTGAGCGAGCACCTGGGGCTGGTGTTTCGCCGCCCGGTGCTACGCCAACATATTGGCGCAGTCGCTGGCATGGTCGCATTGCTGCTTGTGGCTGGCCTCCTCATCGCCGGTCCGCAGCGGGTGTTAGCTGCCGTGCGCGGATTACTCGGCTATATCCCCGGCGTGGGGATTGTCGACAGCAGCACACCCATCCGTGTCCTGGCGAAACCAGTCATCGTCGTGAAAGGCGAAATTACGATCACCGTTACTTCGGCTGTGCTGACCGGGGACAGAACCCATCTCGAATACCGCATCTTTGGCGTGCCTGGATCAGCTTATCCCACCCGAGAGGATATCCAGGGTTGCCTGAAGGCTCCTTATCTTCGCCTTGCAGATGGAACCACGCTTTCCCTGGAGAACAGCGACTTCCAACCCGTTCCAGCCAGTACCAATGAGGCTGTTCTGGTGATACCTTGTATTTTAGACACACTCCCCGGTAAAGTCCCCGAGAACTGGGAACTCCCCCTTCGCTTCGTTCCAGCTCCACCCAACATGACCGTGATGCCCGTCATCGAGGTTTCCCCCTCGCCACAGGCCCATTCAACAGAGACTGAAGCGATGCCCATTTCAACGAACAGCAGCACGATCCCGCCGATCGCGGAAAGCCCGGTGAAAGTACAGAAAGAGGTTGAAACTGCGGATGGGTACATTCTGGCCGGGATCATACACCTCCCAAGCCAACCCGGGCAGTCCGTTCGAATGGACGGCGGCATCGAAATCCGGGATGCCAATGAAAAAATTGTGCACTACACCACCCCAACCGATATCACTCCCGATGTGAATTGGGGCGACCCGAACGAAAGTGGATGGGCCGTGCAGTTCAAAGCGGCTGGACTGGCCTACCCGCTGACGCTTAGCGTTCCGGGCGTTACCCTGCTACAGCCCGATTCCACAGCGACCGCCGTATTTGAATTCGATGCCGGGTCCAGTCCGCAGATGGGCCAGGAATTCGCGCTCAACCAGGAGATTCAGCTCCTCGGGCGTACCATAAAAGTGGTATCGGTCAGAGTCGATTCGCGCAACGGTTACAACTTCACCTTCCAGGTCGACCCACAGGTAGAGAATTTTGACATCCAGATTGAAGGCTTTACCCCAGGCGGCTGGGGCGGCAGTGGGAAATGGGATGGTCAGATCAACCGCAGCCTCAGCTTCGTCACCATCCCGACCGGCAAGCTCAGAGTGATCGTCTCCGGCCTGACCCTGACCGGCGCCCCAATCGCCTGGACGGGCCAGTGGTCCCCAGAAACACCCCGTACCGATCTTGCCGCCAGCCCCACCTCGCAGCCTGGTTTGTGCCTGACCCAGGATACGATCGAGCAGTTGCCGCCGCTGCCTGCCGCCCTCGCTCAGGGGAAAGCCTTGTTCTATGAAAAGATCGATGGCACGGAAAAGTGGGGTCTGGTGCTCTACAACCTGGATGGCAGTGGAAGGCAGGTGGTAATTCCGGAGGGGAATTGGGGCGCGCTCTCGCCCGATGGCAAGCAGGTAGCATACTCAGGGACCGATGACTCGATCCACATCGTCCAGGTAGATACTGGGGCTGAGCAGATCTTGCCAAAAGCGTCCGGTTTTGATATCCACTGGTCGCCGGATGCCAGGCAGCTTGGCTATATCCATCTTGGGAACGGCATGATCGACAGCGCCGCCATTGTCAGCGTCGATGGCAGCCAGGCCCAGTTTGTCTCCAATCTGAGCTACGAATCGATCATCGGCTGGTCGCCCGACGGCGCGCGGCTGTACTTCGCCGCGCCTTTTACCAGAGGAGCAGCCTGGAAAGTATTCGCCTACGAGACCGGCAGCGGGGTGACGCAAGAGCTGTTCACGATTGAAAACGGGACGCCGAAATTTCTCAGCCCCAAACTATCGCCGGACGGGCAATGGATCGCCTATCGCGGAAAGGACAATAGCAGCGTCTATTTGGTTCATCCAAACGGAAGCGGTATGCATCTCCTGGTTGATAATTCCGGTGTAGGCGGATTGGAATGGAGCCGATCAGGCTGGTTGGGTCTTAGCTTGCGGAAACCGGATTCCAGCCAATCGAGAACAGTCCTAGTAAAACCGGATGGATGCGAGGCATATCGGTTATCTGACACCCTGCAGGGCGAGTTGCAAGGGCTGGATCTCCCGTAAAGACCTTAAAAAATGATCGGATTGGAAAAGGAGGCTGGGAGATGCTTGTTCGTCTCCCCGCCTCGATTAACTTCATTCTTCTTGATTTTTTTTAAATGCTCCTGGACCTATAATTTTCTAATAGGATGGAGGTAACTTGCGACCTATGAACCCACAAAATTCATCTGTAGGTCTGATGCGCTTTAGCAAAGCTGCAAGGATGGTACTGCAAAGGGTGCATGTGGTGACTGTCGAGCAGCGTTCATCTCTTATTCTACCTGCCCACCTGCTCTTGGCTTTAGCCGCTGAAGAGCAAGGAATGGCAGGTCAGGTACTTCATGAGAGCCAGATCACTCCCGAAACTATCCAGCACCTGCTAAGGACAGGCAAACAAAAATCACCCGCTACCATCAACCTATCTCCTTCTATCCAACGGGTTTTGGAAGGTGCCATACCGATAGCCAAGGAGTGGCGCTCCGATGTGATCGGCACTGCGCAATTATTGGTCAGCTTGTTAACCCTAAATGATCCTTTTGTACAGCAAGTCCTGCAAGAGGCTCATACGTCTCCAGAAGAAATCCGAGCCAAGTTGGTGAATCGTAAAAAAGACGAGCAATAAACGTCTTATATTCGGAGAATTGGCGCTATTTTAACCACCTGACATTTGTAACTCGGCTAATTAATAGGAGCAGAACGAGAAAAATGAGTTCAAGGAAGTAAAGGTCTCCCATCCTAACCTCAACCTTTTCACACCTTACCGGATAATACTTATAGAGACAATCCGCACGATAGCCTGATCAAGGAGCCTGCATGGATGAAGGGGAGGCTATTGCCCAACTGAAAAGTGGGAATATTGCTGCGCTTCAGACACTGGTTGAGTTGTACCAGGTCCAGGCCGTCCAGATCGCCGTCCTGATTACGCAGGACCGGGCGGTAGCTGAAGATATTGTACAGAGTTCATTCATCCGCTGCTACGAGCGCATCGCGCAGTTCGATGCAACTCGCCCATTCCGCCCCTGGTTCTTCCGGATCGTGACCAACGATGCGCTCAAAGCTGTGATGCGGCAAAAACGTCAGGTTCCGCTTGAAGGCAGGAATGATGAGGCATATCAGCAATTGGTCGCGTACCTGGACGCCACGATGGCCGAGCCAGAAGATATCGTGCAGCGGAACGAAATCCGAGAAGCCATTCAAAAAGCCTTTACCAGACTCTCACCTCAGCAAAAAGAAGCGATCCTCCTGCGCTACTATCTGGGATTTAACGAACGGGAAATATCCACTCAGATGGGCATTACGCCGGGCTCGGTCAAACGGCACCTGTATGCAGCACGCGAACGGCTCCGATCGCTCTTGCTGCCATTCAGTAAGTAAGGAGAGAATACCATGGTAGGAGAAAACGGATCGCATTGGGCCATACTGGAGATCGCCGAACATGGGGCGCCTGGAAATACGATTACGCTATGGCCTCGCATTGCTGCTCAGCTTGCGAAAAGATCACAAAAAACCGTTGGACCGAAATTGTTTCAAGGAAGGGTTCGTCTGGCGGTTGGACTTGGACTCCTTTTGCTGTTGGTAGGTTCCCTAATTTTTGTACCGGCTGTCCGGGCCTTTACGGAAAGCATTATTCAACGGTTGGGCATTGCTTTTGTCGATACGGAGCAGTTCGGACCGACCTCCGAGGTGGGACATCCCACCGCAAGCATGGTCACTCCACCTTCCACGCTGACAATTCGGGAATTTCAGGAACGCATCACCTTCCCGCTGTTGACCCCCACCTGGCTGCCTGAGGGTCTGGCCCATGTCTATCGCAGCATGCAAGACATGCAGGCAGGTCAGGTTGTCGACATTCAATACTGCCGGACGCAGGATTTGGCAATCCAAAATGGGTGCGTGATCCTGCATGCCGGCTATAAAGCACAGAGCGCGCCGCCATTGCTGGCTGAGTCAAAAGAGCAGACAGTGGAGATCAACGGGCAGCCAGGCATCTATGTGCACGGGGGCTGGGAAGATAATGGCAAAGGGGATCCAAATACTCGGCTGGGCAATCTCCTTTGGGACGACCAGGCAGATGACGCCTATCTCACCTGGATGCAGAATGATGTGACCTACCTGCTCGAAGCGCATAACCTGGGACTGGGGTTGGATGAGATGAAGCGTATCGCCGAATCAATGCAGGAAAAGTGACCCGAAAGGGGAAATAGGATGTCAATGAATTCCTCCATGACATTTGACTCTTTCAACCAGCAGATCCTGGTCTGTCAGGATGAAGCGTTCACGATGGCGATATACCTGGTCGGTGATGAGGAGTTAGCCTGCCAGATTGTGCAGGAAGCCGTTTTGCGCGTGTACAATGATGATAATGGAACACTACCGATCGACCGGCAAATGCTGCAAGAGGTGATTTTTTCTTGCCGGCGGGCAATTCGAGATCCATTCGGTGAGACAATCGCCATCCCGGGTTGGGAGCAGTTGAAATGCCATGAACGAGAAGCTTTGCTGCTGGTCGATGTTTTAGGGAAATCGTATCAAGATGCCGCATTTATACTGAACAGTTCCCGGGACGAGATCACTCAAAACGTCGCATCGGGAAGACGCCATCTTACCAGGAGCATCCATCCAGAAAAGGCGCCTCGCGTGAAGGGGGATCCCCTCTTGTTGTAATCCTTTCAAGGAACCTCTTGAAGAAATAGAGAAATCCAATAGGGTAAAAGCAATGAAAGCCCAAAAGGTCGTATTGTTTCTGATTATTTTCCTCTTTGGTTGTACCAGCCAGGATCGTACAAAAAATACCCCTTATGAAGAAGTAACCGATCTGGAAGTAATCCATCGCTTGTCAACAATGGCCCCAGGTTTCCCAGATCCTTTGCAACAAGGACAATATCCCAACCTTTCGCAGACAATCCGGGGGGTGACTGTGACCATCGATTGGCTCTATGCCAACGATCAAAATGTGTATATTGGTTATCACTTCCAAGGATTGAAAGATCGGAGGTACTTTATCCCCTCCGCAAACCCGGTTATCGAGGGAGAAGGAAAATTAAAACTGAGCAGAGGTTCTGGGGCAACAGATTCAGCGGACCTCATAAAATTGGATTTGCCCATCGGGTATGGCGCTGGATTAGAGGGATATGAATTAGCTCATACAAAGAACAAGCCAGAAAAGATCGATTTACTATTATCTTTGGAAGTTGAACAAATCCCGCCTGAGGCATTAAAACCACCGCGATTTGACATCCAAGGTTGGTTCTCAAACTTGATCGGGAAAGCCCCTAATAAAAGCCAGGTGGAGATAATAGTGGTAGATCAGAACAGACAAGTTGGACCTTTCCTCTTCACCATAACCATACCGGTGGAGTGATCGGGAAGGGAAAAGAAATCATTGTGTTCTCACTGGCGTGATCGGCTGAGGCTGATAAAGGATGTAGTCATCAATCGGGAAGTAGGTGTTCAAGATTTACCTTCCTTTGCGCGAAACAAAATAGGCATACAATCCTTGGGGAGGTTTGCATTATGGGACAGGAAACACTTTTTCAAAATGAGCAAGGCCAAGTTCGTGAGCATTGGCTTTGGATTGGAGCACTTGTCCTCTCCCTGCTGGTATTTTCTTGCCTGGCATTGATGACAATTAATTCGGGACCGGGTTGGGGACCGGAGGGTATGAAAACACATTACCAACTGGGGAATATCTTTACCAATGTTCCGGATTGCTTGTTTGATATGCCTTGTCCAACTCGTGACATGGTCCCCAACACAGTCCATTGGGTCCTTTGGATAACCGCTGAAAAACAGGCTCCAACTGGCATCGAAACTCACAATCAAATACTTTTCGATATCCCGATCCCACATATCACGGTTCCCTGGTAACTATGTTTTAAACGGATACAGCTTGAAAATCACATGGTTTCCTTTGAAAATCTGCAGGATCCATAGTGCGATGGCAAACTTTACCTGCTGGGTTATAACCAGGTCGTGCATACCCCGGTACTGAGAAGAGAGCATGTTCACTACAATTATGCCGAATCCTGTGTAATACTTTCTCTCCTCACGCGAATTAACAGCCAAAGAAAAGCTCCTATCGAACATATCATCAAAAAGAATTAGGGAGCCAAACCCTCGATGAGAAAACTGGATCATCAAAGTGATGCGAAAGCCTACCAGATAACCGAAACGGTGACGATCCTGTTTGAGCAATATTCCGCCCGAATCTTCACCTACTTCCAATATCGCTGCAACGACTCGGCCACCGCGCAAGATTTGACCATGCAGGTGTTTGAGCGACTACTGCACAGCCTGCCCAGATACGATGAGGACCGCGCGCCTGTTTCGGCCTGGCTGTTTTCGATTGCCCGGCACGTAGCCACAGACTGGCAGCGCCGGCAGTATCTGCGCAAGTTCATCCCCTGGGATGATTTTTCCCGGCAGCCTTCTGTTGACCCTGGCCCGGAACAACTCACGCTCGAAAGCGATGAGCGCATCCGTCTCCGCCTCGCGCTTCGCCACCTTTCCAATCGGGAGCGCGATGTGATCGGCCTGCGTTTTGCCAGCGGGCTGACCAACCGGGCCATCGCGGAGGTGACCGGGCTGAGTGAAAGCAATGTCGGGGTGATTCTCTTTCGCGCGCTCCAGAAACTGCGCCAGTCTTTATCCGATGCGCCTGAAATCGCCTGTCCGAACGCGTCTCCACTACGAGAGGTGAATCATGAGTAAAACCAATCGTTTGAATGAAAAAGCCCGCGCCGAACGCTTGGCGCATGATCTGGATTACCGCTTGCAAAATCAAGCCTATACGGAGCAAACTACGCCGGAAGATCGCCCGCTTCTGGTTCTTGCGGAAGGGCTTTCTGGCCAAAACCCGCTTGGCGCAACGAATATGGAGCGAACGCAGCTGCGGAAAACGTTTGAACAGACGCAAGCATCCAAAACCCGACCCTGGAAGCCGCTCCCATTCTTCCGCTTCCTCAAACCAACCGCGCAAATGACACTGTGGGCGGTTCTACTGGTTGGAGTCTTCGCCATTACGATGGTTCTGGTCTCGAATCTGGTGGGAAAGCGTTCTCATCCAACCTCTGGCCCCGCACAAACAGCGCCCTCCCCAATCGCAACGTTCCAGTCTATGACGGAGACACCCCGCGTGCCCAAACCGGTCTTGATGAACCTGGAGCAGGCGCTGGCCCTGATCCAGAACCCCACCTGGCGGACGGTTTTCTTTGAGTATCAAGTCGCCTGGCATGGCGCGGACGGGAAGGATTACTCCTTTTATAAACAGATTTGGATGGACCGCGAAGGTCGCGGGAGCGTCCTCAGCAGCGACCAGGTGAGCGGCACAGCCCCGCGCTCGCCGGATGTCAAGCCGATCCTGCTATTCATCAGCGACGGCGCCCATTTGAAGGCGCTGCATCTGCCCAGCGGGCAAGAAGAATCGGGCTTTGCCAATTCGCCCTGGCGGGTTACCCCCTTAGAGAATGCCGGACAGAACATGGCGGACTTTTTCCCCACCGTCAACGGCCTGGGAAAAGTCGGTACGCTGACGCTGGAACCGATGGAATCCGAAGCCGCCGGCCGCCCGGCGCTGCTGCTGCACGGCAGCGAGGACGACTACTGGTTTGACCGAGAAACCGGGCTGCTTCTCCGCAAGCTTCACCGGGCAGACGGGATGGAAATCATCGTGCGCGCCGTGGCCTATGATGTCGAATTACTCAAAACACTGGATGAGGCAGCTGGCCTGGATCAGATCGCCTTTCTCGACACGCTGCCCACGAAAACGGCGGAGAACCTGCCTACTCCCCGAGTCGCCTTCACCGCTCAGACCCAGACAGTCAATGGCATTCCCCTGGAACTACGCGACCTGGTTATCATCGGCACGAGCCCGCGCGCCACGTTCTGCTACCCGGCCCCTGGTGAAGGTGATTGGCGCATCGAAGGAGTCACGGTTGAGGCAGGCGGGAACGCCTCCGTGTTTTACCCATCGGACAGTGCCCGGTCCCAGCCTGGCGCGGATGGCTTGACCTGTCAGACCTTCACCGCGGCCTACCCGCTGGTCGCGGGAAGCAGCGCAAGGGAATGGAAGCTGACGGTACAGCGGCTGGTCGGCCCAAGACAGACCATGCCCGTCTGTGATGAGGTGTCAAAGCAGATAACAAACGATCATCCTGGGTTGGTAATTGAGTGCCGATCTTCCGATGGTATGCCTTCCTACACCTTTGGTGAACCTCCCCCTGGGATGCGGCTTTATGAAGCCAGCCGGCTGGTCCACACCTATTTTGAAGCGGATGTACGCAGCGGTCCCTGGACGTTCACCGTCAACCCACACGAGGTAACCTTTCTCAATTACACGACCAGCCCGGTCAGTCTTGTCGTGACGCCGGGGGACTGCGACTCGGCGTCCAATCTGCTCCTGGATCCACAGTTCTCCCAGGCATTGGGGACTGGCATGCAGCCCCAGCCTGTCGGATTAGCCGGCGGCGGGACGCTCCAAAGCGGCAGCTTCACCTTCCTGGTAGGCCTGGCCTGTGACCCCAACTTTTCCCGCCTGAAAACCTACGGCGATGAGCGCAGTTTTATCAACGGGTTAGGCGTTTTGTCCGCGATCCGTTATGATGGGCCGCCGACCGGCGATGGCGTAAATTATTTCACCGGCATCTGGCCGTTCGTCATGCACCAGGGCGGCGGCGGGTCGCTGGGCAGCGGGGAGTTCTTTGTCGATTACGAAGGGCTGCTGCTGCCCGATACGGTTCAGCCCGACCTGACCCAGTCCGATGTGCGCCTGCGCTACCTGGTCCGCGTGCGCCTGCCGGATGGTTCGATTGACGGCGCGGCGCTGGTCTTCACCTTACAACGCGCCTTTGAAGGCTACCGCCCGGTAGACGTGGTTGTTGAGCCGCTCAAGGATGAGGAGAAGCAGAAGGCTGAGCTGACGACTACCCCCACGGAACCTCTACCGTTTCCGACTCTCGCCGCGCCGCAGAAATCGGTTTCCGCTCAAAACCAGGCGGTGCTGGATCTGCTCGACCGCTGGCAGAAGCCTTTCCTGGCTTCCCCCGGCTGGATCCATCTGCGCACCCGCACAGAGATGCCGGGGGGCAATGATCTCTACGCCGGATTAAAAGAGTACACAAGCGACGACTGGTACCTGATCGACGCACATACCCAGGTGATCGCCACGATCCACATCGACCGGCGATTGGATGGCACAACGCTCCAGCAGGTGGTCAGCCAGAATGGGAAAAGCACCAACCTTACCTTTGGCGGCGGCGGGGAGTTCAAGCCCTATCTGCTGGACCTGGGCTATGCGGTTAAGGATACCCTCCGCATGGGTGACCAGGTCAAGCACGCGCAGATCATGGTGAACGGGAAACCGGCCATCCAGCTGACGCTCACCGGCATGTTCACTCGCCGCGACGCGGTAGATGCAACCACCGGCGCCTGGCTCTACACCGAGACGGTTAAGGTGCAGCAGGGCGAAGATCCCCAAACCGGCGGGAGCCTGGACAATCGCACGACACTTGAAGTTGCAGAGCGTGTGGATGCTCCGCCAGCGGATGCCCTGGCGCTGCTGGGTAAAGACTTCTCCGACTATACTCCAGCCGCGCCGTACGGCACCCCGGCCCCACAGGGATTTGATCCTTCGCGCAGTAAGTTGACCCTCCATAGCGTGCCGGGCGACAGTTTCGATAGGCCTACCTTCTGGTACGGCGACATTTCCACAACGGGTGATGCTTCTGGGAATGGCTACCTGCTCGGTCGGGTAGATTTTGGCAGCGTCCCTGGCGGCTGGTGTGACCGCTCCGCGGATGGCTTAAAACTAGCCTTCAACCACCTGAAAACGGACCCTAGCGGCAGCGTTTCCAACAGCAGCCTGCGCTGGTTCGATCTGCGCTCCTTCGAAACGATTCACCAGCCGGCGCCTGAGTTGGTCAACCTCGGCGTACTGTCCTGGTCGACAAAACTCGATAAATTAGCCGTATTCGGCTGCAAAGCCGATCAAAAAGGCTGCGGCTTCTATCTGCTCGACCCGACCACGGACCAGATCCAACTGCTGCTGCCCGATGTCTATTCTAGCTGGCAGCCCATCTGGAACCCAGACGGCAACCAGCTTGCCTTTGTAAATACCCTGGATCAAAACAACAACATGTACATTGTCAACATCCAGACGGGTCAGGTCGCCTACCAGGGGAAATTCGACGCGAGCGCCTGGCAGGTCTCAGCCGACTCGCCAACCAATGCCTGGGGTGTCACCTTCCCCCGGGGCGTTAATGGCAGTCGCTGCTTTGAGGTGAAATGAAACGGTTCCGTATTCTGGTTGTGCTAATTTTACTGCTAGCTCCTGGTTGTCAGGTGCCGGCATCTCAAAATCCCAATGTGCCAACCTTCGCGATGGCTGAGTCATCATTTACCCCAACAGGAACTCTAAACAGCATTCCGGTGGTCACCAATACTTCGTTCACGCCTACCGAACCTCCGATCCCCATGGCAACTTCTGATCTGTCTCCAGCCTGGTGGAAGGATTTTGGGGAAAGCCCGACCAACATCGTCGCCCTTGATCCCTCACACCTACCCAATCCGCTGCCAACGGGTTTGTCTATTGATATTTATCCTATGCGGCAGCACCCGATTGCCGAAGATCTAACGTTCCCACAGCTCATCCGAGCATTGGAAGGCCAGAGCCGCTTTTCCGGCTTTCCACAGGGGAAACACTTTTGGCAAACCGGAAAGTTAGCCCAAATTACTGAATATAACGCCCTCCTTGCCCCATTTGGGTATCGTTTTACTTTTGATACATCACTGGATAGCGCTGATGCCATCTCCCTCTATCGTCAGGATAAGCAAATTTTGAGCGGAATTGATGATATGGGACACCTGTCATTCAACCAATCTAAGGCGGACTTTTTCTTGCTTCTGGATGTCCCCTCTCGACGCAACGCTTACATAGTTTTGCGGGCAAATACCATTGAGGATTGGAACCATCTGAATGGCTGGATCAATGATTCTCAGCCCCAGTATCTGGGCGATGAACGCATGCATACCGAGAATGCCGTCAATGATCAACCTACACCGGCCAATCAGCAGACTCCTCAGTCGATTGCCCATCATTTGATAAATGTATATCGCGGCGACCAGATGATTGAACAGGTCCGCACAGCGGACCGCGTAGCGGCGACAGGCTATATTGGATTCTGGACCTATAGCAATCATTGGGTGCTGGAAGTCATCGACAATATTATCGTGGATGGCCAACCGGTCAACGAACGCAACGGCTATGACCGTTCTTACGAATTCCACCTGCTGAACAACCGGCCGGTCTTCTTTTATGAAAAGGCGGGTAAGTTGGGATTGAAATTCGACGACGTTGAAGTTCCCCTGCCCTGGCAGTCGATTCTGCACTACGGCTGCTGTTCGGCTGGATCTACCAATCCAGAGCAGATAGGTAATGTTTTGCTGTTTCAAGCCCAGTCTGGCGAACAGTGGGATTATGTAGAACTGGCCGTGGGGCCAGCGGCTGTAATGCAGCCAAGCCTATCCTTCACGCCAACCCCGCCGGCGGTGCGGGGAAAAATCACGGCGAATGCGGGTGAAACTTTGGTCAATATTCGCAGCGGACCTGGCGCCATCTACGATCGGATCGGGACACTTTTCGACGGTCAAACAGTGATGATCACTGGACGCAGTCCGAATTGGGATTGGTTCCGTATCCGTACGGATAACACCGAAGCGTGGGTGTACTCCGCCTATCTCACGGTCAGTTCAGCCGCAGGTATTCCATGCGTGGAACAACAGGCAGGTGACTGCGCGGCAGCAGGTCTTCCGGCGGAAAACGATCAGGTCATCGCCCGCATCCGCGCCTTCCGCAATGATAACAATTTAAGCCTTACATACAAAGGAGACGACAGCAATCCCAACGCTGACCTGCGTAAAGCATTCATATACCAAGATGACCAGGGCAGCGAGTATTGGGTGGATCAGGCCTCTCTTTTCGTTGTGCAGTGGACGCCAAAGCTCGTAGAACCATCCGGCGCAATATTGAGCATCGATGGCTTACGAACACAAGCGCGAAACTTCGCTTTCCAACAATCCCCTCGGCTGGCGCAAAGTGCCAGCAGCTTGACCTTTACAGAAACTACGAAGGATGGAACTCCCCTTGCCTTCCGCTGGGAAGACCGCTCCGCGGCTGGGCACACACTGTACCCATTCCTGCAAATCATCCTTCGCACCGATGGACAGATGGTTGGTTACATGAATACCCTGGATGTCTTATCCAAATAAAGAACGCCAGACAAAAGTTCGTCAAGCAAGCTGACTTTTACAAATCCAAAAGCTGTTTTATCCGAGAATGACAAACCTTTTCATTGCCATCCGTGATATTCTATATCTATCTTCTAGCGCTTCCCTCTCACCACTTTCTCTTTGATGTATCTTGTTCTGCTTGCCTTGGCTCTTTTATTTAACGGTATCGTTTTCCCCATTTGTTCATCATCAGCTTGAGATAAAAAATCGATCGCTTTAAAAAAAATTGAAGGTTTTCGTCCTGAAATGCATTCTATAGTACAGAATGGCAACTCGCATGGCTGATTTAGATGAATTGATCCGACAAGCGTCGCGGGATGAGCCGGTCCAACTGGATTCGCAAATTTGCGAAGGGTTGATGCTGGCGTACTACGATGTTGTTTTTCGCCTTGCGCTTGCCTACCTTTGCGATTCCTGCGAGGCGGATGACGCCGCACAAGAAACCTTTATCCAGGCGGTGCTGCACATCCATCAGTATGAAGCTGGAACGAACCTAGAAAGCTGGCTCGCGAAAATTACCGTCAACGTATGCCGGGGAAAGTACCGCCGCCAGAAGATGCTCCGCCGGCTGGAACAGGTTTTACAGCTCGTAACGTTTCAGATAAATGCGTCTACCCCATCAGTGGAAGATCACTGCATCCAATCAGAACAGCGGAGAGCGATTCTGAGAGCTGTGGATACATTGGATGAAAAGCACCGCCTACCAGTTCTGCTCCACTACATGCAAGGCTTCTCGGTTCCAGAAATTGCTCACCTCCTGGATGAAAATGAGGGCACGATCTATTCCCGACTGCATTACGCCAATCGCAAGTTGCGCAGCCGGTTGGAAGGACAGGTTATTTATGGGCCAGAGAAAAAGGCAGGGTTAAAATGAGCCTTTCCCACCAATACGTACAAGACCATCTCCTTTCCATGCACCGGCTCACCCCATCCGAGCAAGCTGCCCTGGAGGAACACCTGGCCGCCTGCTCAGAATGCCGTGCCTATGCCGCATTCCACCAAACATTGCGCCAGACGCTGCCCGCCCCCGCTGGCTCTCCGCGCCCTGCCGAGCGGGATATCCACGAGAAGATCCAGATGGTTCACGCAAGGGTTGAGAAACACCGGTGGCCCGCACGAATTGTTCATCATTCCCTTTCCTTCGCTGGAGCGACGGTTGGCCTGGTATTGTTATTCTTAATCCTGATTTTGACCACGCGAACAATGCCTGGACGCCCCGCGATCGCTCCGGATGTTACGCGAATGGCTGCCGGTGTCGCAAGTATTACCCCAACGGCTACAGGTGCTTCCACACCGCTTCCCTCAACGGAAACCACCATGCCTTTCCTTTCCTCATTCCCGTTATATTCGGGCACCACCTGGGTGTGGATGAAAACAGGCTACACTCAGGCGGAGGGGGATCCGCAGAAAATCATCCAGGGAACCGCGAAGATTGAGGAACGCGTTGCCGAGGTTCAAACCGTCTCCTCGTATCAAGTGGCGCATATTCTCGGCAACAAGGTGATAGTCTCGTCCGATCCCGGCTGGCAGGAAAACGGCACGTTTGGTCTGGGAGATTATGAATATTGGTACGTGGTTAAAGACAACCAGGTTTACCTGAGTTACCAACAGCCTGACCCAGCCCAAATGAAGTTTGAGCAAATGCGCCTGCTCTACCAATTCCCATTGCAAGTTGGCTCAGAGTGGTGCCCCGGATCGGAAATCAAAGGCCAACCTGTTCTCGATATCCAGTCATGTGGGAACAAGACAGTTGTTACGAACAAAAGGCCCTACACCTCTTCGTTGGGTGACTTTAAAACCTGCTACGAGATTCATGTTACAGCAAACAGCGGCGATGTCATTTCACAGTTCTGTGATGGGATTGGGCTGGTCGCGCAGAAGTATGATCATGCTGGCACAAGGTTTGGGGATGACCAGCAGCTCGTGCAGTTCACAAATGGTAAAGATGGTTCCACCCTTACCGCGAAAACACCCGCAGTCACTCCTACCACAGAAAAGAACGGGGATATTGAGCGCATCCCATCGCCAGATGGCCGGTGGACAGTCCTTTACCGAAGGCAGATAGGGCAATTGACCATCGAGGATGGACAGGGAAAGCAGACCCCGGTGGCGGTAGACGGGCAGGATAAATACCTGGTTCCTGGCAGCTGGTCGCCGGACAGCCGCTACCTGCTCCTCTGGCAAGGCATCGACAGCGCCTCGATCCAGGCCGACGGGCTGCCACTGTGGTCCATCGACGTAAGCACAGGGAATACCTTCCGCATCTCAAAATCTGTGCTGGTCAATCCTGGCTATTCCAGTTGGGCGCCTGACGGGCATGCCCTGGCATTTACCAACGGCGGTTATCGTTCTGCCCAGGTTGGAAAGTGGCTGAGCCTCTACACACCGGCTGACCAAAAGGTGACGGACCTGGTTCCCCAGGAGAAGCTAGTTCCAGGGCTTGTCGCCTGGTCGCCAGATGGGAAAACAATCGCCTTCGCGGCGGTGGACGCGACCCTCACCGGGCAGGAATACGCAGACTTTTCCGGCTGGGAAAACCCCGCCATCCTGGCCCGGCGGATTTACCGGCTCGACCCGCAGACTGGCATGTACCAGCGCTTGAATTCTCAAGAGGATTTCCAGGACGCGCCGCGTTGGGACCTAACCGGGCGTTTGTATTTTGTCCAGTTGACTCAGACGCTGGCACGCATCATGTGGGTCTCGGACCTTGCGGCGGGAGCAGCTTACGCCATACCCGGCTGCCAAGGCGTGCGCTTGACCCCCGCTGGGTATTACGGGCAGATCGACTGGAGATTCCTGTTCGATGCCTGCCAGGCGACAAAAGCCGGCGGTGGGATCACGCTCACCCCATCGCCAATCAAAACAGAAACGTCCCTCAATCCACAAAATCGGGTCGTCCCTGCGGTGGCGTTACAAGGACAGACTGCTTATGTGGGCATCGGGTCCCGGTTAGCAGCGATTGATCTCAGCCAGCCAACCATGCTGCTACTTGCTGTGCAAAGCGTGGAGCTACCCGGCGAAGTACTCAAAATCATATCGCTTCCTGGCGGAGCCGGGCAGCGGGTGGCTGCCTCCGCCGGTCGATATCTGGCCCTGCTGGATACTTCAATCCCCGGTGAACTGACGCTCATTACCCAGAGCAAGTTACCGGGGCCGATCACCGCCCTGATTTTCGACATCGGCAATCAGACTCTGTATGCCGGTGGGGCGTTAGATGGGGATGCAGGGAAAGGGTTTGTCGCCCAACTGAATGCGACGGACCTGGATACTCTCCAATTGTTCGGGACAAGCCAGCTGCCAGACCCTGTGCAAAGCCTGGCACTCACAAACGGGGTGCTTTATGCCGCTTTAACGGGCGATCCACCAAAGGTGGTTGCTGTTCCCATCCACGAGAACACGTTTGGCGAGCTAACCGATGTGATCGTCGGGACAGCCGTTGCCAGTATGACGACAACTGGAAACTTGCTCTTTATTGGCACAGATGGGCAGATGCTGGCCTATGATCTCACTCAGCCCCTGCAACCGCAGTTCTCCTGGCAAATTTCCAAGAGCGACGGAACACCGATTCCAGGCAACATTTTTGGCTTTGAAGTACGATCAAACATTATCTTTACCGCCGGCCGGGATGCTGATGGCACCCCCTTCCGCCTGGTGCTGACCCCACCCGCGCCGCTGAAAACGGGCTCAATGGTGGATACGGCTTCTTGCATGGCTGTGTCAGCCGGCCAGATGCTGGTGGCCGACGAGCGGTTGGAAATCTACGACAGTCGCGATCCGCAACACCTCATGTTACTTGGCTCGTATCCGCTGGGTGTTCCATAACCTCGGAAACCTTTTTTCGCCATCTGTCTCTCACAATCAGGATGCAATCATGTGCAGCCTTGCTCAGTTCAACCAACAGGTGCTGGAATGTCAGGATGATGCCTTCACCCTGGCCTGGTACCTCTTGGGGGATGAAGCGGCAGCCGAAGCTGCCGTTCAGGCTGCTGTGATGAGGGCATACCACCGGGCGCAATCGGGGCGGGTAGACGATCGCCGATTAATATTGAAGCAAGTTCTGCGGTGTTGTGCAGGCAAAATCGGGAACGATTCCTCGGGAATGCCTTCCGGTTACCTTGAGTTACATAAGCTGCCTGAGGTAGAGCGGCAGGTGATCATACTGATCGATATTCTGTGTTTGAATTACGATGAAACCGCACACCTATCAAATCGTTCCATCAGAACCATTACTCAACGGCTGGCCCAGGCGAGGCGCAAGGAATCCCAGGCCAATCTGACCGGTCGAAGGGAAATAAAATGAATAAAAAGTATGGGATCCCCGTTTTCATCATCGTCATCCTCCTGACCGGCTGTCAGCCTGCTAGTACAGTCATGCTGGCAAAAGCTCCCCCTGTTGCGGCGACGCCGCCACCCCTTTCATCCATGCCTCCCGCTAAATCAACCTCTGCTCCATCCCCAACGATTCTGCCAGAGACGCAGGCGTTAACGACGACAATCACAGTTACGCCAACCGAAAACCAGGCCAATGTAACGCCCCGCTGCATCGGCCCAACTCCCACCGCCATCCAGGTGGAGATGCCGGCAAGGGAATGTGTAGTTGATCCAGGATTGCGCGGTTCGGTTTTCGAGGTCCGTTTTGTCGGTTCCACCCAATGCCTGCTGTGGGCCGATGAATATAATAATGAAACCGGATTTCGGGTGGTGCTGCAATTCGGTTACAACGGCGATATGTTCGTCTACGAAACCCCCGTCAACCGCCCAGGCATGCCTTACCCAGGGGTCCTGTCTACCCTCTTGGGTCAATCCTTTGAATACTGCGTGGCACATAAAGATTACACGCTGGACATTTATGCTTTACTCCCCGGCCAGGAGCCAAAGCTCATCACCGGATTTTCGCCGGCCCTGGGGTGTGACCGGTTCGGTATGCCATCCGCTACGCCACAACCGTCCGATGGATCAAACTCGCCCATACTTGCCTCCAGCGCCGAACCCTCCCCCACGAGCAACGCAAACAGATTCTGTGAAGATCTGGTTCAGCATCACACAAACACGCCCGGACTGAAAACCTACTGCGACGAAGATTACGGCTTTGCCTTCGACTATCCCCAAGACTGGCACATCACCCTGGTAGCTTCTTCCCCAGATAGCCCCGCCTCTTCTCCATTGTGGGTGCGCAAAGCGCAGCGATTCGAAGCCATCGATATGTCGAATTACATCCGGATGGACACCTTTCACCTATATGACAACATGACTCTTCTCGATCGAGTGACGACTTTCTTCAGTTACTCGGAACGCCTGTTTGCCGATAAATCCTACCCTTCATTGATGATTGGCGGCCAGCGAGCCTACGCCATCACCAACCGCTGGCATCAAGATTACAGCGCGGTATATTTGTTTTTTCAACACGGGGCATATTACTCAGTGATGGAACTGAAAGCGATCAGCCAATCTGGACTGGATACGAACTGGGAAATCGCGCTCGCTCCAAGTGCCAGGAGCAGGCGCAGCGGAGAATGTCATTCCACAAAACCTGATCGAAGACTCCCATAAATTGCTCCCTTGATGCGCAAGGGTTCCATTCAATCACGAAAGAAAATCCGATGAACCAGAAACTTAACCGCGTCATCTTTTTCCTCTGCCTGCTCCTCCTTTCCGCCTGCCAGCAGGTCACACCGTCACCTGTCGTGCCGACGACATTGCCGGTCCCCTCCCAAACCTTCGCCGCCACTTTCACCCCTACGCCGCACAGCACAGCCACAGTCGCTGCTTCATCCACCCCGCGCCTTACCGCAACCCCGCTGCCTACGGAAACCCTCACCCCACAACCGACTTCGATTGCACAGAATGCCTTCGCGGTTGGCTTCTCGGCCGGTGGGAGCATCCTGGCGTTCAACAGCAGCATCCCTACTCTTACGCCGGGAGATCAAAACCCGGCGACAGAAGCCCATCTCTACCTGACGGAGAGCGGCGCCGTTCAGGCGGTTTGGGGCCAGGCGCCAGACAATGCGGACCAACCAATAGCCTCCCAGGCTTTCAGCTTGAGCGCCAACGGGCGCTACCTGTTGCACGGCGCGCGCTCCAACGCCTCCGCACCGGCCAGCGAGCATTACAACTTCGTCCTGCTGCGTGACATCGCAACCGGACAGGATCAGCGCATCGACTTTACCCCGCTCGAACAGAAATTCGGTGCTTCAAGCAGCATCCAAGCTGTGCTATCACCGGACGGCAGCAAGCTGGCGCTGAATATCGCCGCTGGCAGTTGGAGTATTCACCTGTTTGACCCGTCCACCGGTCAGCTCACGCCGATTTCGGTTCCGCCGGGTGACGGGTCTGAAAACGGCAGCAGTTACGAGCCTGTATTCTCCCCGGATGGGCGCTATCTGGCCTTTGTCTCCGATTCCAGCAACCTTGTCGCGGGGGATGAACCCTGCTCGGAGCAAAACCCGGCCTGCGGCGATGTGTTCATCTACGAAATCGCCACCGCGAAGCTCGAGCGCATCCCGGCCCACATCCAGTTCACTATGGGCAATCCCTACCCCAACCTGACCGTATCCAACAATGCTCGCTACCTGGTCTGGACGGAGCTAGAGGATGTGGAGACTCAATTCCGTCCGGTCATCCGGTTCATCGACCGGCAGACCCGTAAAATGGAAACGATCTGCGCCGATGTGGAAGGGTACTGCTCAGGGCATTCGCCCTCAATTTCTGCCAATGGACGTTGGCTGGCTTTCGCCTCCGCCGAATTGGTTGTCTCAGGTCTCCACAAAACAGGCGCATACGCCCAGGTGTATCTGTTGGATCACCAGACGGGCAAATTGGTCTTGATCAGTGCCAATGCGCAAGGCGTACCAGGGAATGGCGCGAGCGGGGTCATTTCTTTGCAACAGGAAGGCTTCTCCAGCGATGTGCGCATCTCAGGCGATGGCCGCTTCGTGGCTTTCTCGTCACAGGCTGCTAATTTATTAACAGAAGGCGTCGAAAAACGGCAGTGTTATGACCCGTATATCGGCATAGGCGCGTATCCCTGTTATGATCTGTTTCTCTATGACCGGCAAGAAGGTAATCTGACCTGGGTGGGTCAGCCCGGCGCGGGGCTGGCGCTGCCGGTACTCGAGCACCCCGCCCAACCAACCGCCGTACTCGTATTCCAACATGCAAGCAAACAACTAGCACTGTTCGATCGCAAGGGACAGATCCTGCAAACCATGAATAAAATGGGGATCGACCCGGTCGGTTTTAATCCAGATGACTATCATGTTATCGGACCGATCTCCCCGTTCGATCAGACCGTCCCGCTGGCGCTGCTCTCGCTTTATAATTTTGGCCAGGTGCAGGTGTGGGAACATCAGCAGTACACAAAGAAAATTCCTGCCCCCGACATCATCGCTCTGAAGAGCGCGCCCGGCCAAGCAGTTATCGCCTATAGCGCCTTTCACCCCTCTACTGGAGAAACGGCGCGGAGCGAGGTCTTTCTCCTCCAGGTCGATGACCTTCCGGCGGACCCCAGCCCGCTAATCCAAGCCGCGCTGCCCGGTTCGTACGCCCTGTACCCGGTGGCCGTGTTTGCCCGCAGGGGCACACCTCAAGGCGTCTGGCTCACGAGGCAGGTCAACGGCATTGGCGGGTGGAATTTTGACGTTGATCGCGGCCTGGCGTATGTAAACGCCACCACTGGACAATCGATCCAGGCGCTCCCGGAGGACCAGGTCTTTAAAGGGTTGTCACCCGATTACCGCTATGCCGCCTACACTGACCAGGGCGAAGTTTTCTTTCACAACCTGTTCTTCAACGAGGAAGTGAGCCTCCCAACCCTACCGGAAAGTTCCAACGGGGTAGGTTATCTCACCTTTTCGCCCGATAACCGCCTGGCGGCTTGGGTCGAAACAACCGGCGACCCGTACATCACCCCATCAACGCTGCGATCCTGGCTGCGGATTGCATCCATTCGCGGTGAACTGCCTTTCTCGCTGGAAAGCACCTCCTTTCATGAGGCCGCCGGCTTCCAACCCGATTGGATCCAGCCGCTCGGCTGGCTAGACGCTGGTACTTTACTGATCCAGGCTCGCGAAGATACCAGCCAAAAATCCGTCCTGCTGCGGTTTGATGTCGCCAGCGGCCAAGCCGCGTTTTTCATAGAAGGTCAGTTCGCCGGTTGGGTGTATGAATAAGGGGCGTTTCCGATGAATAAAAGTATCACCCAGCTCTTGATTTTGCTGGTGTTGCTCTCGGCTTGCAGCAGGGGAGCGCCCGCACAGTGCCTTCCGCTACTATCTGCCAGGCAATGATGGAAACCCGGATGTGCAGGGCAAAGTGATTTCCCGCGGCCAAATGGAGATCAAAGGCTTGCCAATTTCAAAATCCGTCGTGCGGATTTCGAATCGAGATTGGTTCGTTTTGTATAACGACGGCGAGGGATTTGAAGTTAAAAAGATGATCGGCGGTGCTCAGGTTGGCCGGATGCTCCTTTGCGGCATTGTGGAATCAACCATCAGCCCGCACGACCCGCCTGCGAGCTGCCAGGGGATCACCCCCGCGACGCAACGACTAGCCGACCAGATCATCGCCACATTTTATTTCCAGACCGATGCATTTTCTGGTTGGCAGGCTTATTCCGATCCGGATTTTGGGCTTTCTTTTGAATATCCAACCGAATGGCACGCGACCACGCGCATTGATCAGGCCCAACCGTATGGATCGCCAAATGCGATTGTAAAACGCGAAGAATTTTCCCGCCGGGTGGGATGATCGACCTGGATATCTGGGACGCTTACAACTTGAAAATGCAAAATAGAAAGAATGGTGGCATGCATGTAGCGGTGCGACTCGGTTGGGGTACGAACCCAAAGAACCAAACGGCCAGGTATTCTAAATCCCCCCTGATGTTGGTCGTGTCGATGGAACAGGTGTATGATGAATTTACCCTCTTTTTCATGGATGGGAATTATATCTACCGCCTGATGTATATGATGCAAGAATGGCGGACTGGCCTGGAGGTCTTCTACCGGATGGTGAATACTTTGAAAAGCAAATCCCTTAGCCCGGATAATCCGGTAATGCCGACCCTTGATATTGATTGACAAGGCAACCATGAACAATAAGCTCCCGACACCCATCACAATACTCGGTTCGTTGTTACTGGCCGGTATTCTCGCTGCCTGTCTGCCGACTAGCCCTGCCGTTTCTCAGATGCAGGTATCACCTGTAGCGCCATCTATCTCGAAGATTTCGACCCCTCCTGAGCCGACTCAGACACCGCTTCCCACAAAACCACCAGTCTACCAGACGACAAAACAACCATCCTCCCCAACCCAGGGATCACTCAATCCGTCGTCAACGTTCATAACGCCATCCATCACAGATGTACCCGTGCCAGTTATTACACCTAATGTACGCATTGGGAATGGCATCGCGACCTCAATGGCGGTTTCACCGGATGGACGGTGGCTGACCGTGGGGACGCAGTTCGGCGTCTACCAATACCAGGCCGATACGTTTGAACGAGCCTGGTTTATACCCTTGAAAGAATACGCTGCTCAAGTTAGTTACGATCCGCAAGGCAATCGCCTGGGCGTATCAGTTGGGTCAGACATCATCCTGCTCGATCCCGAAACAGGCAAACAGCTGGTTCAAATCGAAAAGGCAGGGTGGTTTTCCTGGTCGCCGGATGGACAGCGCCTGGTCAGCGGCAATAGTTGTGAGACAGTCAGAGTATGGAACGCCAGAGATGGCGCAATACTCAAAGAACTGCGCGGAAATCATTGTTCCGAAGGCTACAGCGGCATTTCGGTCACCTGGGGCGCGGATAATCGCATCTACGCAGCCTCGATGGGAACCAAAATCCTGGCTTGGGATGCGAGTGATTATAGTCCGATCGAAAATTTCTCGGCCAAAGGCGCGGCCGATACCTGGATCGATGCTCTACTCGCCGCGCCCTCTGGCAGTCTGATTGCTCAGCATGACAGTATGGGCAGGCCAGTGGTGGCGATCATCAATGGGCAGCAGGACCGGCAAATCCAACTGCTGGATCAGCAGGTGAATGGACCGATATCCGCCCTGGCCTGGGCGCTGGACGGGGAACGGCTGGCCGTGGCCTATGGCATGGACACCCAGCTCATTTTGATCTGGAATGCTCACACCGGCCAGATAGAGGAAAAAATCGAGGGGATCTACAGCGCGGCCCATTTAGGCTGGTCTCCGGATGGGACTTTCCTCTATGCGCTTCAAGGAACTGATCACAGCATCAGCGCAATCGATGTAAAAACGGGACAGGTGCTGCGAAGTTTCAACGCACATGCTCCCGCTGGCAATTTTCTGACCTGGACCGAGGACGGTCTGATTTCATCGGATGGTATCAATCTCACCTGGTGGGACCCCTACACCGGGCAGCCCTCCAATCGCGAAGCGGTCGGCTCGCCGCAAGCCTGGGTCAATTCCTGGCCGCCGACCGGCCCAAGTGCTTTTCTATTCACTACTGATCGAGAAGCCCATTTTGTAGGCTCAACAGATTCCCGCCAGGCGATCGAAGGCGATCAAGGCGATTATCCCTTCCCCACGGCCTGGTCTTGGGATGGCGCCCGCCTGGCCGATGCTACCCATATTTGGGATGCAAAAACGGGAGCGCTTTTGACGCAGCTGGAAAACCCCGCCCAGCAGCATACCCCCGATCAGGTAGCCTGGTCGCCGGATGGCACGCGCCTGGCCTCCGCTGATTCGCTCAACCTTCAGGCGCCAGTCATCTGGGATGCAAAGACCGGACAGGTGATCCAGACCTTATCTCCCAAAACGGGCGGGCTAACCCCCATCTGGTTCGGCCTGGCCTGGTCACCCAATGGAGAGCGACTCGCGGCGGTCGGCGGATTAATGCATCCCGACAGCGGAGCGGATGAAGGCATGATTCTTACCTGGGATACCCAAACGGGAATGCAAACGCAGCTATTGACAGCGGCGATGCATGGATATCGCCTGTGGTCAGTTGCCTGGTCGCCGGACAGCCGCTTTTTAGCCTGCGGCACAACGGGGCACGAACTTTTCGTTTGGGATATGGTCAGGGGTTTTCCGCTCGCCCAATTGGAAGGTCACACCGATATGATCGACCGGCTGGCCTGGTCGCCAGATGGACATCACTTAGCCTCCGTCGCGCGAGATGGAACGTTACAGATATGGTATCTTTCCCAGTTTGCAGAAGACTTACCATGACCCTGGAGCGATAAAGGAATTTCACCCTTTTGAGTGACTCTCTTGTGGATCTTGTCAAGGAATTTAAGGTATAAGAAGGGAAGTTTCCATTTCTTGTTACTTTTCGGTGCCATCCCCGATATACATATAAACCTATGGCCGATTTCACCTTCATGGACGACGCAAAACTCGTTGAACACGCCCGTCAAAACCCAGATGCCTTTGAGGTGCTGTACCGGCGCTATCTCACGCCGCTCTACCGTTACCTCTATCGCAGGCTGGGTAATTCCCGCGATGCCGAGGATCTGGCCGCGCAGGTTTTTACCGAGGCATTGGAGGGACTTGTTGCTCGACGTTACCGCGAGGGAGGCTGTTTTGTCGCCTGGCTGTTTACCATCGCCCGCCGGCGCACGGTGGATTTCTATCGCCAGCGGCCCGATGAACAACTATATGATCCACCCTCGCCGGAACCCAGCCTTGTTGCTGCGGTTGAAAAAGGCGAGGATTTACAGCGTTTGGCGCACCTGCTGGCGCAGCTCGATGAAGATCGCCAGGAACTGCTGAGGATGCGCTTTTCGGCAGGTTTGAGCTTCGCGGAGATCGGCCAAATTGAAGGGCGCAGCGAAGCGGCAGTCAAGATGATGATTTACCGGGCACTCGAACACCTGCGGGAACAATGGGAGATGGAAAATGAGTGAAATGAATCAGAACCTTCCTCCCACACTGCGTTCTGCCCTGGACGAGTTCTACACCTCCCAACAACCTAATTCTGCCTTTGCGGAAAGACTGGAAACACAACTCCACAAGCGCCAGATCGAACTGATGACGGCTACTCCTGCTGAGGCTTCATTCAAACGAAAACGGGGTTCCCCGCAACTGCCACACAGGAGTTCCTTCATGCACATGCTACGTACCCGTCCTATATTGGCTTTGATTGCTGCTGTTCTGGCTCTGCTTCTCCTGACCGGCATTGCTTACGCAGTCGGTCGGTTGTCAGGCTTCATCCCGGGTATTGGATTTGTAAACAACGTCCAATCGATCCTTGAGATCCCTGTGGTTGCCACGCGCGAGATAATGGTTACGCCACCTTCTGTATCATCGGGCAAAGCAAATAAAACCCAAACAATTCCTAACCAGACGGCTGCACCTACTCAGATGACCGAACCGCCCCTCGGCTCAACTGCTCTTCCTGTTGTTGAAAAGAAAGGTATTACCGTCACAGTTGAGCAGGTCGTGGCGGAATCTGGCCGGCTGGTGATCGTTTATAAAATTACTGGGCTGCCGATTAACTATTTCGGGCCAGAACGAGTGCCAACCTTACAAGCATTTGTTGAAGCGCACCCCGATGATCCAATGCAGGAACAAGTTCAGCTCCCCAATGGGACACTTCTGGAACATGCCAGAGGTGGTGGTGGAAATTGCCAAGGTGGAGGAGATCTTGCTAGTTCCTGGCTGTCTTGCCAGAGTATTTATTCACCGTTGCCTGAAGGCGTCAACCAATTAACGCTTCAAATCCACCGGTTACAAAATGCCCTGCCTGACGAACTGCCCGAAGATTGGATTTTCCCCATTCGGCTAACCTCCGTTGGCTCTTCTCAGGCCGCAAGCGGGGCAGGTGAACCCAATCTCAGCAGCCAGAAGATCAACGGTATTATCCTAAAACTACTAAAAGTAGACCGCTCTTCGACCCAAACCGCTTTCCAGTTAGGCATGGAATGGGAAGGGCAAAACCAGATGCTCAGAAATATCGATCCCATCACCTTACAGGATGATCAGGGCCACGCTTATCCGCTTACCAGTGGGCAGGAGGGCGATCACTGGTCGCCGGACCATCCCAATCAGATCGCTTTTGCCTCGAATCTAGCGAATCTGACAGGCAGCAGCGGACAACTGACCTTCCGGTTGAACTGGCTGGTGATGACGGCGACCAACCAGGCCGCTCTCCGCTTTGACCCCGGCAAGGATGCGAAGATCGGCCAGACATGGCCGATGGACCAGACTATCCAGGCAGGCGGCTTTGATCTGCATTTCACCCAGGCACGCCTAGTCAAAGATCAAGATGGTTCGCTTGCTCTTGAGTTCGATATTCAGGCTCCAAAAGACATCGAAGGGATTATGTTGAGGGGGCCGGACGCCCACCCTAATGGGGGCGGCTACGATGAAGCGCGGGGTCTCTGGGTTAGCCACTTGTCTCTTACGGAATTGCCAACCCAACCCCTGGACCTGTCAATCTCGCAATTAGATTATCGGGTAAATGGACCGTGGGAAATCACCTGGCAGCCTTAGTTCAATGATGCACATTATCCTATGGAAAAAAGTCAAGGGTGGGCACTTTTTCTTTGAGCACCAGGATTCATAACTTGGATAAGATAAAGCAACGAATTTTAAATTGGTCCTTTCGGTGGTTCCAAACGATATGAGACTTGAGTTCTTCCCGCTTCCGTTTTCAGTCAGTATCGGTATCCTGAGTGTTTTCCTGCTAATTCGCCAGCGCAAAAAGCATCACCGGCGAGATCTCCTTTATTGGGCGATATTCGGTGTATACCTGCTTGGTGTCATCAACCTTACGCTCTTTCCCATCCCAATTTGGGTAGACTGGGAACTGCGCACGCCAGTCCCATCCATCCTTTCACGCGTCAACCTCATCCCTTTCCGTTTTGGAGATTTGTTTGATTTCCCGCCGATTTATGCCATCCGCGAATTAGGCGGCAATGTTCTCCTGACGCTACCTTTTGGTTTCCTCATCCCGCTCGTTACCCCAATCAATGTGCGTCAACTCCCCTGGCTGGCGCTTGTGGTTGGCTTTTCTACCGAATTGGCACAGCTGATGATGTGCCTGATCGTCGGCGGATACTATCGCAGTGTGGATATCAATGATGTGCTTTTGAATGGCATCGGCGTGCTGGTTGGGTTTGCTTTCTTTCGCGCTGTAACCTTGATTGCTCAACGAATCATTTATGTTTTAAGGAGAGGCCGGACAGCGTAGATTGGATCGCGAAGAATGTGCGACTTCCAACAGGCTGATAGAACATCATAGAATTGACGATCTTGTCTCCTTACCGAAGACCGTTATAATCACCTGTAGCTTCTGGCATAATATCCAAGTTCAATATCTTTAACGCCGAACGTTTCCCTATGAAAAGGCAGAAACCAAATTCATTGTCAGAGTGACCGCGTTTCTACAAAGCTGAACAACAGACGGAACAGCCGATCTGGTTTCTATCCGAAGCACTCTAATATACATGAGTAGCCTTTCTGACTCTCACTTTTCGCTGTTAGCAGCGTGGTCAACGTGGCCATCAAGACCGCCCGGCAATAGCAACGCTTTATTGTGCTCGATGAAGATACAGATAATCGTCTAAATCCAATCATCCTCTGGATGCTGGACCCGCTGCCCGGTCCCGATCAGATCGTCGAAACCGACGAGACCCGCCAGCTGGTGTGGGAAGCGCTGGAACAGCTATCGCCTGAGCAGCGCGCCGCTATCGTTATGCGCCACTTTCTGGAGGAGAACCTCTCTAAAGCAATGGCGTGCCAACTGTGCGGCTTTGTCGCCGCCCAATACACAGGTTCCACAACCTCCACTAATCTCGGAATGGTAGGTGGGGAAACAAGGTGCGATTGTCATGCCGCCTATCTAATCTCCAGGAGCATTTGATTCTAATCGGCCTGCTCTACTGCGAAATATGGATTAATCCACGAAGCGGGCCAGAGATATCTTCAATTGCCGCTAAATGTCCTAGTTGTCCGTAAGTATAAATCTTGATTAGCTCTCGAATCACGAGCTCCCTTGTTTGACCATGATTCATCCAGTTCAACTTTGTAATAACTGGACCGTCACTACCGGCATTCGTCACAAATGGATATGGAACTACTTTTATGGTTTCACCAACCTGCTTTCGCAGCGTCCTGCATTGCCTTCCTGCACCATAGTTCTTACAGACAGCCAAGATGCGACTCACCTTATTAAGGTCAAATACTTCTTGCGCATACAGCACGTTTTCAAGGCTATGGTCGATCGATCTTCGTAGTAAATTACAGCTTCTGGAACATTCAGCCGCATCAACTCTCTTCGCAGCACCAGCGCTTCAGGTGTAGATCCATCTTTCCAGGTGTAATGATGTTTTACGTTTGGCTTATTCCCGCCAGTTACGATAATATTTTTGCCCAGACCCCGGAAATAAGCTTCTGCAGCCGACTCCCATAAACCAGGATGCGAACCGCCAAACACAAAGATCACATCACACGGAAGGACAGGAGTCTCATTTGATTCTTCAAAAACAATGTTCGTGATTTCGTCAAGAAGCTCTGGAGGAATATTTTTCGAAGCAATTTCTGATGCAATCTCGTTACTCATTCTTTGTTTCCTTTGTTTCCCTCAATCCCTGCTTTCGCTCATACAGTTCCGAGAGATTGATTTGATTAATATTTGCCAGAGCAGTCAGTAAGTTCAGCAGGTGGGATATTTCTTCTCCCAAGCGCTCCTTACTGGGCTGTTTTTCCCAATTCTTCTTTGTGCCTACCCTTTCGAGTAAAGCCACCTCTTGGGCGATTTCACCGAGTTCTTCGGTCATTGCCAGAACGACTTCCGTTCCGGATCGAAATTCCACCGGTTGGTTCATTTTTTGAATTGCTTTAAGATCCACTATTCCACCTCTTTCTCTGCTCGAAAACGATAGTAAGGGACTTACATTGCGCCGATGCGTTGGTACTCCGCCAGCAGTTTCCTTTCCCAGGCGCGAAAACCATCGGCCAACTGTTGATGCGGAAAACCTGCGAAAATTCGGCTTAGCCGAAGCTGGAAAAAAGCAAGCTCATCCTTATCCAAAATGACAGCAGCGTCCGGTTCCCAATGGCAGAAGGTTATTGCTCAGTCGTAGCTTGATCAGGCAACTTCGTCGTGGGTTGGCGATTTAAAGATGCTTTTATTGCCTCCACTATCTCCAACACCTCCCGCACATTCTCTGCCGTCCTCCGCTCCGCCTTTGCATACCGCATCATGTCCCTCACGCTTGCCAGCGAATTGATGAACTTCTCGTCCATCCAGGCATCCCACGGCAGTAACCACAGGTGGAAATGCCCCGAGCGTTCCTCCTGGATGATGCGAACCTCGTGGATCTGCCCCAACTTCTCCAGGGTCACCCTGGCCCGGTACACCAGCGAAAACAGCTCCGCCGCCTCGGCTTCGCTCATCTGGGCAATCGATTGGATGTGCTTTTTTGTCGCGATGATCAGGAAGCCCCTGACCGGCACCTCCGGGTCTTGATGGACGACGAAATGCTCGCTTTCGCAGATCAGCCCACCGGGTGGGATGACCTCGCCGGCGCTAATCGCGCAGCCGAGACAATCACAGGTATATTGGTTATTTTGAATGTCGGTGATGTCCATGTGTTTCAGTCCTAGTAAGCCTGGTCGGTTGCTTGAAGGTATCTTTCAACTCTATTACGCGCCAGCTTCAGTTGATCAATTCTTTCTGCCTGAGACATAGTTCGTTCAGATAATCCTTGAGTCGCCAGGCCGCACTCAAGGGTAATGGCTTTCAGGCGTGAAAGATCAAGCGTACTAAAAAACCCGGGAAGGTTCAGGTCTCCTTCCCCGATGAAAGTGTGGGGTGCGTCAGACCGAAAATCGCTCAGATGAATGGTTCGAACTGTTTCGCGTAGAATCTGGGCGGCTTCGACAATATCGATCTTGCCGAGGGCGCAGTGGGTCGTATCCAGAGTAACGCCAAGCGCATGGGAAAGAGCGTATTCGTTGAGAGCCTGGGGTGTGGTGATCGCGACCGTGTATCCTTCAAATTCAGGCATATTCTCGATTGTGATCGTCGATGCATACCGCTTGTACGCTTCTAACACATTCGCGATTTGTTCGGATGTACGCTCCCACCACTTCTGATCCTGTTTTCCTTCAATATGGGGGGTATGAAACACCAAACAATCCGGAGGGTATCCCAAATGATTCAGGTATTCATCTAAGGTCGGGTTGATGTACCCCTGAATGCTGCGATTATTTTCAAGCACACCGCCCCCATCATGGATACTACTCACTTTCAGCCCAGCTTGAGCGACGCAATGGACTACCTCGCGCGGAGAGACATTCTTTAAATGCTGCGCCATTGCCCAGCTTTTCCGCTCCCAATAGAGATCCAACTCAATATTTTCAAACCCTGCTAGCGCAATGGTTTCGATCGCCTCTGCAAAGGGGATGAAGTAAAAAGTTGCAGTAGCCACAGAGATTAGCATAGAATCACCATCTTAGTTTCATTCTCCATTATGCACTTCCCTAGCCTGTGAAAGGTGAAACAAACCTTATTAGTGGTCCATTTCTGCATTAGCCACCCGCTTTACCCACATCGCCAATTGTCGATACCCATTTTCTGGCGTATTCCAGTGAATTGCCTGCATCCCCGCCTGTATGGCTCCTGCAACATTTTCTTTTGCATCATCCATGAACAAACATTCCTCCGGACTCACACCCAGCTTTTCACAGGCGAGCAGGAAAATACGCGGATTCGGCTTCCCCACACCCTCCACAGCGGAAGAAACGAAAACATCAAATGTACCCTCCAGGCAGAAACGTTGGTTAAATCGAGCATAAGTCAACCAAGTGCCGTTGTTAATGATTCCCAACCGAAAATGCTGCCTCAAGGCAGGCAATGCATTCCACAGAAGGGTATATGGCTGATATTTCTGGACCACCTGATCTAGGACGTGCTGAAACTGCTCTTGATCCAGGGAAAAATCGCAAAGCGACTGCTGTACAAACTGCATATCGTCAATTACTTTCCCGATCCGTGCATCGACTGCATCCACCAACGGATTAGGCTCAGCCTGTGCATAGGGAATGAGCAGCACGCCGACAAAGTCGAAAAAGATCACAGAGATCGGCTTCACGATGTCCCCCCCAAGGGCCAGGTATTTAGATGCCGAACCGGGCGCATCTCGGTCAGCCCAATCTCACTGATCTGCCCTTGCAATGGTAGGGCGAGGTGCTGATCAATCTGTAATGCTTCGTACAGCCGCGCGCCATCGAACTCCGTGGCCAGCGCGCAGTGTGGAACCCAATGCCCGGGACGGTAATAGGAGAAATTTGGCAGTTCTCCCAACTCATCTAACTGTACGGAAACGGCGGTATGAAATTCTAGAAGCGGAGCCGTTATCAATGGACCTAGAAACGTGCTTGGGTGAGAACCGGGAAAGACGCCATGATACTGGAAAGAGAGCGGAAGGGGATCATGACAGGCAGCCAAGCCGGCCAATCTCCGGCGAGCCTCGGGTAGATCCAGGGCGCGGTAGATCCCCAGGGTGATGTGCGGGCGATTGGCAGAGTGGTAGAAATACGGAGCGACGCCGCTTTCCGCAAGTTCGCGCCAAACAGTGCGGATGGCGCTCTCTGTCTGTGAATCGAAGAACAGGTGAACAGCATACGCCTGAAACCCCAGGCGGGGATTCTTTGCCAACAAGTCTACCGTATATTGCGCCTTGCTGCCCGCTGGCTGGGCATGGCGGGCAATCAAACGGTAATCGTTCTTCTCAAACGCGCGCCGGCTGCGCACATTGTAATCAGCAATATCTGGCTCAATGATATAGTCAGCCCCTTCTTGCTGGAAGGCCAGATTGGTCAACAAGCGGATGACCTCCGTACCCAGCCCCTGACCCCACAGCGCCTTCTCCCCGATCATCAGATCAATGCGTCGCACATCGAAGCCGGGATACTCTTTCAGTACCCGCTCCAGGTTCATGCGCTGTAACCAGCACTCGCCTACCGGGCGGCCCTGGTACTCGATGATAAAGCACAGCGCCGTTTGCGAAACCACGCGATAGATGCTCTGCACCTCATCCAGGCTGTAGGATTGCACATCGTCGCCTTCGGAAAAATATAACACCTCCGGATCACTGTTCCAGCCCAGCAAAACCGGCCAGTCCGCTTCGGTCATGGGGCGCAGCGTCACTTGTTCGCTGGTCAGGGTAATGGTATGGGTCTTTAGTTTCATTTCTGCAATGCACGTAGACCTATCCGAAAATTAAACAGAGTGATTATCATAGACAATTTTCCCCTCGGTTTTCGTGCTTAAATGACGGTCTTATCCCCCCGTCCACCTGGGACGCGGACGAATAATAGATCCACCGGGCCTTCTCCCCCGATCACTCGATGAACGGTTGGGGGTTTGACACCCAGGATCTCCCCAGCAGAGACCGAAACGACGGACGAATCAATCTCAAAATCCAACCGGCCCTTCAGGACAATATAGTATTCCTCCCGCACGGTGTGAAAATGGCTCTGTTCGTTTGCCCATTCTTCTACAGGATCCACGCCCCAGACGCAGGTGAAATCCAGCAGGGGTGAGTAATTTGGATGACTTTTGGGCAGGCACCCGCCCAAGGGATATTCGGTAAAACGCTGGTGGAGATCGAGAAGGATTGGTTCCTGATGGGGGACGGAAACCGGTTGGTTAGGGTTCCCTTCCGGTATCAGGATTTTGTCCTGTCCGCCACCCGGCACGCGGATGAGAAAATTTTGAACTGGTGGCATACCGCCGTTGATCCGATGCGCCACGCCACGGCGGATGCCGATTAACTGCCCGGGCTGCACGGGGTAACAGCGGTTTTCCACGAGCATATTTACCTGTCCCTGGAGGATGATGAAATACTCTTCACTGCTTTTGTGGGCATGGGATATCTCATCATTCCAGGTGGTGCTCACATGGTTGTAGCCAATATCCAGATATTCGGAAAAGGCGGGGCCAGTCCGCGGCATGCGGGAGCCGAGGATGTATCCGTGCCGTTCATCTCCGGCAAAACTGATCAGGCAGGTATTCGGCATGGGTGGTATCCTAAAACTCTATTATCTATCCAAAAAATATTGCTTGTGTTTGTTTCACTCGCGGCTTTGCGGCGAACGAAACAAACACAAAAAAATTTCGGATGGGTTTTTATTCTCTCCTGGGCAGTCATTCGAGCTTTCTTGAGCCACTTTAGATCATCCAGGGAAAGGTTCGTTCAGCTTGTTCCCAAACGTCATCTGGAAAATGCGCCGATTTCACCGAACCGGCCTTGTTCGCTACTTGCCGAACATGCTGGAAGTACACCGGAAGAAAGTCGCGTCCCGTCAGCACCGATTGCAGCATTACCCGCGCTAAAGGGCTGGCCGAAAGTAGACCCGATTCTTGATAATCTCGCTTCAATCGCTCCAAATCGTACGGTATTTGATGGAAAGACGGCTTCCATTGAACGCCGTCCCATTCGAGCAGGGCATACTGCGCGCCAATATAGTCATTTTCCGGAAAGTTTACCGCACCCGGGTTGAAGGCCAGTTTTTCATTAATATGGGCTACCCAAGGCAGGTGTGTATGGCCAAAAATGATGACCGGCTCCAAGCTCGGATCGATCACCTCATGAAGCATCACCGGTTCATAATAAAGATTGGGGTGGCAATCTCGACTGGGCAAGACCAATTCATCCACTTTGCGCGGTGAGCCATGCACCATCCGGATGGGATCCGAACCGGGCAGTTGAAAAACGCGCTGTTCTGGGAGCATTTTCAAATATACTCGCTGCGCATCCGTAAGTTGATCTCCTACCCAACGTGGTAACGAAAACTGGAGCGAAGTGTAATAGTAATCCGGCGCCGTTCCGGTCAGAATTTTTATGACGCGCTGTTCGCCATTGCCCTGAATCATCACTGCCTTCAAATCTATTAACGTTTGAAGAATGACCCTCTGACCAGGCCCGCCGAGGATATCGCCGGCGACCAAAATCCCATCCAGGGGTTCATCTGACTCAAGCGCCTCTATCACTGCCTCAAAAGCCGGTAAGTTGCCATGAATATCTGCGAGAACTGCCAGGCGGTAGATTGCCATCTATACCTCCCGTTCTGCTGTTGCGCTCTCTCTTTCAACCTTTAACAGTATTTCATTGAAAAAAGCGATCTTCCGCCGGTAATAGGCCTGCGTACTGAGACCCTCCCCCGCCTCTTTGAGTAGCCGGTACTGTTCTAAAGCATCTGGATGAGATCGCAAGTATTGATCGAATTTATTCCCATTGATCCATCCCTGGCTGGCCTCGTTGATGAGAAAAATATCCACGTGTTTTCCTGATTCGATGAGAACAAAACGCGCTCGTTCCAGTGGATAATGGCTGCGCGGTCGGCCAAAGGCAGCGGTTAAAGGGTCCAAAAGCCGATTAAATACCTTCTCCGGGACGGGTACATACACATCAATTTCATCCTGACCAGAGATTCCGAAGCTGGTTGCGCCTCGATGCACGACCACGGTCTGCGGACCTAAAACGGATTGGATTTTTACCTTGACTGCTTCAAACTTTTCTGCGGCAGTGGGATCGAATGGAATTATTTTCACCTGATCATGATCTGAAAGATGCGCAAGCCACTTCTCTTGTTCAGGGGTAAACATCATAATGATCCTCTCGTCATTGCGGAATTTTTTTTCAAAGGCATAGCGATTGCATTGCTGTTTCTATTTTGGCCTGATCCATCCGAAAACGTTCAGCCAGTACGCTAAACACCTGGTCAGATGAAAGAGATATCTCCTGTTTCCCCTCCTGACCAAGCGATTCCAATCGATAGGGGAGATCGGTACTGCTGAATCGCCAGAGCCGGTCTCCAATGACTTTGACGATAATCACCCAGTTGAGAAACAGTCCTTTTTCGCCATAATCCTGCTCGAGGATCTGGCAATAGTCTGCATCACTGACTGGCGTATCGTGTAATGTATAGATATTTGGCTTTGGATGACGAGAACGCAGAATCTGGTATCGATTTAGACCATCTGGCCGGGCAGTATAGGTGTGCAGCCAGGTAGAGCGACGGGTGATTCGCGCAGGATCGATGAGTAAGGTGACGATAATCGGAATTGCCACATCCACTAATACTTTTCGCCCGTCCAGGTGGATGACGATCGCCGCATGGCAGGCCCGTTGTTCTCCCATATCGTTCACGGTCAAATATCCCCGGTAACCTAATTCCTGTAAGAGATGAAAAAAGGCATAATTGCTTTCAAAGCAGGTGCCGCCACCGCCTGCGTAGAACGCATCCTGCCAGAACTCATCCGGCCAGCGGGGGCATTGCGATCTGTCTGGTGTCGAAGCCCGTTTTACAATGCGGAAAACACTCTCCCAGGGCACCTTACGCACATAAGCGTTGATCAGGCGGTTGAGATGGCGTATGCCCGGCTTGCTGGGCGGGCATTCGAGAAACTTTAGTATCTCAGCTGTTTCGATCATCGTAAATAATGCATTGTAACAATTTACGGAGATTCACTAGAATCAAAATTTCGATCCTGTTTTGGTAGATTACAGGTTCTCGCGGATTGCCTCAAGCAATTCGTTGAGGGGAATCGCAGAGAAATCCGTCGTGTCAACGACCCGGCATCGGCTGCCGAGTTTTAGCTGAGGCGTCGTACGACCCTGTAGAAGAACAGCCCGGATGGCTTCGTCCGATATCGTACCATCGACGTGACCAGGGTGACGCTCTCCCCTTGTGATCCGGTTCTGCCAGCGTTGCCATAGAACATCCCCATCTGCAATACACTCGATGACAAAAGGTCGGAAGGGGGCGCGTGCCTGGATCGCCTGGAACTCCGCCTGGGCCAGATCTGGGTGGAAGTAGGTCTCAGCAATGGTGGAAACCCCGGTGCGTAATAACGTTTCGACCAGTTGATAGACGAGTAGTATTGTTGCGCGACCCAACTTCATTGACCAATCCCGGTCAGACCAGCCAAGGGAGTCGAACAGGCTTTCTTTGAGATCGTCCTTAGAGATAATGGGCAGCGGGATCTCGGCGGACAAGCGGTGTGCGAGAACGGTTTTGCCAGTACATGGGAGGCCCGTTACGATGACGAGAAGCGGTGGTCGATTATTTTCCATGAATTAATTTTTGATCAATCCAGGCCGTTGTTGACGATTGCCATAAAGTCATGTTCGGTTAAAATACGGACGGGCAAGCCACTTGCGATCAGCATTTCCGCCTTCCGGTGTTTGGAGCTTTTTTCATTGCCGACCAATTTCCGGATGTCTTGATCCCCGACGACCAGTAGAGTTGTTTCTTTGTTAACAGTATCGGCCACATCGCAGCCCGCATCGGCTGCCATTTTCGCAGCTTGCTTTCTGGGGATCGATAAAGCGCCTGTAAAAACAATCACTTCACCCGCAAGCGGTCCATCGGGATTACCTTCTTGCTGAAACGTAGTTCTCGTCTTTTTATAAGCAAGGCTTAGCCATTCTTCCGCGGAGATACCCGACTCCTGAATGGCTTTCACGAATACCAACCCGGCCGCCCGAGCATCTTCCAGTGCATCATGATGGTTGAATTCAATCTTTAACCGGCTGGCTAACGCAGATAAACCATAACCTGATTGGCGGCATTCTTCCCAGGTTCTACGTGCCACCCTAGCCGAATCAAGCCACCGGCACGCGAGTACCGGCTGATTATGTTTTTGCGCTGCCCGATCTAGCGAGGCTCGATCAAAGGCGGTATGGTGAACAACGATTTGATTTGCGAGGAAGGGTCTAAGAACCGGAAGGAAGCTGCCAAAGGTCGGAGCTCCTTTGACCATGTCGCAAGTAATTCCATGAACGGAGACGTTAAAGCCATCGAAGAAATCTTCTGGGTCAATATACGTTTTGAACGAAGAGCATACTTGCCCCTTTGAAAAAGCAACTACGCCAATCTGGCAAATACTGGCTAAATCGGGGTTCGCAGTTTCAACATCCAGGGCAATAAAATCCACATTGGTCGATTCGGGAAGTGTGATCATATTGTCTCTCGATAAAAACACAGGAAGGGCTTCTCATATTCTATATCACTTTGCCTGGCCGGCGTCACCTTTGAGCTTAACTCATGCTAGAATTTCCTAAAGGAGGAAACCAAACCCAAATCGGCATGCAGATTAATACTGGTCTCCTTTTAAACATCGGTATTGACAAAACAAAACATATGTTCTATGATCGAACTGTAACAGATGGATTAATTGGAACTTTTTTGTTGAGTCTCCTATTAACCAAGGTTTATCGATATTCAAGTATACTTAAATGCGTATGCTTGATCGGTCGCAGATCTCCGTCTATCCTATCCTAAGTAACTTCTCCGGTTTTGACCAATTAGCGAAATTGGCGGAGCAGTTAGATCCGTATGAGTTTTCAGAGATCGTTCTGGATATGCAGCAGATGACTTGGTGCGATGGGAATATGTGTTCGCCGTTGGGCGCCCTTCTCTATAAAGCAGGCCGCAATATCAACGAATTGACCCTTGTGAATATTCCTACGCGGGTTGAAACGATCCTGTGCAAAAACGGATTTCTGACCAATTATGGTCGGATGCGCAAAGAAGATGTTTACGGGTCAACCATTCAATATCAACGGTTTGAACCAGACGAGGATCGCGCGTTCAGTCTCTACTTGGAAGATCAACTTCGCAACAAGGCCATTCCGGACATGTCGCCGGCGCTTCGCAAGAGATTCTTTGAAGGCCTATTGGAGATCTTCAATAACGCCGTCACGCATTCTGAAACACAACTGGGTATTTTTGCCTGTGGGCAGTACTTTCATCAACAGCAGCGTTTAGATTTCACGATCACCGATCTTGGCGTCGGAATACGCCAAAATCTCATCAAGAAAATCGGTCTGGAATTGCCGGCCGAAAAAGCCATCGACTGGGCGGTTGAGGGAAACAACACCACAAAACAAGGGCAAATCCCAGGTGGTCTTGGGTTGAAACTTTTGAGAGAATTTATTGGCAGAAATCAGGGTAGACTGCAGATCGTCTCAGATCAAGGCTATTGGGAACAGCAAGGGGACCAGACGATCGAGAGTCGCTCGATGCGATATCTGTTTCCAGGGACAGTGGTCAACCTGGAAATCAATACGGCGGACAATGCGTCTTATATGCTTTCATCGGAAAGGCCGCCTGCCAATCCGTTTTGAGCTCATTAGAAAGGGCTTTATCTTATGGAAAGATCGATTACGTTAAGGATATTTGAAATTGTGGGTAGCGAATTTTGTGTGGCTGCCGATGACGGCCAGAAGGTTTTTGATCAGATCAAACTGGCGCTGGATAAGGGGCTGAATGTTCAACTTTCCTTCTTGAATGTGGAACGCTTAACCTCAGCCTTCCTCAACGTCGCCATTGGGCAGCTGTATGGCAAGTACCCCACTGATCTTCTCCGCTCTCACCTATCGGTATCCGATATTTCGGAAGATGACCTTGTTCTGATGAAACGAGTCACCGATACTGCCAAACAGTATTTCAAAGATCCAGAACGATTCAATAAAACCCGCAGAG
>CAYOHX010000004.1:43122-95429 GCA_964403875.1 uncultured Anaerolinea sp. | reverse complement strand
GTTCATGAACTGGCCTTACTGCCCCGCACAATTACTCCCAAACTATCGCCGATTAGTCCCCGCGCTGGTAGTTGGGCGCTTCGCGGGTGATATTGACGCTGTGCGGGTGGCTTTCGATCAACCCGGCGTGCGAAATGCTCACCAGGCGAGTGCGTTGGCGCAGGTCGTCCAGATTTCGCGCTCCGGCATAGCCCATACCCGAGCGCAATCCGCCCACCAACTGGTAGACGAACTCGGTCAGGCTGCCTTTGTAGGGGACCATTCCTTCCACGCCCTCGGGCACCAGCTTGCCGGGCTGTTTTCCCTGGCCGGTGCCGTAGCGGTCGCGGCCGTAGCCTTGCAAAGCGCCCAGGCTGCCCATGCCACGGTATACTTTATACTGGCGGCCTTCATAGAGAATGGTCTCGCCGGGGGATTCTTCCAGCCCGGCCATGAGACTGCCGAGCATGACCGTCTCAGCCCCGGCCACGATGGCCTTGACAATGTCACCGCTGTATTTGACACCGCCGTCGGCAATAACCGGGATATCTTTTGCCCGAGCGGCGCGGGCGCAGTTATAGATGGCGGTCATTTGGGGCATGCCCGCGCCGGAGATGATGCGGGTGGTACAGATGGACCCGGCTCCGATGCCAACCTTGACCGCGTCCACACCGGCCTCAATCAAGGCCAGTGTACCTTCCTCGGTGACTACATTCCCGGCGATGACGGGCAGGTCGGGCCAGGCCGACTTGATGCGGCGGATGGCGCGCAGCACGCCAGCCGTGTGACCATGAGAGGTGTCCACGACGACCACGTCCAGGCCGCGGGCCACCAGCAGTTCCAGGCGAGCTTCGAGGTCGGCTCCCACGCCCACTGCCGCCCCACACAGCAGACGCCCGCGCGAATCGGAGGAGGCGTTGGGATAATCACGCTTCTTCTGAATATCCTTGACGGTAATCAAACCCACCAGGCGCATATCCGCATCCACGAGCGGCAGTTTTTCGATGCGATGCTGCTGGAGGATGCGCTTGGCCTGCTCGAGGGTGGTACCCGCCGAGCCTGTGACCAGGCCCTCACCGGTCATAAAGTCGCGCACCGGGCGGGTAAAATCCTCGCCTTCGGCAAAGCGGATGTCGCGGTTGGTGAGAATTCCCACCAGGCGGTGGGTCTCGTCTACGATGGGCACGCCGCTGATGTGGAAGCGGCCCATCAAATCTTCGGCATCCTGCAAGGTGGCGGTGGGGGGCAGGGTGACCGGGTCGGTAATCATGCCCGCCTCGGACCGCTTGACCTTGTCGACTTCTTCGGCCTGACGCTCGGGGGAAAGGTTGCGGTGGACAATACCGATGCCGCCTTCGCGGGCCAGGGCAATCGCCAGGCGGGCCTCGGTGACGGTGTCCATGGCGGCGGAAAGCAACGGGACGTTGAGCTGGATTCCGCGGGTCAGGCGAGCGCGCACATCCGTTTCAGAAGGCAGCACCTCGGAATAGCCTGGAACGATCAACAGGTCATCGAATGTCAGTGCCTGATGGCCGGAAAAAAGTTCTTCATTCATTGGGGGACCTCTTTTTTAGCTGTAAGCCGTTAGCCAGAAGCTATCAGCCAGAAATTCTAATCGCTATTCTTTCTCTTTTCCTCTTCGGCTTTGCGGTGGATTTAAGGTGGGCGCAGCTTGATTCTTTAGGATTCCTTTTCTTCGCTTCTGGCTGCGCCCCTACAAGAATTAATGCCGGAAATGGCGAACGCCCGTGAGGACCAGGGCGATTCCGGCTTCGTCGGCGGCAGCCAGGGTCTCGGCGTCGCGCACGGAGCCGCCGGGGTGGGCTACCGCGGTGATACCGGCGGCAATGGCCTCGGTGACCGAATCGGGGAAGGGGAAGAAGGCGTCGGAGGCCATGACCGCGCCCTGAGATTTCTCACCGGCGCGCTTGATGGCAATCCGTACGCAGTCCACGCGGTTAGGTTGCCCGCCGCCAACGCCCACTGTGGCAGTGCCTTTGGCAAAGACGATGGCATTGGACTTGACATGCTGAACGGCTTTCCAGGCAAAACGCAGGGCGGCCCATTCTTCTTCGGTGGGGGCGCGTTTAGATACCACCTGCCATTCGGCAGTGGCCGGATCGCCAAAATCTACGCTTTGCTGCAAGAGCCCGCCATTCACGCTGCGGAACTCATAGGCGGGGTGAACGCTGAGATTGGGCATCTCGACCAGGCGCAGGTTCTTTTTGGTTGACAGAATGGCCGCGGCTTCAGGGGTGAAGCCGGGCGCGGCAATGCACTCTACGAACAGCGGCTTGATGGCGGCGGCGGTGACCTCGTCCACGGGGCGGTTACAGGCAATCACACCCCCGTAAGCCGAAACGGGATCGGAAGCCAGGGCGGCTTGATAGGCATCCACCAGCGCAGCAGCGGTGGCGATGCCGCAGGGGGAGAGGTGTTTGACGATGCACACACCCGGTTCGTTGTAACTGACCACGGCGCGCCAGGCGGCGTCCAGGTCCAGCAGATTGTTATAGGACAGCTCTTTGCCTTGCAACACCTTGCCACCCAGCGGACCCCCGCCCCGCTCATAGCTGTACAGGGTGGCCTTTTGGTGCGGGTTTTCACCGTAGCGCAGCTTTTGCACGGGATGAAGCTCCAGGCGCAAAGTCTCAACTCCGCTCAGATAGGCCGCGATGGCCGCATCATAGCGCGCCGTGCTGGAAAAGCCCTTGAGCGCCAGGCGGCTGCGCGTCTCAGAGCTGATTCCGCCGCTTTGCAGTTCGGCCAGCACCGCGGCGTAATCGGCGGGGTCGCACAGCAGGGTGACGCGCTCGTGGTTCTTAGCCGCCGCGCGGATGAGGGTCACGCCGCCGATGTCGATGTTCTCAATCGCCTCGGCCAGGGTCACGCCGGGTTTGGCGATGGTTTCTTCAAAGGGGTACAGGTTCACCGCAACCAGATCGATGTAATCCCAGCCCAGGCCGTGCAACTGATCGGCATCAGCCTGGGTAGGGCGGGCCAACAAGCCGCCATGCACCGCGGGATGCAGGGTTTTTACACGCCCGCCCAGGATTTCCGGCGAGCCGGTGTAATCGGAGACTTCGGTGACAGGCAGCCCAGCCTCGCGGATGACGCGGGCGGTGCCCCCCGAAGCCAAGAGAGTCCAACCCAGGGCGGTCAAGCCGTTGGCCAGCTCGAGCAGGCCGGTTTTATCATGAACAGAGAGAATGGCTGTGGGCATGCTTCAATCCTTTCTTGCAAAATTGGGTTCTTGCAAAACACGCGCCAGAGTCTCGACCAGCAGGCCGTGCTCGGCGGCGTGGACTCGATCTTCGAGAGTTTCCAGGCGATCGGTGGGGTAAATTGGGACCTGGACGGAGGCCAGCAGGGGACCATCGTCCACGCCCTCGTCGGGCACCTGGTGGACCATGACACCAGTGTACTGGATTTGACCGGCTCGATAAGCCTCCAAGGCGCGCTCAATAGCGTGCGTGCCGGGAAAGGTTCCAGGCAAGGCTGGATGCAGATTGATAACTCGCCCGGGAAAGCGACTCAGGAAGGCGCTGGAAAGCAGGCGCATCCAGCCAGCCAGGATGACCCAATCGGGGTCGAAGGCAGCCACCTGTTCGGCCAATTGGGCGTCGTAATCGCGCCGGTCTTGTTCTTTGGGTTTTGGCAGCGCCAACGTGGGCACACCCGCCTGAGTCGCGCGCGTCAGCCCATAGGCATCGCGCTTGTTGGAAACGACCCCTACGACCCGGGCGGGCAGCCGGTCCGCCGCACAGGCATCCAAGATGGCTTGCAAATTAGAGCCGTTGCCAGAAATCAAAACCACCAGGCGGGCGGGGGTCATGCAAACACCACCTTGCGGGAGCCGGGAACCAGCTCGCCGATTATCCAGGTCTGCTCGCCGACCATGCGCCGCACGGCGCGAGCCTCTTCGGCGCTGACGATGGCGACCATGCCAATACCCAGGTTGAACACACGGCGCATTTCTTCGACCGCGATCTTGCCGCGGGATTGGATCAGGCCATAGAGGGGCGGCACGGGCCAACTCCCAGCCTTAATCTTCGCGTCGAGGTGATCGGGCAAGACGCGGGGAATGTTTTCGATAAAGCCGCCCCCGGTCAAATGGGCCAGAGCTTTGATCGCGCCGGGGCGCGTTTCCAATACGGGCAAGAGCAGAGGCAGGTAAGAGCGGTGGGGAGCAAGGAGAACCTCACCCAGCGGCTGGCCCAACTCGGGAAAAACCGTATCCAGGGGCACACCCTCAAAGACGGTGCGGATGAGGGAATAACCGTTGGTGTGCGGGCTGTTGGAGCGCAAACCGATGAGCACGTCGCCCACTTCCAGATCCTTTCGCGGCAGGATGCGCTCACGGTCCACCACCCCAACGATGGTCCCGGCTACGTCAAACTCGTTGGGCGAGTAAACGCCGGGCATCTCGGCAGTTTCGCCGCCCAGCAAGGCGCAGCCCGAAACGCGGCAAGCCGCGGCAATGCCAGTGACAATCTGCGCCACCACCTCGGGGTCCAGTTTGGAGGTAGCGAAATAATCGAGGAAGAACAACGGACGAGCGCCCTGCACAAGAATGTCATCGATGCAGTGGTTAACGATATCCTCGCCAATGGAATGATAACTGCCTGCCTGGGCCGCCAACTTGACCTTGGTGCCCACGCCGTCGGTAGAAGCTACCAGCACAGGCGCGTTCATGCGCTTAAGAAACTCGGCAGAAAATAAGCCACCGAAGCTGCCAATGCCCGCCAAGACCTCGGCAGTATAGGTCGAGCGGACAGCATCGCCCATCAAATCCACAGCGCGGCTGCCCGCGTCGATACTCACGCCCGCGCGCGCATAGGCCGAGCCGTTGGCCACGGGCTGCACCTCGTAGGCCAGGGCTTGATGGCCGATGTCCTTGCGAAAGCTCATCCCACGGAAGCGGATGCGGGCCGCGCTGGCATAAGCCCGTTCGAGGGCCAGGGGCAGCGTGTCGGCCCAGCCGCTGACGGCCAGAACGCGCCCGCCGGCTGTGACCAGACCATCGCTGCCCAGCTTCGTCCCTGCCTGGAAACAAGCCGTTTCAGGCAGCAAATCGTTCAGCCCTTCAATCAAGTCACCGCTGCGCGGAGCCGCCGGGTAACCTTCGGCAGCCAACACCACGCAAGCCGCGCTGCCGGGCCGCCAGCTCACCTCGGTTTTGTCGAGCGTGCCGTTGGCGCAGGCCAACATGATCTCAAGCAGATCACTCTTTAGCAAAGGCAACAGGGCCTGGGTTTCGGGATCGCCAAAGCGGCAGTTGAATTCCAGCACGCGTGGTCCGGCATCGGTGAGCATCATCCCGGCGTACAGCACACCAACGAAGAGCCGCCCTTCGGCACGCAAACCGTCCACGGCTGGCTGCAACACGGTTTGCACAATCTCATCCACCATCGAGGGCGGGCAGAGCGGAGCCGGGGCATATGCGCCCATGCCACCGGTGTTGGGCCCGGCGTCGCCATCCAAAAGACGCTTGTGATCCTGGGCGGGGAGCATGGGCTTGACGGTGAATCCATCGGTGAAAGCCAGCAGCGACACTTCGGGACCGCTGAGGCGCTCTTCGATGACGACCTCAGACCCGGCTGCGCCGAACTCACCCTCCAGCAGCATCCGCCGTAGGCAGGCTTCGGCATCGGCGCGCGTATCGGGCAGGACCACGCCTTTGCCCGCCGCCAATCCCGAGGCTTTAATGACCACCGGGTAATCCACGACGTCCAGGTGACGCAAGGCAGCATCCAGATCGTTAAAAACAGCGAAGCGCGCCGAAGGAATCTTGTGGCGCACCATGAACTGCTTGGAGAAAGACTTGGAGGATTCAATTTCAGCCGCCGTGTGGCCCGGCCCAAAGACGGCCAGCCCGGCGGCGCGGAGTACGTCGGCTACACCCGCCGCCAAGGGAGCCTCGGGGCCGATGACCACCAGGTCGACCTGCTGCTGGCGGGCAAACGCAGCCAGGGCGGGCCCATCCACTGCCGAGACCGACAGGTTAGCTCCCACCTGGGCCGTGCCAGGATTGCCCGGCGCGATCCACATTTGCTCCAGGCGCGGCGATTGAGCCAGCTTCCAGGCCAGCGCGTGCTCGCGGCCTCCCGAACCCACCAAGAGTACCTTCATCTCGCCTCCCATTCTACGCCATTGTTGTTTCGAAGCCGGTTTTAACGCTGTTCAAGTTGACATCCAGCGGGTAAACGCCCGAGAAGCAGGCATTACAATAACCTTCGCCTCGCCCGATGGCGCGCATCATGCCTTCCAGGGATAGAAAAGCCAGTGAATCAGCGCCAATGTGAGCGCATATTTGAGACACCGAAAGACGATGGGCGATCAAATCGTCGTATGCTCCCATATCCACACCCATGAAGCAGGGGTGGGTAATAGGCGGGCAGGTGATGCGCACGTGGACCTCTTTGGCCCCGGCGTCACGCAGCAGACGCAGGAGCGGGCCGGTGGTGTTGCCGCGCACAATGCTATCATCGATCACCACCAGGCGTTTGCCGCGCACGTTTTCGTTAATTACGTTGAACTTGAGGGCCACGCCCTGGCGACGGAGCGAATCGGTAGGCTCAATGAAGGTGCGCCCAATGTAACGGTTCTTGATGAAGCCGTCGTTGTAGGGAATGCCGGTGACGCGGGAGAAACCAATGGCAGCCGGAACAGACGAATCGGGCACGGGGATGACAACATCGGCTTCCACCGGACCTTCATGGGCCAGCACTTCGCCCAGATCCTGTCGCACGGCATGCACACTACGCCCGTCGAAGATATTGTCGGGACGGGAGAAGTAGATGTGCTCAAAGGTACAAAAGGCGGACGGCTGGCAAGGCGGGTGGGCCTGCTGGACGGTGAGGGCGTTGTTGCTGAGCGCCACGATCTCGCCGGGTTTGACCTCGCGGACAGCCTCACAGCCCAGCGTGCGCAGCGCGCCGGTCTCGGAGGCAGTGGCGTGCCCGCCGCCGGGAAGCAGCCCCACGCTGAGCGGGTGGAAACCCCACGGGTCGCGCACGGCATAGACCCCGGTGAGAGTCAAGATCACCAACGAGTAGGCTCCATGCCACTTGGGCATGGTGTTACGAATGCGCTCCATCCAGTCAGCGCCCTCGGCCCCCGCCAGCATAAGGGTAATGACCTCGGTGTCGGAGGAAGAATAAAGGCCCACGCCGCGATGGAGCAGCTCCTGACGCAGCTCGGCGGAGTTGACCAGGTTGCCGTTGTGGGCCAAGGCAATGGGGCCATACTGCGTCTCGATCATAAAGGGTTGGGCATTGCGGGCCGAACTGGAGCCGGTGGTTGAGTAGCGAGTGTGTCCGATGGCAAAATGGCCTTTGAGGGGAGCCATATTCTCGGGCTTGAAGACATGCGAAACCAGGCCGACATCCTTGTGCAGGCGCATGGTGCGCCCGTCTGAAACGGCAATGCCCGCCGCTTCCTGCCCGCGGTGCTGCAGGGCAAACAAACCGAAGAAGGCCATGCGGGCCACATCTTCGTTGGGGGCATAAATTCCAATAACACCGCACTCTTCGCGGGGGCGATCTTCTTCCCAGTTCACCATTAAGATTTAGATCTCCTGTTTTTTGAGGCGCTGATCATCTGACAAGACTTTGGCAGCCTGCTTTTCCTGAAAGGCCCCTACAGCCGCGCGCACAGCCGGATCGGTGAGACCAAGGATTTTGGCTGCCAACAGAGCGGCATTGACCGGCTCGAGGACCAGAGCCGGAGCGATGCCCGAGGGCATGCGCAGCGAGGAATACACGTCCGCGCCGCCGAAGGCCTCGGAGGGCGGGGGGCAGGCAATGACCGGGGCGCTGACCGAGCCATCAGTAAACCCCGAGAGGGCGTTGCTGCGTCCGGCCACGGTGATGTAAACTTTAAGGCGAGGGTCCAGTTCGTAAGCGTTGAGCATGGCCAGCGCGTGAGCGGGGGTCTTGTGGGCCGAGCCCACGCGCAGATCGGCGTCCAGGCCAAATTGGCGAGCCGCCTCGGCGATCTTGCGGCAGTGGTCTTCATCCGCGCCGGAGCCCATCAGAATGACAACCAGGGGTTTACTCATGCGATGAAACCTGCCTTTCGAAGATTCTCAGACAACCGCGGGCCTACCGGGTACGCGCCGGGGACAAAGGAACGGCCCGTCAGCATCTCATAGATTGTAATATACCTGCGGCTGCCCGCAGCCCACAAATCAGCCGGCATTTGCGGAGGGACGCCCTCGCCGCGGTAGCCCTGGGCGGCATAGGCCAGGCGGATGAATTCTTTGTCAAAGTTTTCGGGCTCCTCGCCCTGCTCGAAGCGCTGGGCGTATGTGTCGCCCTTCCAGAAACGAGAGGAATCGGGGGTGTGGACCTCGTCGATGAGCCGCACGCGCCCGTCACAACCCCGGCCAAATTCATACTTGGTATCGACCAACACCAATCCGGCAGCCTGGGCCAGAGCCTGGCCCCGTTTGAAGAGAGCCAGCGCCGCGGCCTGGACTTCGTCCCAGGTGGCGGCATCGAGGATTCCGTGCGAGACCACCTCGGCGCAGGTCAGGCGTTCGTCATGCCCGGTGGCTCCCCCTTTGGTGGTGGGGGTGATGATGGGCTCGGGGAGGGCCTGGTTTTTGCGCAGCCCCTCGGGAAAGGTGTAACCATAGATCTCGCGTTCTCCCAGCGAGTAGCGATACCACAAAGCCGTGGAGGTCACACCGCTGATGTAGCCACGCACAATGACCTCAACCAGGAAGGGCTCCACCTCGGTGACCACAGAGGCATTGGGGTCCGGCTCGGAGAGGATGTGGTTGGCGACAATATCGGCGGTCTGAGCCATCCACCAATTGGAGAGTTGGTTGAGGACTTGTCCCTTATACGGTACACGCGCCAGAATCCGGTCGAAGGCTGAGAGGCGGTCGGTGGTAACGATGAGCCGGCGCTCGCCAGAGAGCGGATACCAATCGCGGACCTTCCCAGTTTGCTTGCCGGGGAGGGGCAAGTCGGTGCTTTCAAATGCCTGGGGGAGGAGGGGCAAGATTTGGGATTCGGTGAGCATAGTTTTCCTTTTCTAGACCCGAAGGGTTTTGAAAACCCTTCGGGTCTGACAGAGAGTCATTTTACAAAGCGAACGCCATTTTCAAACAGGCGCAAGCCCGAGCGTCCGCGCTCGCCGCGCGTCCAGCGAGGATGCTGGAAGGGATGAATGTGATTTTCAGGGTGGGGCATGAGACCCAGCACGTTGCCCTGGGCATTGCACACCCCGGCGATGTCACCGATGGAGCCATTGGGGTTGGCAGGATAAGTTCCCGCCGCGGGGAGGCCTTCGCCGGTGGCATACATCAGCCCGATCTGATCGTTTGCCTGAAGTTGGGTCAGGTCGGCAGGATCGGCAAGCACAAAATTGCCCTCGCCGTGGGCCACCGGGCATTCGATCGGCTCGGTAAGACCGCTCGTCCACAGGCAGCGATTGGACACAGGTAGGAGCGTGACCCAGCGACACTCGAAGTGACCACCCCGGTTGAAGGTGAGGGTGGCGCGGCTCGCAGCCATACCCTGCCCAGTCCCAGATGCGCCGGGCAGAAGCCCAGCCTTGACCAGGGTTTGGAAGCCGTTGCAGATGCCGATGACCGGCTTACCTTGCTCCACAAAGGCCTGGGCCTGTTCGGAGAAATAAGAGTTGAGGTCAATGGCCAGAAGCTTGCCCGCCCCCAATGCGTCGGCATAGGCAAAGCCACCCGGTAGAACCAGCATCTGAAATTCGCTCCAATCCGTGCGTTCAGCGCGGAGTTGGTTGAGGGGGCGGATGTGGGGAACGCCGCCGGCCATTTCGATGGCCTCGGCCACGTCGAGGTCGCGGTTGGAGCCGGTTGCGTGCAGGATGAGGACGGTGGGGTGGTGATTCATAGCGCGCCTCCATTCCAGGCTTCGACCAGGGCAGATACGGGCAGTTCGGCCACGCCGTCCAGCCGCAGGATGGGCTCCTCCAGAACCTTGCCCACCCACTCGCAAGGCAGGCCAGCCAACAAAGCTTCAAAAGCCGAGGCATCCGCCGGGCGCACTTCGACCAGCAGACAGCCGTTTGTTTCGCCAAACAGGGTCGCGGCGGTTTCCCCTTCGGGCAGGTTGATCTGCATGCCCAGCCTGCCGCCAATGCACATTTCGGCGGCGGCCACGGCCAGCCCCCCCTCACTCAGGTCGTGGCAGGCGCGCACCAACCGATCCTGCATGGCGCGATGAAGCTGAGCATAAACCTGCGGGGTGAGCGGGTCGAGGGGCGGCACTTCGGCGTCGAGGGGCGCTCCACCGATCAGGCGGTAATGCGAAGCGCCCAGGCGCGGGTCAAAAGCGCCTACGCGGTAGAGGAAGTTGCCCGGTTCTTTGAGATCCATCGTCACGGCGATAGACAGGTCTTCCATGACCCCCATCGCGGAGATGAGCAAGGTGGGCGGGATGGCGTGGCGCAAACCATCGGTGGCCAGGTACTCATTATTCAGCGAATCTTTACCGGAAATGAAGGGCGCACCGAAGAGCAAAGCCCCTTCGTAGCAGCCGCGCCCAGCTTCCAGCAGGCTGCCCAGCGTTTCGGGGCGTTTGGGGTCGCCCCAACAAAAGTTATCCAGGATGGCGATGCGGGCCGGATTGGCGCCGCAGGCCACCGCGTTGCGAACGGCTTCATCGATCACCGCAAGGGCCATGCGGTAGGCGTCCAGCTTGCCGAACTCGGGGTTGACGCCCGAGGAAAGTACCATGGCCCGCGGGCCGACCGTGCCCAAAGGGCGCAGCACGGTGGCATCCGAGGGGCCATCGTTGCGCGCGCCGGTGAGCGGTTTGACGACCGTGCCGCCCTGAACCTCGTGATCGTAGATGCGCACCACGCGAGCCTTGGACGCGATGTTGGGATGAGCCAGCAGTTCAAGCAAAGCGGGGCCAGGTTCCAAATCCGCGCCGCCGGATTGGAGCGTTGGGCGAGTTTGCGCAGCAGGCAGGACGGCTTTTAGGCGGCGCTGGGGGATGCCGTCATGTAAGAAAGCTTCGGCCAGGTCCAGCACCGGGCGGCCCGCATAGCGCACGACCAGACGACCGTTGCCGGTGAAGTGGCCAATGTCGGTGAGTTCGGCGTCAAAGGTGTCACAGATGGCTTGCAGGGCGGGCAAAGAGGCGGGCGGCACGGCCAGCACCATGCGCTCCTGGGCTTCGGAGAGCCAGATTTCCCAGGGGGCCAGGCCGGGATACTTGAGTGGAACACTGCGCAGTTCCACATCAGCCCCGAGGACAGAGGACATCTCGCCCACTGCCGAAGACAGACCGCCCGCGCCACAATCGGTGATGGCGGTGTATAGACCCAGGTCGCGGGCGCGCAAGACCACTTCGATGAGACCCTTCTCGGTGGCCGGCGCGCCGATTTGAACGGATGCGCCCGCCACCTCGCCGGTTTGAGCGTCCATGGTCATGGAAGAGAAGGTGGCTCCGCGCAGGCCGTCGCGCCCGGTACGCCCGCCAATAACGATCACGCGGTCACCGGGTTGGGCGGCGCGAGGATGGCGACCCTTGGGGGCAATGCCCACGCAGCCGCAAAAGACCAACGGATTCGAGGTGAAACCGGGATCGAAGAGGATGGAACCGTTGACGGTAGGTAGGCCGATCTTATTGCCGTAGTCTTGCACCCCCGCCACCACGCCGGAGAAGATGCGCCGGGGATGGAGAACGCCCTCGGGGAGCTGGGTGAAGGGCAAATCCTGGGGACCGAAGCAGAGCACGTCGGTGGCTGCCACGGGCTTGGCCGAAACGCCTAACACGTCGCGGATCACGCCGCCCACGCCGGTGTTGGCGCCGCCGAAGGGCTCGATGGCGGAGGGGTGGTTGTGGGTTTCGACCTTGAAGGAAATCTCGTTCACGCCGTCGTATTCGAGGATGCCGGCATTGTCGACAAAGGCCGAAAGCACCCAGGGCGCGGCGATTTGATCGGTGGCAGCCTTGAGGAAGGTCTTCATCAAGTTGTTGACTTGCGGAGCGGGATAATGGGCTTTCATCTCCGCGCTCAGATCGGCATAATTATCGATCTCTACGAGCGCTTTAAAGGTTTTGTGGACGCAATGCTCGCTCCAGGTTTGGGCGATGGCTTCGAACTCGATGTCGGTCAGGTCGCGGCCTTCGGATTCGCAGTAAGACTGGATGGCTTTCATCTCGGCCAGGTCGAGGGCGGCGCGGCGCTCATTGGAGAGGGCCAGCAGTTCACCATCCGTACAGCCGCGCACGCACAGGGTCTCCACCTGAGCCGAAGCCTCGGCCACAGAGGGGAAGTGAGGCTCAATTGGGCCCAGGGCATAACGCTGGATGACGGCGTTGGAAAGCAGGCGGCGGGCCAGCAGGTCCAGGTCGGCGGGGGTGATTTCCCGGCCTTTAATCAAAAAGCGCAGCCCTGTCGAGGCGCGCTTTACCCCCTTGATTTTGAGTACCCCAGCGGCGCGAACGATCTGCTCGGCAACCGGGTCGGTGACCCCCGGCCGCAGCGCCACCTCTACCAGGTGCTCGCCGGCCGGGGCGGCCCCACCTGGCCCGGCGAGATGCCATTCGACCAATTCGGTGACGGGATCGCTGAGTAGTTTTTGGCCAAGCGCTTCCAGGTCCGCGGGAAGCAGGTTGCCTTCAATGAAATAGAGGTCCTGGCAAGCCAGGCCGTCGATACGTTCGAAGCCCAGGGCGTGGGCATCGGCCAGGTAGCCCTGGGAGCGCGGGTCACCGCTCTCGCGTGGGCGGACGATAAAACGAATAATGGCAGGATCAGGAATCAAACAGGGGCCATCCTTTGAGTCAGGATGGCGCGATTGTACATCCGGTTGGTTGTCTAGTCAACCCGTGGGAGATTAACAATTCGTTGCAGTTTTTGGGGGGAGGTGGAAAAGACCCTAAGAACCTGTCCTAAAGATATTGGGGGAGATTGCGAATTTTGGGATAGGTACTTAGGGTCTGGATGGCGCAGCATCGCGTAGGGCGCGGAAGCCAATGACCTGGATGCCTTCGTTTTTGACCCAGGCGCGCAGGTCGGGGCACATGAGGGCTTCGTAATTCGCGACACGGCTGGGCCAATCGGGAGCGATGGCCTCCAGTTCGGGTGTCTGAATGGCAGGATGGGTGACAATGAGCGTCAGCTTGCCGCGCGGGGTGCGGTCCAGGACGGCGCGCAGCAGGTCCGGCTGCCCGTGTGGATTGTCGAGGGGCAGCATGTGGAAGGCGTCAAACAAAGCAACTCCGGCCTCACGGAAACGGAGGGCGGCGGCACGCGTTGCTTGCTCCCAGGGCTCAGCGTCCGGACGCTCGGGGGCCAGGTATACATCTCGCTGGGGGAGCCGGCGGCGCAAGATGAGATCCGTGAAAGCACGGCGATACTCCGGCGCGCGCCAAGCCAGCATGTGATCGTCGATGTGGGTGACGTCGATGCCCCAGGTCAGGGCGCGGTCGATTTGCGCTTCGGCTTCAGCCAGGGCAGCGGTCACACTGGCCTGTTCCCAAACCTGCTGCGTGGCGCGGGGAAAGTAGCCTTCGGAATCCAGCAGTCCGGCAGCGGGATCATGCACGGCGACCGGACCCCAGCGGTAAGCATCCCATTCGCAGGTGAGGGTGACATGCACGCCCAGGTCGGCCTGAGGGTGGGCTTTGGCCCAGGCAGCAGTGGCGGGGAACCAGGGGCAGGGCGCCATGACCGAGCCGGTGGAGGCGCCGCCCGCGTCACACAAGTCGGCGTAGGCGGCAAGGGAAGCCTGGCACATGCCCACATCGTCCGCGTTGATGACGACCACGCGGTCCTTTGGGCCGTAGCCCATGTCTTTGAGGAATGGGTTCATCGAGAGCCTCCTTGAAAACCGCCTCGCCGCAACAGGAGAGATTAACGACCGAGAAATTTCAAGTTCTTGTTGATCAAGTCAATGCGCTGTTGGACGGAAGCGGCGGTACGCCCGGCATCCTCGGGAGTGTTTAGGACGTAATCCAACATCTTGTCGATGGTGGTGGTGGCAACATGGGTGCGTGTGTCGGACGAGCCGTAGTAGATAAACAGATCGCCGTTGGCGCGGGCCACAGCCCCGTTGCAGAAAGCCACGTTGGAGACATCGCCCACGCGCTCATCAAACTCTGGAGCCAGGAAGTACCCCCCTGGGCGGGCGATGACCTTCCAGGGCTCGTTCAGGTCGCACAGGAAGGCGTACAGCACGTAGCGCAAACCGGCGGCGCAGCCGCGCACGCCGTGGGCAATATGCAGCCAGCCCTTCTCGGTCTTGATGGGCACCGCGCCCGCGCCGTTCTTGGACTCTTTGATGGTGTGATAGGCGCGCGGATCGATGATGGTTTCTTCAAACACCTCGGCGCGGGTGATGTCCTGGCACAGGCCCCAGCCGATGCCACCACCGGAACCGGCATCGATAAACGAGTCCTGCGGGCGGGTATAAAAGGCATATTTGCCCTGCACGAATTCGGGGTGCAGGACCACGTTGCGCTGCTGAGCCGAGGGGGTTTTCAGGTCGGGCAAGCGCTCCCACGTTTTCAGGTCTTTGGTGCGCGCGATGCCTGCCTGGGCCACCGCGCTGGACATATCCGAGGGCGGGGCCGCGGGGTCTTTGCGCTCGGTGCAGAACACGCCATAAATCCAGCCATCCTCGTGCCGTGTGAGGCGCATATCATAAATGTTCGTGTCAGGGTTCTCAGTTTCGGGAATGACCACGGGGTAATCCCAGAAGCGGAAGCGATCGACACCGGTTTCGCTTTCGGCCACAGCAAAGAAGGATTTTCGGTCGTTACCCTCCATGCGCAGGACCAGCAAGACCTTGCCATCCACCTCGATCGCACCTGTGTTGAAGGCTCCGTTGACGCCCAGGCGTTCCATCAAGAAGGGGTTGGTGGCGGGATCAAGATCATAGCGCCAGAAGAGCGGCGCGTGAGACCCGGTGACCACCGGGTGGACATAGCGGTCAAACCAACCATTGCTCCAGCGGGAATCCACGGTGTTGGGGCGCTCGATGAGCGCGGTGTATTCGCGCTGTAATTTTTCCAGTCGGTGAGCAAATGTTTCAACCGGCATTGCAGCCTCCTCCTATGAAATTTTCGGGGTTATCGCGCAGGGAATCAGACCGCCCGGGTGCTCTGGCGCACAACCAATTCCGGGTAGATCAGGTGGGGGTGACGCTCGGCTTGTGGATCAGCGATCATCGCGACCAGCATCTTCACGGTTTGGACGCCCTGGGCATCGTAATCCTGGCGCACGGTGGTCAACGGGGCTTCGAGGTAAGGGGCCTCACTGTTGTCATCATAGCCCACCACGGAAACGTCCTCGGGTACGCGCAAGCCGCGCTCGTGCAAGGCACGCAAGGCCCCGATGGCGGTGGTGTCGTTGGCGCAAACCAGCGCGGTGAAGGGCTGGCCGGAATCCAGGAGTTGATTGGCGGCCTCATATCCACCGCGAGCGGAGAAATCGCCGAAGGTAACCGGGCCCGGCTCGAGGCCAGCCTGCGCCATGCGCTCCAGGTAAATATCGTGGCGAATACGGGCATCGTAGATTCCCTTCCAACCAACGATCTCGGCGATGCGCCGGTGGCCCAACCCGAGGAGGTGATCCATGACCTGGTTCATGCCGGCGCGCTGATCGAAGACCACGCTAGCAATACAGTCGCCGGGGTTGCCGCCCTGCTTGACATAGGGCACGCCGCGGCAAAGACGATTCAATTCTTCGGCGCGCAGATCCAACTCGGACTCGAAGAAGATAAAACCATCCATGACGCGCGAGGTGAGTTCGTCCATCAATTGACGGAACTCATCAAAAGACTCGGCCTCGGAGAGGTTAGAAATGCCCACGTGATAACCGCAGGCAGCAGCCTCATAGATGACCTGCTTGAGCGGGCCCATGAAATAAGGCTTAAAGTTGATAGCCTGAATGGTTTGGGATCGCCCGGTAATGAGGCTGCGGGCAGCGCGGTTGGGGCGGTAATCCAGGATGCGGATGGCCTCGAGCACGCGCTCGCGGGTGGAGGGCAGCACGCTGGGATGGTCGTTGATGACGCGCGAGACGGTTTGATGCGAGACGCCTGCCAGGCGGGCCACATCATGCAAGGTGGCTTGTTTAGGAGGATGGTCGGTCATATAAACCCCAATCGATGAATTGATTCATTGTATCACCGAAACGCAGAATTGTTTATCGTTCACATACTGGGTCATTGGGAATTGGCGTGGTGAACTCCGCGTTTTGGGGTGTGGAAAAAGCAATTTCAGAAATCGAAAATTGGGGGCTTGCTTTTTGATTTTTTTATGCTATATTATTCAGAACAACCAAATAGCGTGCTCTTATCCAGAGAGGTGGAGGGACCGGCCCTATGAAACCTCGACAACCAGCCAGCAATGGTATGGTGCCAAATCCTGCGGAACAGCGTTCTGGGAGATGAGAGAAGTCTAGCCAATTAAATGCAGACCTCTTCTTGTTTCACAGAAGAGGTTTTTTTGTCGGGGAGCAATCCCCATCAGGACGCGAAATCAATTCATTTTGAAGCCCTATGTAGATGCGGAGGGAGAACTGTGCCTATTAAAATTCCGGATCAGCTTCCGGCCAAAGAAATCTTAGAGTCCGAAAATATCTTTGTGATGGGCGAACTGCGGGCCATCCACCAGGATATTCGCCCATTGCGCATCGCCATCCTCAACCTCATGCCGACCAAGATTGCCACCGAGACGCAACTGCTGCGCCTGCTGGGCAATTCGCCCATCCAGATCGAGATCACCTTCCTACGCACGGCCACGCATCAATCGCGCAACACGTCCGAAGAACACCTGGCCATGTTTTACGCAACCTTTGACGAGGTGCGCGAGCAAAAGTTCGACGGGCTGATCATCACCGGCGCGCCTGTAGAGACGCTGGACTTCGAGCAGGTGGACTACTGGACAGAGTTACAGGCAATCATGGATTGGAGTCGGAAAAACGTGTGGGCCACGCTGTTCGTGTGCTGGGGGGCGCAGGCCGGGCTGTATCACTTCTACGGCGTGCCCAAGTACCCACTGCCGGCCAAGATGTTTGGCGTGTTCCCCCACCGGGCGAACATTCCCTTTGTGCCGCTGTTCCGCGGCTTCGACGACGTGTTTTACGCGCCGCACTCGCGTCATACCGAAATCCGCCGCGCCGACCTCGAAAAGGTGCCCGAGGTGGATATCCTGGCGGAATCGGACCAGGCCGGAATTTACATCGTGGCAGCCAAAGATGGCCGCCAGGTGTTCGTCACCGGGCACTCCGAATACGATCCGTTGACCCTCAAAGCCGAATACGACCGGGATGTAAAACTGGGCCTGCCCATTCAAGTGCCGGCCAACTACTACCCTGATGACGACCCCAGCCGCCCTCCCCTGGTGCGCTGGCGCGGGCATTCAAACCTGCTGTTCGTAAACTGGATCAACTACTACGTGTACCAGTCCACCCCCTTCAACCTCGACGATTTGTCGTAGGCTCAGGATCTTATTCATATCTCTCAAGGAGTTTCTCATGTCTCAGCAACACACCTTCGGTTTCACCACCCGCCAACTGCACGCCGGGCAACAGCCAGACTCGAGCACCGGATCGCGGGCAGTGCCCATCTACCAGACCAGCTCGTACGTGTTCCGCGACACCGAACACGCCGCCAAGCTGTTTTCGTTGCAGGAATCGGGCAACATTTACACGCGCATCATGAACCCCACCAGTGACGTGTTCGAGCAGCGCCTGGCGGCGTTGGAAGGCGGAGTGGGCGCGCTGGCGACCAGTTCGGGGCACGCCGCGCAAACTCTGGCGATTTTGACCCTGTGCCAGGCAGGCGATCACATCGTCTCGGCTTCCACGCTGTACGGCGGAACCTACAACCAGTTCAACTACACCTTCCCACGCCTGGGGATCGATGTCACATTCGTGGACCCGAGCAACCCGGAAAACTTCCGCAAGGCCATTCAACCCAACACGAAGGTAATCTATGGTGAAACGCTGGGCAACCCGCGCATCAACGTATTCCCCTTTGAAGAGGTCGCCGCCATCGCTCGCGAGTATCAGATCCCGCTGCTGATCGACAGCACCTTTGCCACGCCCTATCTGTGCCGGCCTTTCGAATGGGGGGCTAACATTGTAACTCATTCAACCACCAAGTTTATCGGCGGACACGGCACGAGCATCGGTGGCGCGATTGTGGACGGCGGGAATTTCCAATGGGAAGGCAACCCGCGCTTCCCCAACTTCAACACCCCCGACCCCAGCTACCACGGGTTGAAGTACGCCGATCTGGGCGCTCCGGCCTTTATTTTGAAAGCTCGCGTGCAGGTTCTGCGTGACATCGGCGCCTGCCAGTCGCCGTTCAACTCTTTCCTGTTCTTGCAGGGCCTGGAAACGCTCAGCCTGCGCCTGGACCAGCATGTGCGCAATGCGCAGCAAGTGGCTTCGTTCCTGGAAGGGCATCCCAAGGTGGCCTGGGTGACCTATCCCGGTTTGCAATCTCACCCTGATTACCAGCGGGCCAAGAAATACCTACCCAAGGGACCGGGCGCCATCTTGGGCTTTGGCATCCAAGGTGGATTGGAAGCCGGACGCAAGTTCATCGACAACTTGCAGTTGTTCAGCCACCTGGCCAACGTGGGCGATGCCAAAAGCCTGGCCATTCACCCTGCCAGCACCACCCACAGTCAACTCACGCCCGAGGAGCAGGTTGGGGCAGGCGTGACGCCCGATTTCGTGCGCCTGAGCATCGGCATCGAGGATGTTGAAGATATCCTGTGGGATTTGTCGCAGGCGTTGGAGAAAGCCTAATTTCGTTATAAAACAGCTCGCTGCGGTATATTCATGCCGCAGCGAGCTGTTTTTAGTCACGACTCACGTCAAAAGCGCCGTGATCAATCCATTTTTTCCAGCAGGGCCAGGAAGGCGCCGACCACACGAGGATCAAACTGCTTACCGGACTGTTCCTGGATGTAGGCGCGCGCGGCGGCTTGAGACCAGGCAGGCCGATAGGGGCGAGCGGAGGTGAGGGCGTCCCACACATCGATGACGGCAAAAATGCGCGCCGCCAGGGGAATGGTTTCGCCGGACAGCCCCTGCGGATAACCCGATCCGTCCCAGCGTTCGTGGTGACTGTAGGGAATCTCGCGGGCTTTGCCCAGGAAATCGATCGGCTCGAGCACCTGGTTGGCGAAGCTGGGGTGCATGCGCATGACCACCCATTCGTCCGAGCTGAGCGGGCCAGGTTTGCGTAAGATCGAATCTGGCACACCCATTTTACCAATGTCGTGGAGTAAAGCGCCGCGCCGCAGGTGTACCATGTCCTCTTCGGGCACGCCCAAGGCCCGGGCCAGGTCGAGAGTCATGGACACCACCCGGTGGCTGTGGCCGGCCGTCTCCGACTCCCACAACTCTAACGCGCGGGACCAACCCTGCAAGGTGGCGTCGTAAGCATGAGCCAACTCCTGGTTGGCCTGCTTGACGGCCTGCTCGGACCGTAAGCGCTCGGTCACATCCAGGCCAATGCCGCCAATCAAGTTGCCCGCCGAGCCGCCTGGGATGGGAAACATGAGGATTTCCAGGGTGTGCTTACCATCTTCCATCTCCACCGACTGCAAACCACGGTACACCTCGCCGCCTAAAATGCGGCGGTAGACGTCCTCGGCCTTCTCAGAGACATTGGGCGAGAACAAGTCCATGGGGGTCGCGCCTAGCAGCTCCTTGCCAGGCAGCAAGTTCTGGATCATACGATTGGCGTACATCAGGCGATGGTTTTGGTCCACGATGAAGACCTGAACAGGAATGACATCCATGAACAAAGAGAACTTCTGCTCGCTCTGACGCAGCGAAGCCTCGGCAATCCGCCGCTCACGACGGGTCTGGGCCTCGCGCAGTTCGCGGTCAATGGCCGGAGAGAGACGCGCCAGGCGGCCTTTCATCAAGTAGTCACTGGCTCCGGCTTTCATCATCTCCACGGCTGTTTCCTCTCCGATCATTCCCGAAACCACAATGAAAGGTATGTCGAGAGCGCGGTTCTTCCAAACCTCCAAAGCAGCCGGCCCGCTAAAAGCTGGCAAGGAGTAATCCGAAAGGATCAAATCCCATTCCTGCTCATCCAGGGCGGATTCCATGTCTTTGCGGTTGACCACGCAGCGGAACTGCGGGTTATATCCACCGCGACGCAGCTCAATGAGCAGCAGCTCGAGGTCATCGGGAGAATCTTCAACAATGAGCACTTTTAAATCCATGGTGTGCCTCCTCAAGCCAGAGTAAAGTAGACCGTTGTGCCCGCTTCTACGGCGCTTTCAATCCACACTCGCCCACCGTGGCGGCGGACGATACGGTTGACCACGGCCAGGCCAATCCCCGTGCCTTCAAATTCCTGGGCTGTATGCATCCGCTGAAAGGCCCCAAACAATTTCTGGGCGTACGTCATGTCGAAACCCGCGCCGTCATCGCGAACAAAGACAAACTCTTGCTCCGAATCGCCGCCCAGGCCTACTTCAATCCGGGCGGCGGCATGCTTGCTGGTAAATTTCCAGGCGTTTTCCAAGAGATTGGAAAGCGCGCTGCGCATCAAGCCTGGGTCGGCTTCCACAATGATCCCCTCTTGGATCTTCCACTCCACCACCCGTTCAGGTTGGCGGTCGTGCAGGTCGGCGATGATGGAATGGGCGATCTCACTCAAATTGACCGGTATGCGCCGCAGTTCGGCGCGCGTGATGCGAGAAAGTTTTAGCAGTGAATCGATCAGGTCGGACATACGTTGGCTGGAAGCGCGGATGCGGCGCAGGTAGTCTTTGCCGGTGTTGTCCAGAAGGTTGCCATAATCTTCGAGCAGAGCCAGGCTGAATCCATCCAGGCTGCGCAGCGGCGCGCGCAGGTCATGAGAAACCGAGTAGGAGAATGCCTCCAGTTCTTTATTGGCTTCTTGCAGCTCCGCCGTACGCTCGCTCACCCGGCGCTCCAGGTCGGCGTTCAGGCGCAAGATTTCTTCGTCGAAGCGTTTGCGATCCGTAATATCGCGCCCGATGCCAACCAGGCCAACGATCTTCCCTTCATTGTCACGCAGCGGTAATTTGGAAGTTAGCAGCCAACGGGTCTCACCATTTGCGAACTCCACCAGCTCTTCAATGTTGAGGATCGGCACGCCGTTTTCCAAAACCTGGAGATCGTCACGCCTGAACTGGTCGGCCCGTTCGGCGGGATATACCGCGTAATCGTCTTTGCCGATGGCCTCTTCTTCAGTGGAAAGTCCCATCAAATGCATCTCGGCGGTATTCACCAGCGTTTTCCGTAAATTTACATCCTTGGCATACACCGAGTCGGGCAGGTTGTCGATCACCGTGCGCAGGAGAATGCGTTCCTGGTCCAGCAGGGCGCTGGCTTGATAGCGATCCGTCTCATCCGAGAAAACCACGGCGAATTGATCGGGCTTGGGCGAAAAAGCCGAGATCGAAATGTACTTATTCATGCCGGGGAAATGAGCGTCCAGCGACACTGGTTCTCCGGTCATGGCCACGCGGCAGAATTCCTTCAAGAAAGGTGGTGATGAAACCCCAAAGGCTTGATCGGCCAACTGGCCCACCACCTTCTCGCGCGAAAAGCCCAGGATGCGTTCGTAGGCCGGGTTGACATCCAACGCCCGATAATTGACCGGGTTGTTCTGGCTATCATAGACCAGCTCGTGGAGTCCACAGCCCTCGTTCATGCGCGTGAAGAGAGTCTGGTAGCGCATAAAGCTTTCGGTCAGGGCTCGCTCTGTATTCTTGCGGTCAGTGATATCTTGATTGGTGCCAACCATGCGGCGGGGTTTGCCGCTTTCGGTATACTCGATAACTTTGCCACGAGCCATCATCCAGCGGTAGCTGCCGTCTTTACAGCGCATGCGGTGTTCGACGACCATGGTCTCGGTTTCGCCGCGCCAATGGCGCTCGTGGGCCTCCATGACCCGCGGCAGGTCGTCGGGGTGCACCCGAGAGGTCCACTCGGACAGCAGGTTGGGCATTTCTTCATCGGTATAGCCTAACAACTCTTTGTAGCGGCGGGAATAACTGACCGAGCCGGTGATCAACTCCCAGTCCCAAACGCCGTCGCCGCTGCCTTCAAGGGCAAACTGCCAACGCTGTTCGCTTTCGCGCAATGCTTGCTCGCTCTGCAAGCGCTCAATTTCACCAGCGGCGCGGTTGGCAAAAGCAGCCACCAACCAGCGGGCCACCTGATCGTTCTGAATAGGCTGATCATCTAGCAAAGCCATGACCCCCAGGGGTTTTCCAGAACGACTGGACAGGGGAACGCCGATATAACTCACCACGCCAAGCTCCGCCAATCCAATATCCTGAGGGAACAAGGATTGCAGGTTATCGGGGTAAACATGTAAATCGCCATCATACACAGTACCGGAGGGCGAGCCTGGCAAGTTGAAATCAAAATTCTCGCGTATTTCGCCGTTGTCACAAAAGGCCAGGGTTTTGATGACGCCTGAGCCGCTCGAAGACTCAATGCCCACCAGGCCATAGCGCATATTGAGCGTGGCCGTTAACTCGAGCATTAATGATTGGAAGAAACTTTCTCCCCACTGTCCTGATGTGCCCTTCAGAATGGATTGCATGGCCAGTTCGGCCTGCTTGCGGCGCGTGATATCACTCATGGTCCCCGCGGCGCGGAGGGGCTTGCCTTCGGCATCCCGGGCCACAACCCGGCCCCGGGTTAAGATCCACAACTCCTCGCCGTTCGCGGTATGCACGCGACTTTCATAACGGACCTGCTCGGTCTTGCCCTCCAGGTGATCGTCAATCATCTGTCGCACCAGTTCGCGCTCGGTGGGCGGCACCAGGAATTCCCAGGGATAGGAATGGCTCACGTGAAACTCAACCGGATAGCCCAGCATGTCCTGCAAATGTTTACTGACGAAGAATTCTTGCCGGGCAATATCCCAGTCCCAAAACGCGTCGTTGATTCCAGCCAGCACCCAGTTCAGGCGCTGCTCGCTGCGGCGCAAAGCCGCCTGGGCGCGACGCCGGGAGCGGATGTTGAGCAGGAGACCACCTATGATGGCCATTTGCAAGAGCATGAAAAGGCTGATACCCCAGAACCAGCTTTGATATTGACGATAAAAGGTAACCTGTTCGTTTACAAAGGTAGAGCCGAGGGGCAAATTCTCGCGATTGATATTCCAACGGTTCAACTGTTGCACGTCAAAGGCATAATAATTGGCCCCTTCGGAGCGAATGGGCAAACTCTGCACGGGCTCGCCGGCCAGAATGCGGGCGGCCATTTCGCCGGCCAGAGAACCCTGGGAGATGCCGGAGGCCACCTTGCCGCCCAAAGCGCCGTGCCCCAAATACATGGCGCGGTGAACAAACACCGGCCCCGGCGCGGCGGCAGACACTTGTGGCATGACCCACTCTGGCTCCAGCACCGGACCGCTGCGATCCTGGTAGAAATCAGAGTAATACACAATACTGTCTGTGGGAGCATTGCGCAGGCTCTCCAGTAGTTCATCCAGTGACAAACCGCCATTTTTATCGAGAAAAATGAACTCTTGAGTGTACCTGCCCGAAGCATCCAGCAATTCCAGAACGTGGCGGTTGATGATGCCGTTTGAGGTGCGATCGGTGATAATCAGGATATGCCCGGCATCGGGGTAAAGACCGACTGCCAGGTCGAGGTTTGCCTCGAAATCAATCTGGTCCACAACGCCGGTGATCCAGGGACGGTCGCGGAGAACTTCGGGGTCGAAATAATTGACTCCCGAGAAGACTACCGGTGTGTCGGGGAACAATCTTTCGCCATAGGTAAGCATAAAATTAAAGGCGTCGTCATCCAGGGTGATGACCACGTCAAAGGTCTTGCCGCGGTACTTTTCCGACAGAAGCTGGGCCATCAAATCCAGGTATTCGCGCGTGTTGATGCGTTTTGTGTCCAGGTATTCGATGAACACCTCGGTCCCGGCGGGCAAGGCTGAACGGACGCCTTCAATACCTTCGTCCGCCCAGGTCAAACCGGAGTGATACGAGTTGATCAGCAGCACTTGATAGGTGGCGGGTTGAGCTTCTACCCGGACAGGGGCGGGCCAGGCAAACAACCCGGCCAGCAACATCCCCAGGATAATCATCCACACGGCCAGCCGAGGCAGGCCTCCAACCATCTTTTTCATCAAAAAAACCTATCGCGGACTATTCCAGCGGTTCTGGCGGCGGGTTGGGGGGCGGCTCATTGGTCAGCAGCCAATACATGCCTAATTGGCCAACGGCCTCGGTAAACTGCTCGAAATCGACCGGCTTGCGAACATAGCTATTCGCCCCAAAAGAATAACTTTTAACAATATCCTGTTCTTCGTTGGATGTCGTTAAAACTACGATAGGGACAACGCGGGTGAGGGGGTGGCCGCGTAATGTGCGCAGCACCTCCAGTCCGTCCACCTTGGGTAGTTTCAGATCTAATAAGATGACAGCGGGCAGGTCACGGGTGTCGCGTTCGTGATAGACACCCTCGCCGAATAGATAATCCAGGGCCTCGCGTCCATCACGTACCACCACCACAGGGTTGGCGATGCGTTTTTTGGAGATGGCGCGCAGGGTGAGAACCTCATCATCCGGGTTATCTTCAACCAACAGGATCATTCCTTCGCTCTGGGGCGGCATAATGCCTCGCTGAAAGGGAGTATCGTAAGCGCGAGTCGGAAGTGAATCCACCGGCTCGAGAATAATTCTATTGTGCCATAAAACAAAACGAATCGCTACTGCTGCGACTTAATAAAAACGCAAGGTTTTCATGCGCCAAGATCATTGAACTCGCCGGAGAGAGCGCCCCCACCCCGCTCTTTCAACCTGCCTTCGGGCAAAGAAAATCCCTTCGGGTTTGCCTTTTGGGCAACCCGAAGGGATTTTTTCGATCAAAAGGATTGTTTCCGCTGACGCGAGCGGTAGGTTAGGCGGCCTACCGTGTCAGGAGGGGCAAGTACACCTCATCTACCTCCGCGAAATCGCCATTGATCACCAGCGCGAAGGGCTGAGGGCCTTGGGGCACATTGGCCCCGCTGACAGTGACCGTCCAGGCGCCAGCCACAGGCGCTTGCACATACACGTTCTCTACGTTGTTGACCGTGTCCGCCACGCCACCCGTGATCGACCAGCCTCCGGAGAATGCGTTCCCTTTGTAAATTGTGCCGTTCGGGGCGGTGACGGTCAGGTTGAGGTTGTTGACCAGGGCGGAGCCACCCGAGACCATCCCGGGCGCATCGCTCCAAACCAAACTCACCTTAAAAGGCGTGCCGGAATCCATCCAAAACGCGTAGGTGGCAGTTTTGTTCGTGCTCAGACCGGCGGTGTAATCCACAAACCGGCGAACACTGGGTCGGGTCGCTTCGGCCACATTGACGCGGCCCCAACCCTCGTGCATGTTGGGGATGGGTAGGGCGGCTTCCTGGCCGGCAACCCCGTAGCCGCTGATGTCCACGGCGCTGTTGATGAGGGTGGCCTTGATGAGCGCGGCGCTGGGGTTGGCAAAACCCAGCGACGACATCAGGAAGTCACGCACCACCGTAGCGGCCCCGGCGGAAAGCGGTGAAGACATCGAAGTGCCGCCCATGTACAGGTAGTAGGTGTTATACGTTCCCCATCCCGTTGCAGATGTTTGGCTGGACTTTGTTGAAAGGATGTTGGTGCCTGGCGCGACCAGGTCGGGCTTGATGCGCCCATCCGCCAAGGGGCCGCGGCTGCTGAAAGCCGCCAGTTCGTTGCGGGTGTCCGATGTCAGATCGTTACTAGTCGGAGCCACCTGGAAATCGGCTGGCCATACGGCTCCCCAGGTATAGGTAGCGATGCCGCCCGAGGCGCGTTCGTTGTCGGATGCGCCGATGGTGATGACATTTTTGGCGGTGGCGGGAGAAGAAATGGAGTTCAAGTCCACAAAGCCATCGTCGTTCGCGTCGATACCATCGTTGCCAGCCGAAACCACCACGGTCATATCGGGGTGGCTGCGGATAAAGTCATCAAAATAAGCGGACTGTTGATCGTACACGCCGTAGGCGCCACCGCCCCAGGAATTGTTCTGGATGCGCGCCCCCCAGGCATAAACCTCATTCAACAGCGAGCGCACATCATCGGGAATGCCGGTCAGGTAATATCCATCCGCGCCTGCTCCACAAGCATCAGGCCAGTTGGTATACTGTTCAATTGCCTGGAAATTGATGGTAGCTTCCGAAGCGATTCCTTTGATCGCCCCGCTGGAGCGGGTTCCATCGCCCGCCACCGAACCGGTCACGTGGGTACCGTGGCCACTGATAATATCTGCTGCGCCGTCATTGGCCCCGGCGTTAAGGGGCAGGCCGCAGCCCCAGTCAACACTTTGCACCGGCCAGGAACTGATGTTGCCAATCCGCCCGGCAAAGTCCTGGTGAATGGTGGCAGCCAGGCCGGTATCCAGACCGGTGTCGGTCACGGCAATTTCAATGCCCGCTCCGTCATAGCCTCGAGCGTAAGCGGTCGAGCCACCCATGATCGTGCCGCCGCCGATGTCGTTATGCAGTTCTTGCAGGATGATAGGCTCGATCCAGATCACCTCGGGGCGTAAGGCCGCGCCCTGAATGCCTGCTCCATCCAACACTGCCGTGTAGCCGTTCTCGCGCTCGTCGAGCGAGGAAGCCAATGACGACAGCCCCAACCTGGCCTGCTGCCTGTCGGCCCAGGGGGCTACTACCACGCGATAGCTGCGCTGGCTGAAATCGACCCAGGGGGCCAATTTATATGCCGGTTGGTAGGGGCCGATCCAGCGGACAAACGGCAGGCTGCTTGCCGCCGACTTCGCCGCGGGATCCAGGTACACCAGGAAGGCATAATCGGGAATGTACGGACCGATGAGACCGCCAGCGGCTTCGACGGCCGTCTTCCACTCATCCAGCACCGGGCCGGTGAACTGGAGCAGGTAAGTTCCAGCTTGCTCCACCTGGGCCGCGCTGTAGGTCAGCTCGGGCAGGATGGTGGGTGTATCTGCTAACGGATCAAACGATCCAGATTGCAGGTGAATCAACAAGGCTTCTGCGGGCTCTTCCGCTTCGGCGCGTGAGGCAGGCACAGACAGCCCCACCAGGCATATCACGATGACTATAGTCCGCACGATTGCGGACCAGAGTTTTGAAACCATAGATCCTCCTATAATGGGTTCCTCAAAGGAACTTAAGTGTGATTACTCTCCCCCCGAACTCCGCCTAAAAAGACCAGGGCGAGAGACCTTACCTAGTGAGAATGATCCAGCCAGTGCTCCAGCACCGCTGTCAAATCCGGATAGATGCCGCCGGAGGCAAGCCGGGGAGCGTCGGATTGTTGAGCCTGGCTGCGCCCGCGCCCGGTGAGCACCAGGAAGCTGCGCCCCACTCCTGCGGCCTGTCCGGCTTGAAGGTCGGTGAGCGCGTCCCCGACCATAATGGACGCGGCCAGGTCAATGTCCAGGTCGGCGGCGGCTCGTCTCAGCAGCCCCGGCAGCGGCTTGCGGCAGTCACAATGATCTTGTGGGCCGTGCGGGCAGATGTAGGCCCCGTCGACGCGGCCACCCGCGGTGCGGATGGCGTCCAGAATGCGGGAGTTGATGATCTCGGCCTCATCCAGGCGAAGAATGCCTCGCCCGACCGCGGATTGGTTGGTGACGATGACCACCTTGTACGGGCTGCGAGCCAGGCGCGCCAAAGCTTCCAACGAACCCGGCAGAAAAGCTACCTCGGCCCAGGAGCTCACGTACGTATCGACATTCTCTATAATGACCCCATCTCGATCAAGAAAAACTGCTGGAAACATGGGATAATTATACCCAAAAGAGCGTTCGACACATAAGACATGAAACAACCGTATCGCCCTGTCTGGTATTTGCTCCCGGTGATCTTGTTTGTAGCCAGCGCTGTACCCGCGGTATTCACCGGCTACGACCCTCCCCTGGCACTGCCCACACTGGCTGCGCTGCTGGCTGGGGGCTTGTTGACGATTGGAGTAGCTCTGGCAGGACGGAAAGCGATCCTTTGGGAGTTGGCAGCAGGGGTGTTTGTGCTGTTGGGATTACTCGTGGCAGGATACGTCATTACACAGTTGGGGCGGCTGGATTATGACGAAAAGGTGGGAGGTATTTCCAGCCTGGCGGCGCTGATTGCGCGAATCACCCCCAACCTGGCCCACTGGCAGCCTCAGTTGAACAGCGTGGCGACCTTCCTCGAGGCCGCGCCCTTCATCGCAGTGGGGCTGGCTTTCAGCACAACCAGGCGCAAACCCCGGATTCTGTGGTTGGGCGCGGCGGCCATCCTGCTGGGCGGCTTGCTGTTCAGCGTCTCGCGGGGAGCCTGGCTGGCCGTGGCCGTGGGAGGACTGCTGTGGGCAGCCTGCTACTGGAAACCCGCCCGCTGGCTAGCCTTCGCCAGCGCCGCGGGGATGGCGGCTCTAATCGTGTATGTGATTGTGCGAGGAGATATTACGGCCATCGGCGACATTCCGGTGCTGTCGGGAGTGCTGGGGCCGTTGTTCATCCGACCCGACCGGCTGGAAGTGTACCGTAACAGCCTGGCCTTGGTCGCCGACACCCCCTTCACCGGCATCGGTCTGGGCGGGCAGTTTGCCCTGGTGTACTCGCGCTACGAACTACTCATTCCCTTCCTATATTTGAGCTATTCCCACAATCTGACGCTGGAAATCCTGTTGCAGCAAGGATTGGCGGGATTCGTGGCCTGGGTGGGGGTGGCGGCCACGGTGTTCACGGCAGCATGGAATCACCGCCGCCATCCGCAACGTGTGCGGCTGGAATCTACCTGGGTGGGAATCGCCGTAATTCTGCTGCACGGAGTCAGTGATGCGCGGCAGTACGATGATCCGCGCTGCTGGCTGCCTTTCTTTCTACTCCTGGGACTGCACATCGCCTTGCTGTGGGAAAACCCGCCCGAAAAGCCGCGATTGGCCTGGGCCTTCCCGGTGGGCGCAGCCGTGCTCAGCTTGGGGGTATATCTGGCCTTGCTGGGATCGACGCCGGCGGCTTTCCTGACCAATCGCGGCGCGCTGTTGCAAGCGCGCGCCGATTTGCGGGAGGGATTGAGCGCGCCAGAACGGCAGGCTTTACGCGAAGATGCACAGGCTTTCTTCCAACGCGCTTTAGAGATTTCCCCCGAGCAGCGCTCAGCCAACCAACGCCTGGGAATGATTTACCTGGAGCAGTTGGATTACCCGGCAGCGATTGCGGCGTTGGAAAGAGCTCTGGCCAGCGACCCCGCGCATCCGGGCTCGCGCAAGGCCCTCGGGCTGGCCTATGCCTGGGCTGGGCGCACCGCTGAGGCCCTGCCGCTGCTGCAAGATTTGCCCAATATTGTCGATGAGTTGAACTACTGGGGCTGGCAGTTCGACGACCTGGGCAATCCGCGAGCGGGGTATCATTCGTTGTTAGCGTCGCTGGCGCTTCAGCCCGACCAGCCAGAGATGCAGGACTACGCCGAGATTTTGCGCGACAAGAGCGAAGAATGACAGTCGGTGAGGAACTTCAAGAAGCCTGAATCTCAATGAGGGCCTCTCCCACCTCAAAACCCGGGGTTGTTAACTCTCGGTTGGCTCGGGCTTGGAACGATATTCGTTGGGGTAATACTTGCTGTAATAGGAATCGCGGCGAGCAACGCGGTTGAGAACCACGGCCAGGCGCTTGATGTGCAGGTTGTCCAACTGTTCTTTGATGGCTTTCAAGGCCTCTTTGCGGGTGAAGTTGGGCCGCACCACCAGCAGGACGCAATCCACCTTGGTGCAAAGCACCGATGTGTCTGAAAGGAAGAAGGGCGGGCCGTCAATGATGACACGATCAGCCATGCCTTTCAGCTCATCCAGCGCGGGCAGCAAGCGAGGGCTGCTGAACAACTCGCTGGGGTTGTCCTCGGCTTCGCCAGCAGGAATTACCAGCAAGCGGTCGCTCTTCCAGGGGATGATGGCATCGTGCAAGGGCAAATCGCCAGCCAACACACCGCTGAAACCGAGCGGGTTTTCAATTTCCAATGCGTTGTGCAGCATGGGGCGGTGGAAGTCGGCGTCCACGCAGATCACATTGTGATCCGCCTGAGCCGTGACCACCCCCAGATTGGCCGTGATGGTGGATTTGCCTTCGGAAGTGGAAGCGCTGGTGACCAATACCGTGCGGATGGGCTCCTCGGGCGAGAGCAGGTCCAGGTTGGTACGCAGAACGCGGAAGGAATGGGCCACCGGTGAGCGGGGCTCTTCGCGAATGTAATTCCAGCGGCTCTTCCCCGCTGGGAACTCGCCCACATAGCTGAGTACCTGCACGCCGAGGATGCGTTTCACATCTTCGGCAGTTTTGACCGAGTCGTCAAAGAACTCGATCGCATAGGCCGCGACCGCCGCCAGGGCCAGGCCGACCACCAGGCTCAACACAATGGTAAGCATGTGGTTGGGCCCCACCGGACGAACCGGCAGCGAGGCAGGTTCGATGACGCTGAGCGTGTTGCTGGCCCCTTCCTGGGTATTGGAGAGCAGTGTGCCATAGGTGGAGCGCAAGGTGTTGAGTCGATTATCCAGCTCGGCGATTTGGGTATTCAATTCGGCGATGCGCCGGGCACTGTTGGACTTGGCCAATTCATCCTGCAAAGTTTGCATTTCCGCCAACGTGTCATTGATCTGGATCTGCAGGGCGGAAAGCTGTTGGCGAAGGAAATCTTGAGTTTGCTGGTCCTGCCCCCCCACCCCGGGGCTGCTCTTGACCAGTTGGGCGGCCAGTTCGTTGGCCACCACCTGGGCGCGTTGGGGCGCTGAGTCGTTGACGACGATTTCCACCAGAGAAGTGTTGGGAACCGCGGCGGCAAAATACTCGGGCAGGTAGGTCAGGCCGAGCGCATCCATAACGGACTGGCGGATTGGCTCGCGAAAGACCATATCCGCATAGATCGAAGCCAACTGCTGTTGCAAGTAAAACTCGCCGCCACTCGGATTGGGTGAGGACATGGTGTTTCCGACCATGAGGGTAGTGCGAGTCTGGTAAATGTTGGGTTGAGAAAATGAAATAATAGCGCTGGAAATGCCGGACACAACGGCTGCCACAACCAACAACCACCACCATTTCTTCAGCGGATTGAGATAATCCAGAAGATTCATGCTTAGAACACCTTCCCTATCTTGAAGCCTAGAGGTTTTTCCAGGAGTTGCCGTAGTAGGGATATCGCCATGTCAATCCCCAATGAACGAACTCAAATGTAATCCTACCACAATTATTATATACGTCAAAATATTGGTTCTCCAGGAATTGCCCACGGCAACTCCTAAAGAACCTATTTTCCACCCTGGGCATGGTCGATGGCGGCGTGATAGGCGCCTTCCAACAGCCCGATCATGGCCTGCCAGGAATGCTCGCGCTGCACAAAAGCCCTTCCTGCCGCCCCGACGCGCTCGCGCAAAGCCGCATCCTTGAGAAGGGACACCAACTTGGCGGCAATATCCGGCGCACCGTTGCCTACCAGCAAATCTTCACCCTCGGTGATGTTCAGCGCCGATACCGCCATCCGCGACGCCACCATGGGTGTGCCACAAGCCAGCGCCTCCAAAACCTTGTTTTGGATCCCCGCGCCGTATGTGATGGAGGCCACTGCCACCGCCGCCTGTTGCAAGTAGGTGCGCAGATCGGGGACTGTTCCGGTGATGGTGACGCGCCGATCGTGCCCCAGAGCACGCAGCTCCTCAGGCGGGTCCTTGCCCACCACCCACAGTTTGGCATCTGGAATCTCGCCCCACACCCGAGGCATGACCTGCTCAGCCAGGAACTTGACCATGCGCACGTTGGCGTGATAACTCATTTTCCCACTGACCACGATGGTGTTGGGCTGGCGATCCTGGAACGAGCCGGGGAAGAAGTAATCCAGGTCGACGCCGTTCGGAATGACCCGCACACGGGAGGAAAAGTCATTGCCCTCGGCCATCTCCAAAAAGGCCTGACGGTCAACAGGAGAGGTGACCACCACCGGGTTGAAACGCTCGAGCAGGGAGCGTTCAAAGCGCTGGGTGCGGCGCAGTTCTTGCGAACGCAAGAAGCGACGCAGCGCGGAGGTGTCCTGGCGCACGGCCTGGCGGAAGAGATGGGAAATATTATCGACGCTGTCCCACAAAATGGCCGGGCGGAAAGCGGACCATTTCCGCAGCAGATCCAGGCCGTATCGCGCGCCGCGCAGATGCTCGATGTGGATGACGTCGAAACGGCCCGTCTTCCACAATTCGGCGGCTCGGCGGGCCAGCTCCGGCTGCCAGCAGTACACGGCTTGCAATGGCGTGGCGGTGGGCAAAGCCAGCAAGCAATTCGCATAAGAAGCACTCTTGGGCAGGTTGAACAATTCCACCTGGATGCCTTCGTGGCGCAGATCTTCCACGGCCTCGCCATCAACCACGAGCGTGCCCACCGTGAGCAAGCGCACTTCATGCCCGGCCAAAACCAGGTGGCGCAAGAACTGGTAGGGGCGCACCCGCACCAGGTCGGGAACATAGGGCACGATGGCAAGAATTTTCATTTTGCAACTCCCAAAGCGGGCCAAATTTTTTGCGCCAGGCGGGTCAGGCTATACGCCGCCACCGGCAGCAAAACCGCATCCACGGGCAGACGGTAGCGCACCAACGTCCAGGTGAGAATATGGATGCCCGCATAGACCCCCAGAAACAACGCCAGGAGGGTCTCTCTGCGCGCCAGCCAATCTGAAACTTTCATTTTATTGGGCCAGAGAATCATGATCACTCCGGCCAACATGAAGGGCATGGCCAGGCCAAAGCTGATGACGCGGGTGATGTTGCTGATCAGGCCGGAATCGGCGGAGGGCCAGAACATGAAGTAGGGCGGAATGCGCGAGAGGGATAGAAGCACATAACGACCTGGGTCGGCGGTGATGAACTCCAAGCCACGCTCCATGAGCGCCGAATCCAGGGCGGCTTCGTCCAACTCGACCAATTCTGGTGGCAGCAAATCGCCGTAAGAAGGCATATCTGGGGTGAGAATGGGCACAAACTTCGTCCCATAGATCGGATGATTGCCCCAATAGAACACGTACCCGGCATTGGTATTGAGCAAGACAAAGCGGTGGAAGCGAGCATAGTTGTAGGCGGTAAAGGGCAAGATCATGGCTGCGACCACCGCGCTCGACAGCAGCAGGCTGACCAGGGTCTTGCCAAACCCTTTTTTGCGGGCCGCCCACAGAATCCACAGGAATAAGAACGGAACGAACAAAACGAAAAGCTGGCGCAACAAGGCGACAATTCCCAGGGCAAGGCCGAACACCAGGGCCAGGCCGCGCTTTTCGGGGGATTCGACCAGGTCGAAAGCCAGCTTGAAGACAAACAGGATGGCGGTAATGTAAAACATTTCGGTCATCAAGGCGCCGCCATAGTAAATGAAATAGCCATAGAGAGCAATCCAGGCCGCGGACACCAGCCCCACCCCGGGCGAGAATACCTTTTTGCCCAGTTGGTAGGCCAACAAAGGTTGGAGGATCCCCACGATCAAGGCCTGAATGAGGCGGGCAATGAGCGGTTGGATGCCAAACACGGCGTACACTCCCAGCAGGTAGAAGGTGTACAGATAGCTCCAGTGGGCAGTGGGCATTCCGGCTTTGGTAACAGGCCACCAGTTCTCCCCAAAGGTGAAGCCATGCCCTTGCAACACACGAATGGCCAGGTTGTGGTACGAAAGCTGGTCGGACGTGCCGGGCAGCTCGACCACCTCATTCCCCATGTAGACTGCCGCGGCTATGCGCAAAAGCACGGACGCCACGACGATAAGCGCCAGCATTTTCCGATGATTGTGAAAGATGGCCGGGATTTTCATACAAATGACTCCAGGGTTGGGGATAGTTCCAAACGCTGCTTCAATTCTGACCTTGATTACGACTTGCCTGTCCGTGCTGGGTGCGCACCCATTGTCCGGGGCCCTTGCCAAAGCGCATTTGCAAAGCCAGCAGCGAACGCCACAGCATGAACAACGGACCGCTCAAAATGACCCAATAGGCTTTGAGGGGGGCTTTTTCTAGCGCCAGCCCACCCAGCGGGTACAGGAACAAAACCACGATCAATGCGCCCCAGGCGATGAGCGCGGAGACGGGGAAAACAGCTTGCCCAAGCAAAAGATTCACCAACAGTTGAATGACCAGCCAGGCCGCCGCAAACAAGCTGAGACTGGAGAAGGAGGGCGCGGTAGCCTGCAAAACGCCATCCAGCAGTGCCGTGGAGCGCTGCCGTAGGGCGGCTTTCAACAGGCGCGCAGCGTTGCCGCGATTGGCTTCCAGGGTGCCTTTGAGCCAGCGCATGCGCTGAGCTCGCGCCTGTCCCCAGGTGAGTGGAGCTTCGCCAAACCCTTTGGCGGCAGGCTCATAGGCGATGCGCGTGCCCTCCATGAGCAGGTTCTGGCGAAGCTGGTAGTCTTCGGTGAGGCCTTCACCCCAACCCAACCGGCGTAGAACGTCGGCCTGAAAGGCAATCGAGTCGCCCATGTGTTTGGCTGACCAACCCAGATTGACCCGCCCCAGGTTTTGGTAGCGGTTGTCGATCAAAAACATGGCCCAGGTGAGTGCCGGGAACCAGCCCTGATGGGGATTGACAATGATGTGTTGACCCTGCACCACTTTGGCCCCTTCGGCAAAGCGGGCATCCATGACACGCAGGAAGTCCGCATCCACCAGGGTATCGGCGTCAAAAATAACCACCGCGTCCACCGCGGGGTCCTGAAGGATCTTCTCGAACAGCCACAGCAGCGCCCCACCCTTGCCCGAACGCGGGCCTTCGTTGCGCTCAAAGACCACCGCTCCGGCTTCGCGAGCGCGCAGCGCGGTCTGGTCGCTGCAATGATCGGCCACGATGCACACCTTGAACAGGTCCGAGGGATATTGGAGGCTCATCAAGCGATGGACGGTAGCGGCGATGACCGATTCCTCGTCGTGGGCGGGAATGGCCAGGGCAAAGCGAGTGCGCGGAACGCGCCCCTCCAGGTTGAGTTTAGGGGCCGGGCGGGCGGAAGCCACCGCCAACAACAGCCAGTAGGCCAGGGGAAGCAGGAACAAAACCCATAAAATCCAGGTCAGAACCGCCATGTGTACTCGCTTTCGTTTCAGCCGTGATAATGCTGCGCGGAGGGCTGTCCCTCCAGCGCGGAAAAGGCCAGAATGGCATCGGCAAAGAATTTCGCCGCCCAGTTGGGGTACTTCAAGCGCTCGTAACCACCATACACCGGGAAAGAACCGCTGATGCCACCTCGCACGCCAACGTTGGCGGTGGTCAAATCCTGACAACGCTTCACAAAATCCAGGGCGCGGCGAGCCGCCACTTTAAAGCGCTCTTCTCCCGTGTCACGATATAGGAGCAGCCACAAGCGGCTCATCTGCACGTTGCCAGTCAGGCAAGACCAACTTGCCGGGCGCGACCAACCCGGGCCGTAAGTCCCCGCCAGGCTTCCGTCGGGGCGCTGGCGTTGAAGCATAGCCTCGGCGGCCAACCTTCCGGCGCCCAGATAACGCGGCTCTTGCAAGCGCGTGCCGCTCTCATACAGCCCTTCGGCAGTGTAGGCCAGGGTGTGGGTGTAAGGATCGCTTCCTTCCCAAAAGCTGCAACGCTCAAACCAACCATCTGGCTGCTGCATGGAACAGGCCCAATCCAGGTTTTTGCGAGCCGCGCTTCGCAAAATATCATCCGGTTGAATGGCATCGAGCTCGAGCAAAGACCAGGCCACGCGGGTGTCGATGACTTTTTCCACGCCCAGATGTTGGAATTTCTTCCAAGAGCCCCCCTCCGATTGGTTCTGCGCCAGCCAGCGTCCCGCCCGCGCAGCGGACTCCAGATAGCGCCCATCCTGCGAGAAGCGATAAGCAGCGACCCAGCCAAAGAGGACCTGGCCGGTGTCGAAGATGACCGGCTCTCCACCCTGGCCCGCCTGCCAATGCACCACCGCGCCATCGGAAGTGGCACGCTCGAGGAGAAAGTCGGCCAGGGTCAGGGCCAGGCGCTGCAAAACCGGGCGCTGGAGCAGCGCGGCAGCGTTGAGTAGGGTAGGAATGGTATAACCGGTGGTCTCCGGGTAAGGCGGGGCCCAGTTTCCACGAAGGAGGTCATAGCCCTTGGACACGCCGCGTTGGCGAGAAGCCTGCCAGGCGGCTTCGATCCAGGAGAGAGCCGCTTCAAGGGCCTCCGAATCGGCTACGAGGACGGATGGTAGGGCCCGCGCCCCGCGCAAGCCAGTCCAGACTTTGGTGATGAGAATGGGGTCAATCATGGCAAACCTTAGAAAATGAAATCATTAAAACTCATGCAGCACCTGGAGCAATTTACGATAGTTGGCCGCAACGGCTCGACTCTGCGAGCGGCCCGGCTCGGATTGAAGGCTTCCCAGTGGAGAAGCCGCCAGCCGCGTTAGGGCCGAGAGGGCCAGGATGAAACGGTACAGTCCTGCCGAGGCAGCGCCATAATGCTTGCGGAAGAAGATATGTTTGCTGCGATACAGCTCGATGAACATCTCCTGGGCTGCCTGGCGGGTGCTCTGTCCACCCAGGTGGATGACACCCGATTCGGGCACCCAGACCAACTCCCAACCGGCTTTGCGCAAACGGTAACACAAATCGACTTCTTCGGTATACATGAAGTAATCGGGGTCAAAAAAGCCGACCTGGTCGAGCGCGGAACGGCGCAAGAATAGGCTGGCCCCCTGAAGCACGTCCACTGGCCGAGGCGCCGTGGGGTCCCACCGCTGCATGGCATACACACCGTAGGTTCTGAGCCGGTCGAGGTGGAACAGGCGCCAGGCTTCCCGCGAGAGGGTGGGGAAGGGATAGCATGAGGATTGCAGGCTGCGGTCAGGGTTGTAGTAATACGAACCGGATGCGCCTGCCGTGAGATGGGCTTCCATGTAATCATACAAAGCCTGTATCGCACCGGGCAAAATGATCACATCGGAATTGATCAGGTGCACATAGCGGCCCTGGGCCTGGCGCATGGCCACATTGTTGGCAACCCCAAAGCCCAGGTTGGTTGGGTTGGCCAACAGCTTCACCTGCGGGAAAGCCGCGCGGATGCGATCCAGGCTGTCATCCGTGGAGGCGTTGTCTACGACGAAGACTTCCAACGCTGCAGCAGGCGCGTTGGCAAACAGCGACTCCAGGCATTGCAAGGTCAGGTCGGGCGTATTCCAGTTGACGATGATGATGGAGATGTCCATACGCGGTTAGCCTTCTTGCGCCCCAGCAGGTTCTGGCGACGTCAGTTCACCCGATTGGAGCCAACGGTCTACGGCTGCGATGGCCCCCAGGAACATCCAGCCGATGAGACTGGCACGGAAACCTTCCATGCCCACGTTGTACACAAAAGGAATGACCCAATCGCCCAAGAACCCCGCCACCACCGTGCCCGCCACGCCCCCCACGGCGGCAGCGACAAAGCCGCGCATAAAACCGGCGGGGGTCTTGCCGAGCAGATTCCAGGACATTTTTTGCAGAACCACCATCAGCCAGGTGTACAGGCCAAAACCCAGAATACCCGTCTGCGCCAGCAGATCGATATACTGACTGTGAGAATTAAAGCGCACGGCATAGCCGGCAATTTTGAACAACGGTGTGTAATTGTAATAGTTAGCCGGCCCCACACCGGTGATGGGGTTGACCTTGATGATCTCAAACATGATCTTCCAGGCTTCAACGCGGGTGACCAGGCTGTACTCATTATCCCCCACCATCACCGCCGATCGAATATCGGCAAACTGGAGCACAGCGATCAACACCGCAACGATGATGATAGGCACGCGCAACTTCTTCCAGCCAATCCAGATCATGACGCCCATGCCCGCCAGAGCCGGCAGCCATCCGGAGGTCCAGGTTTGGCCCTGAATGAGCATGACGTACAGGGATACCACCAGCAATACGCCCATCCATACTCGAACCGCGATGTGCAGCTTGCGATTGAACAGCAGTTGCCCGATGGTAAGCGTGCTCAACCAAACCCAGAAAACACTCCCGGTGGAGCCTTCGGCGAAACGATCGAGAACAGGATACAGCCGGTCGGATTGCCAGCGAGCGATCACCAACACCGTGGAAAGCACCAGGAAGATCCACACCATCCACTTCAATGTGTTTTGGGTGAGCGTATGAGCAACCGTGAGCAAGCAACCCATCGCAAAGACGTAAATCATCACACCGCCGAGCTGCGCGCCAAAAGAGGCGTGCTCGGTGAGAAACCAGGGCAATTGACCAAGGCCAAAGGAAAGCAGCGTGGCGGCAATCATCAACAGCGCCGGAGCCACCACCGGGCTGCGCATGACCCGAAACTCACCCTGCACGATCATGCCCAACAGCCACAAGGCAAACAGCGCCGCCACAATCAACACGGCTCCGTTCAGCGTAGTACCGGTGCCTGTGCTGAGACCAAACGGAACCACCAGCGCCACCGGGATGACGGCAATAAAGCCCAGCGATGGATAGCGGACCAGCACCCACAAGCCCGCCAACCCAACCACCCCGCCGAGCGCCAACAGGGCCATGCGCATGTTGCGCGAGACGAGCATGGGGATGACAGCCAGGCTGAAGAGAAGCACCAGGACGACCACCAGGACGCGTACCAGGCGCGGCTGATTGACCTCCATCCATTCCCGCCAGTGGGTCACGTTGCGAATGAGATCATCCAGGCGCAGGTTTTTGCGGAATTGGGCGGGCTTCATGGCCTTCTCCGTGCGGCAGCGCTCTCGACGAGTGCCAGGAAACGCGGCAAGATCACCGCCCAATCGTACTGCTCTTCGACCAGGTGGAAGGCTTGTTCGGCCAGGCGTTGGCGAAGGGCAGAATCATTCAATAAAGAAACCACCTGCGCGGCAAAATCGACAGGGTCATCGGCAATAAGAAGATGCTGACCGGGCCGGGCAGAAAGGCCCTCGGCGCCCTTGGAGGTGGCCACAACGGGTGTGCGCAAGGCGAAGGATTCGAGAATTTTGAGGCGCGTGCCGCCGCCCACACGCAAAGGCGCCACACTGAGCCAGGCGGAGGCCACCAACGGACGCACATCCTGTACATGCCCGGCCAGTTGCACTCCCTCGACGGCGGGAAAGTCACGTCCGGCGGTGTCGCCAGTGATGGTCAGACGGGCAGATGGGATTTGGGCGCGGATGATGGGGAATACCTCCTGTGCGAACCAGAGCATGGCGTCGTGGTTGGCAAAGTAGCGAAATGAACCGCAGTAGATGAGCGTGTTGGGTTGAGGGTTGCCCTGCACCGCCCGAGCGCCTTGCAGATCGAAGCCGTTAGGGATGACCTCCACACGCTGGCAGCCGGGCGCGGCGGCCTGGATAAGTTGAGCTTCCTGCTCCGAGACCACCGTACAGGCAGTAAAACGGGGCAGGAGCCGCTGCAGGTAACTACGCTGTTTCCACCAGGTCAGGCCAGAACGCAATCGGGACAATCCCATCGCCTGACGATACTCCTGATGGATGATGCCCGTTTCCACCTCTTCCAGCACAGCCGGAACGCCCTGAAAATAAGGCTGGTAAGCGGCCATGTCGGTTTGCGAAGCGATGATCAGGTCATAGCTTTCCTGGCGCAGCGCCGTTTCGATCTTCTCGGCCATTTCTCGCGAGAAGGTATCCACGACCGAGCGGGGGGTTGGATTGAGCAAGGCCGCTAACGAACGCAAGCTGGAGGGCTGGTATTCACGCCAGGGAACCGTCTCGACTCGCGCGCAGAGGGAAGCCAACCCAAAGACATCCGGAGCGCCCTCGGCGGGCTCGAAGAAACTGATCAGGGTCACCCGGTGAGCCTGGCTCAGGCCGCGCAGCAGGTTGTAAATGCGCAGCTTAGAGCCATTTGTGGCTGGAAAAGGGAACCAGCGAGAGAGGAAGAGTATGTTCATCGAGTTAGTTTACCGGCATCGGCCCCCAACGCTTTCGGAAATAATCCAGCAACCCCTGCCAGAGCGCATCGCGGTGGGCGCGTTGACTGCGCCACCTGGGCCGCAGAGTCCAGGCGGCCAGGGTGCGCAGGTTTTGGAAGAGGGCTCCAGCCCAGGGAAAAAAACCAGCGCCAAGCTTGGAAAGCAGCAAGAGGTGATTGCGCGCCATGTAATAGGTAACATAGGGTTTGGGCTCATAGTTCACACCCACACCAGCGTGCGTGAGGCGGGCCTGAGGCACAACCAGGACTTTCCAACCGGCCTGTTTACCGCGCAGGCACCACTCCAACTCTTCTTCATACATAAAGAAGCGCTCATCGAGCATCCCAATCTGGCGAATCATGTCGGCGCGGGCCAGGATGGCGCAGCCGGTGATCCAATCTACCACCGCGGGAGCATCAAATTGCCCCTGGTCAGGTTGGTTCTGTCCGCGATGAGAAGGACGCCAGCGGGTATCGATCAGGCCGCCTGCGCTCTGGATCAACGCGGAAGGCGCGGAATGCAAGACCAATGGTCCGGCAAAGCCCACTCGCGGGTCGGCCTGCGCAGCCACCAGAAGGGTTTCCAAAGCACCCGGAGCCAGAAGGGCGTCATCATTGAGCAGCAAAACCCAATCGCAACCCCGATCCAGAGCCCACTGAATGCCTGCGTTGTTGCCTCCGGCATAGCCCAGGTTGCGCCCCAGGGCCAGGATGGCCGCATCTGGGCGGGCGGCGCGCAAAGCCTCCAACACCGCTTGGCTGGAACCATTATCCACGACCACGACGGGCACACCGCCGCCCAACGCATCCAGGCAGGCCAGGGTGTCGTCGGGGCGGTTCCAGTTGAGGATAACGGCGCAAACAGAAGAAGAAGTCATTGCATCAATTCCGCAGCCGGGAACAAGCAACCAGGTAGGCGTCCAGTTTTTCAACTGACTTTTCCCAGGTCCAATCTCGAAGAACCGCTTCACGACCGGCCTCACCCATTTTCCGAGACTGTTGAGGATCAGACAATAATTTCAAGATCGCAGCGGCAAAATCGGGCGGGTTTCGATCCACCAAAAAGCCAGTAATCCCGGGTTGAATGGATTCCCGCAACCCGCCTTCGGCCACCGCCACCACCGGAACCGCGCAAGCCATCGCTTCCAACGGCACCAGGCCGAAAGGCTCCAAGATGGAGGCGCAGGCAACCACCCCGGCACGGTTGTACAGTTGCAAGAGGGTTTCGTCACTCACCATCGTCATCAATTGGAGGCGAACCCCCAACTGTCGAGCCAAATCCTCTACATAACTTTTCTCTTGGGGTTCCTGGTAATTACTGGTGATGATTAATTCTGGACGCGACTCGGGTGGAATGCAAGCCAGGCTGCGCACAATAAAATCAAAGCCTTTCAACGGCGTCAGGGCGCCAACAGTCAGAACCATATTCTCGCGGGTCAGCCCCAAAGGGCGGTTCTTCAGTGAATCGATCCCATGATAGACAACCCGCGCATCCACGCCGTAAATGCGGTAGATGGCCTCACGGGTGAAGTAACTATTACAGACGAGCATCGAGGCAGCCCATGTATTCCGTCTGTCAATCTGGCTGCGTTTATTCTCAAAAGCAGCCTTTAGGAAATCCACCCGATTGATCCAGCCGGAAATTTTGCGAACCGCGCGGTAAGCGCGGGGAACTTCAGGTTCGTGCGCCACCCGGAGGGGTTCATGACTGTGGTAAAGAACAGGAGTTTTGAGGTGACGGATGACGCCCGGAGTTTGGGCAAACTGGCAGGGATGCACATACACCACATCGTAGCCGCGGCGATCGATATCAGCGGCAATCTGGCGGTGCAGCTGCTCTAACCGCTGGAGGTCCCACCAGCGCGCCGCGTAGTTCAAACGCCCAAATGGGCGATGCAATTGGGGCAAGGGATGAAACGCATAAGTGTAAGTTTGTTGAACAGCCTCAGATAGGTCGCAGAATTTTTGCTCTGAGCATGAAAGGTTGTATAGATCAACCGAGTGGTGTTGGCCAATCCGGCTGGCAATCGCGCATACCGTTCGCAAGGCGCCACCGGAATGTAGATTGTGATAAAGCGCTATCTTCATAGAATTCCCTTTTCTGCTCACTCACTTGCTCAAGACGAGGCAACCCGTGTTCAAGAGCAAATAACATAATAACTTAAATGACCCGCACGCCTTTCTCCCAGAATTTCCGCCGATAAAAGCGGGTCATCAGTAGCCCCTCGATTTTGCCGCGAAGGCTGTTCGACTCCACCACCATCCACAAAATGGGCCACCACAGGTAGTCACGGTCCACGCCCTTCCGGAACGGGTAGGTGAGGGTACGGTAGACCAGTGAGGCAATGTAGGTGCATAACGCCCCAACCTGACGCAGCATCAGGCCAGCCTGGGCGCGGGGCGGCCAGGGATAGCCAGGATGGTCTTTGTATATCGTCCCTAAGAGGATCTCAGAGTAGCCGTAGATATAAAAATGCCGTCCCAGCCGCTTCACGGTAGGGCTATACATATGATACACCACCGCTTCGGGCACGGGCACGGCTCGTTTACCGCTCTGCAACTGCACACGATAACTCAAATCTGTCTCGGCGCCGGTGTACATGTTGGCGTTAAACAACCCGGCCTTGAGAACTTCTTGACGGCGCATGGCACAATTGCCGGTGACCAAGGCCGCGGGAAACGCCGCGGAACCCTGATAAGCGTTCTTGAAAGGCTTCATGGCGTCCAGGAAGCGTTCGACACGGGTAGTGGGCTGATAGGCTTCGATGGCCCCGCCAGTACCCACTACATTCTCATCGGCGAAGGGAGCGACCAACTTGCGCAGCCAGTCTGGCTCGGGCACGCAGTCCGAATCAGTAAAGACCAGAACGTCGCCCTGGGCCGCCAGGACACCTGTATTGGTGGCCGCGTGGGGTCCCTGGATTTCACGTTCATAGAGCAGTCTGACCGGATAGGCCTGGACCACATCCGGCGTGCCATCGGTGGAGTTATTATCCACCACAATCACCTCCATCTGCTCACGCGGATAATCCTGGCGGAAGATGGCATCCAGACAGTGGCGAACAGTTCGCGTGCCGTTATACACGGGAATAATAATCGACACGGTGGGCGCAAAGAGTTCGCTCACGAAAGGCTCCAATAGCGTTCAGCGTGGGCATGATAGCCGAAGGTTCTCCGCCAGGCGCGTTCGCGGCGGCCACCGCTGCCAGCCATCCAGTAACGCAGCTTCTCGCCAGGATGGATGTCTCTGGCGCGTTCGGCGGCGTAAGCTTTGACGCGCAGGCGAAGCTGCGGCTCATCCTCGAAAATCCAGGGGGTCTGCGAGGCGTAACCTTGCATGGCTAAAAGTTTGGCCTCCACGTCAATCAACAATGTCTGGCTACGCCATTTCTTATGGGTAGATTGCGCGAAGTAAGCCGCAAAAATGTCAGGATCTTCGGAATGGGGAAAATCTTCATAAAACCAGACCACGAAACCCTGGTTGAAAAGCATCTCTCCGAGGCGGAAGACCAGGCGATGATCGACATGCCCGCCGATCGAAAGCGGGGCATAAAAGATATTCGTGGTCGTCCAATAGCCTTCGGTTCTTAAGCGCTCAAACCAGCCAGCCGGGATCGACTCTTGTTCGGATGCCAACGGCTCCCCTGCCAGAGCGCGCATATCAGTATACGCCGGGCGGCCATCCACGAAACGATAGAGCGAGTCGAGGGTGTCCCAATGTACGGTCACAACGCCCCACCGATCCAACACTACAATATCTTCTTTCTTGCGAGCCTCCATCACGCCCGCTTCCAGCCCCCAGGCCTGATGATAGGACTGGGCCAGCGAGGAGAGCTGGCCATCCTCCGGCGTGCCCGCGCAGAGGGTGAGCGAAACAACCGGACACCCGGCCTGGCGCTGGCGGTGAATCAATCCACCACAAGCGTAAATAGAATCATCCAGGTGCGGCGAGAGGTAAATGTGCCGCGCGCCGGGCGGATTCCACCAGGGGGTTAATCCGGGGTCAGATCGCACGCCGCACAACCTTTTGCTTGATTTTACCCAGGGTGAACAGACCCTGGCTCAGTCCTATTTGCCAGCGAGGGTGGGCCACCGGGCGGTAAAACCGTCCGGCCAGCTCTTTGTAAAACTCGGGGCGGTAGAACAACTCGGCGGATTCGCCGCGCACGCGCTGCACCAACTCACTCACCCACGGGCGGCGATGGGCTACCTCGTCGAGGAGGTCGTTCTGGCAATATACACAGGGCAAATCGTTGCGGTAGCCAGGCGCGGGAGACGCGTCCTCTTTTAGGTTTTCGCCATACAGGCTGACCAGCATCATGGCGAAGGCATATCCAAAGATGCCTTGCTCGCGAACGTAATCGGCATCGACGCGCTCGATGTGGATACCGTAGTCAATGAAATGAAACTCCCCGGTCTGATCGAGGAAGAAATGCTCGGCGATGGTATCCGCCAACCCCAGCCCGTAGACGGACATGACATGGGCCTGCGCCTGGCAGTATGCGCCGAACATGGCCTGCGCCAGTGGCTCGTTGGCCGCCAACAGACGCCAATGGAGTGGATAGATCGGAGTGTAAGGGTATTCCAGGGCTAAAATTTGGGAGCCTTCTTCGTACAATGTCAGGGGTTCCAGGCCGAACCGATACTCCCTGACCCGGTCGCGGTACAGGCGCAGCCCTTCGGCCATATCAAAAGGCCAGGGTTCATGGAATACCTTGAGAACCGTCATGCCGCCCGAGACAGGATCCTGGACCTGGAAGACTTTTCCTCCCATGCCCTGCCCCAGATATCGGAGTGCTCGGTGTCCGGGTTTGAGTTGTTGAATGGCAGCCAGCGCCGCTTCCATAGATTGCATTGATTATCCTATCCCTATGTTGTGGTTCTCCTGAATTTATCGTGTCAAGTCTCGCATTTTAGGATGCGCGCATCCCAAAAATGCAACTGTCACCACGTAAATTTCTAAAGAACCATTTTATATGTACTCACATCAAAGTTGAAGAGGCCTACAATAACAGCTTTAATAATCCGCGGTTACGCGCCCAGGAGGGATCTTTTCGAAGAGCCTCCAGGGCTTTCTTGCGCGCCAGAGATCGATTGGCACGGTAAGAAGCATCAAAGGCTTCGATCATGCAAAGGAGCGCATCCAACTGCCGGGACGATCGCCCCAGGCCGTGAGGATTTCCCGCCAGCAGCTCGGCCCAGTCCCGCAGATAGCCGGCACGGTCAGACACGTAATCGGCTTGTGACATACTAGCCAATGTATCGAGGATGCGGGGCGGGTCGCCGCGCAGCAAGGACGGATTGATGAACACAGCCTGATCCAGTTGCTCACGAGCAGCAGGCAGATCACCCGCAGCCAGGGCGCGGCCAGTGTTCTCGACATGCAAACGGGCCAAGACCTCGCTGCGGCGGGCGGCGACCTCGGCGGGCAGATCGGGGCGGGCGAAGAAATCTTCAAACATCCGCGGCAGGCAGCGGCTCATCTCCTGATAATGACGGCTGATGCCCAGTGGATGGAGTTCACGCAGGCAAACCAGCTCGGGCAGCCACTGCATTTTGCAGCCAGCATAAGCCAACCGCAGCCACAGGTCATAATCCTCGGCCACGCGCAGATCGGGATTAAACAAGCCTACCTGATCGAGACAGGTCCCCTTGACCGTGAGCGCTGAACCCAGCACGGGACAGCCGGTGAGCCACCCGGCCAGATCGAGCATGGGATGGGTGAGCCAGGGCAAACGCTCGCGGATGAGGTTACCCTGCGCGTCGATCTCCTTCCAGCCCGAAGCCACCAGTCCTAACTGATCGTCAGCGTGGAAGGCCGCCCGGTGCAAAGCCAGTTTTTCGGGCAACATTTGATCATCGGAATCCAGGAAAGTGATGAGCCGGGCCTGCGCGGCGCGAATGCCCTTGTTGCGAGCGGCTGCCGGACCCTGATTGGCTTGAGCCAACAAACGGAAACGCGGTTCGGCAAAACTCTCCACTACGGCGCTGGTGTCATCGGTGGAACCGTCGTCGATGATGACGCACTCCCAATCCGATTCTGTCTGCGCCAACACGCTGCGCAACGCTCTGGCGAGCATCTGCGCGCGGTTGTAGGTGGGGATGATTACCGCAATCTCAGGCATGGGTCTCTTTCGACCGTCCACGCAGCCGATTTGCCACGGCGCGCCCCAAAAACAGCTCCACGCCCTGGGAAACAAAGCCGCGATTGGAGAGCATCTTGCCAGATATAAACAGCGCTTTGAGCCAATCGCGCCGGGCCGCGCCATGCTTCTCGGCCTGGATTTCATCCAGGGCACGACCATACCACAACCAGGCGCGCGCTTCGGGATACCGTTCGCGACTGTTTTCTACAAGGGGCGGAAGCGCAAGGAAGTAATTGCGCAAAAAGCTTTCGGCGCGGGCAATATCATCATACTCTTGATCGATCAAGCGGGCGCGATCGAGCCCCATCTCGAGCACTTTTTGCGAGGTCGCCCACTCTGGGGAGAAGTCCAGCATTTTGGCATACTGCGCGGAGCCCTGCTCGAACTGGCCCATCTGAATCGAAGCCAGGGCTGCCCGCCGCCAGAGTACGGCAGTGCCCTGACGAAGCAGCTCTTGCAGGTCCCGCGGATCGCCCTGCCACAACCCGGCGGCTTTTTCGAGCAGGCGCAACGGGCGGGTAATTAGCTCGTTAGAGGCTTCACGGCGCAGCTTACGTTCCCAGTCGCTGACGCGGAATAGGAGCAGAGCATCGGGGATGAGGACGAATTTTCCCAAAAAGGAAACGCGCATCCAGGTGTCCCAGTCTTCGGCATAATCCAGCCCTTCGTCGAACAATCCTGCCTTGAGCAAGGCCTCGCGGCGCACCATCGCGCTGGAACCACCCCCGGGCACAGCATCCCCCAGGAACAGGCGGCGAGTCCAATCGGAGGGTGCTTCGACCACACCGGAGTAGCGCTCGAGGGAGCGGCCACTGGAGCGGGCCGGGTTGCCCTGTTGATCGATATAGCGAGCCACACAAGCCACCAGAACCACCTCGGGGTGCTGATCCAAAACCGCCACCTGTCGCTCGATCTTTTCAGGCAGCCACAGATCATCCGAATCCAGGAAGGCCAGGTACTCGCCCTGGGCAGCCCGGATACCCGTATTGCGCGCCCCAGAGTGCTTCTTGTTTTCCTGATAGATGTAACGGATTCGATCCGCATACGGCTCAAGGATTTGACGCGTGCCATCGGTAGAGCCATCGTCCACCACAATGACCTCAATGTCCGGATAGGTTTGGGCCAGGGCGCTCTCTACCGTCATGGAAACGGTTTTCTCACTGTTAAAGCTGGGAATGATGACACTGACTTTCGGCAAAATGATCTCCTTTTTCAGCGGCGCAGCAATGATTGCAAGGCAATAGAAAGCACCCCACGATTGAACAGCCAACGCGGGTCGCGAGCCAGTCCTCGCCAGATACTGCGGCGAACGCCTGACCAATCCTGACGTTGGTGGCTGCGAAAAACTTCGTGCAGGTGGGCGCGGGCCAACACTTGTCCGACGGTCAAACCCGGATAACGCATAGTGTCCGGTAAGGCAGAGATAAGTTGGCTCAAAAACGCAACGACGCCTGTCTCAGTCCGCCCGTCGCGCAGCAAGCGTAAGGCGGTGTGTTCGAGATGACCCTCCAGGAACTTCCGCTCACCCAGTGATGGCTCAATCTGCACAGCGCGACTCAAAACCTGCCCGCCGTTTTCGACTTGCCCCAGCTCAAAGCTGGCCATCGCCGATTGAAAGTAAATGCGCCCTTCGGCCTGACGAACCAACGCTTCAGGGAAGCGCCGCGGATTGGCAGCAGCATTTTTACGGATGATATACACAGAACGGTCGATATAGTAACTGCTGGCGCGTTTGCGCAGTTCACGGTCCGTGCCGTAGGTGCGATAGAGGGCCAGAATTTGGGGCAGGCGGGCAAAGGCCCCCAGGTTGGAGAGGCGAATCCACAGGTCCCAATCTTCGCCGATGCCTTGGTGAATGGTGGGATCGAATCCACCGGCCTGTTCCAGGCTTTCCCTGCGGATGAGGGTTATGGAAGGATTGATGGGCGAGCCAAAGAGGATTTCGGGGCCTTCCTGCACCAACCCGGCTTCGCCCTCCAGGCTTCCAATGGTTTGATGACCCCACCAGGTGGTCGGGTGGCCCTGTTCATCCACAATGCGGGCGCAGCCATAGGCCATGACGGCCTGGGGATATCGCTGCAAGGCGGCCACTTGCGTCGCCAACTTGTCCGGAGTCCAGGCATCATCTCCATCCAAAAAAGCGATCCATGAACCGGCGGCATGTTGCATGCCGTTGTTTCGGGCAGCCGAGCGTTCCTGATTGTCTTGATAGATATAGCGCAGCCGATCCAGATAAGGCTCCAAGACCTGACACGTGTTATCGGTAGAGCCATCATCAATCAACAAGACCTCAAAATCTCGATAGGTCTGCGCCAACACACTGTCTACCGCTGCGGACAGGTAGGGGGCTGCGTTGTAGGTGGTGATGATGACGCTGACGAGAGGGGTCATTTTGATTTCCGGGTGAGTTTCAAGGTGTCGCGAGCCAAAACAGCCAGCACGCCGCGGTTGAGCAACCAGGCCGGGTCGCGGCGGATGCCCTGGCGAAAAGCGGCGGCGGCTTCGTCGAGGTGGCCGCGCTGCTGGGCCTTGAATCCGTGGGCCATGAACAGGCGCCCGGCAGCTTTCTTGCGCAGCGTTTGAACGCCGGCCAACTGGGGTGGAAGGGTCTCAAACCACTGTTCCATTAAGGCCGGGCGCTGGTCTGCCTCAAAGTTGTTGAGCGCATCGGTTAAGACAGATACCACCTGCGACGCATCCTGCCAGGTGGATGGGGTAATTTTGTAAGAATTCAACAAGTACGCGCTGGCCAGGTCGAGGCGCTTCACCCAAACTGCATCCAGCGCAGCGCTGATACAGGTAGAGAGCAGGATGCGGGCTCCGTGGCGTTCGGCCCAATCTACTCCGTTGGGCAGGTTTTTCAACAGACCAAGGGCATACTCGGCCGGGTCGCCCGTGACGGGTTCGGCTCCCCAGGCGATGAGCGTGGAAAGGAGCGGCGGCTTATCACCCTGGGCCAGGCTGGGATCCAGGCGCAGCGCATCAGCAAGCAGGTCACGGCTCGCCGCATAACGTTTCGCGCCATACTCGCGCCCGGCCACCGACACCCGCGCGGCGGCCTGAGCCTGGCTACGCAAACGGAGAGCAGGTTCGGGCAAGTCGGAGCGCTGGTATAGGGCTTCGAATACGTCCAAGGTGCCCGCGCTTTGCCTGCTCACGTCACGCACAGCCTGCTCAGCGTGCATCCGATAAGCACAGACCACGGCCTGCGTCCAGCCCATCGCGCAGCCTGCCACCACCAGGCGCAGCCAAAGGTCCAGGTCTTCGGCCCAAGAGAAAGCAGGGTTGAAGTTCCCTACGCGCTCGATCCAGTTTGCGCGCAGGAGAACCGAGTTGGTGAGGATGGCCGCGCCCAGCAGCACGGTTGTCAGGCCCAACGCGGGCTGGAAGGTCCAGGGGCGGCGCTCGGCCAACGGCCGGCCCTGCCAATCGATATATTGAAAGCCGCCCGCAACCATACCCAAAGCAGGGTTTTCATCCAATTGCTGGACCTGAACCGCCAGTTTATCGGGCAAGAAGAGATCATCCGAGTCGAGGAAAGCCAGATATTGGCCGCGGGCAATTTCCAATCCACGATTACGAGCAGCGCTCACCCCGCTGTTCTTCTGATGGAAGTAGTGAATGCGAAGATCATCAAACCCCGCCACCACCTGCCGGGTGTGATCTTGAGAACCATCGTCAACGATCAGCAATTCAAAATCCGAAAAGGTCTGAGCCAACACACTGCCTACCGCCGCCGGCAGCAGGTCGGCGCGGTTATACGTGGGCATAATCACGCTGACTTTGGGGCGCTGTGAGCGGGGCGGGTCGACCTTGCTACTCATGGCTTAACCCGGCGGAAGAGATGAACTTCGTCTTTCCCTTGCTCGGAGCGGAAGGATTGGGCCAACTCAAAGCGGGAATCCTGCTGGAGGCCGGCCAACAAGGCATCGTCCAGGCGGCTGACCAGGGCTTCGCCAGCGATATCAAAGACGCGTTGTTGGCGGTAGATGATGACCCAGTCGCCGACGGCGATGCGGGGCAACAGGTCGTCTACGCTTACCTCTGTTTCGGTCCAGTGGTAAAGCTCCTGCACCGTCCAGGCATACCCTTTTTCGCGGGTCATATTTTCAAATGTGGGTTGATTGAAGCTGTGATAGTTCCCTACCACCCACAAGTTGACCACCCCGGCGCCGCCGCTCCCATCTTCGATAGCTTCGAAAGCATCTTTCGACATTTGCATATTGGTAGGGCGCAGGTCGACATCGTGTTGAATCCAGGTGAGCCAGCGAGGCAGGTCGGGGCCGAAGCTGAGACTGGCCCAGAAGAGCAGATGGAGGGCCACCAGCAAGGATGCAATTCCCCAACGGGCCCCACCACGCTGCTTTAGGAACGCCGCCGCGGCCAAGGCAGCCAGCATGCCTAAGGGGATGAGACCGGGTGTGATGAAGCGGGTATTAATATTCCGCATTCCGAAGCCTACCACCAGGTTGACCACGGCGCAGGCCAGCAGCATGGCAACGCTGAAACGACGCCAATCGGTGAAGAGCGCGCGCAAGCCCCCCCTCACCACCACCACCAGCCCCCAGACCAGGCCGTAGAGAAGGATCAGCGCGCCAGGCCAACCGGTCTGACTGAGGAGCACCCCAGCATAGGTGGCGGCGGCCTGGAAGAAGGAGACTGATTCCATCGTGTGCAAGGTGAAAGCAGGTTGGGTAGCATACTCAAGGATATCTTGATAACTAAGAACATAAAACGGCCCGGCGATGATCAACGTGACGGCGACCGCGGTCACGAAAGGCAGCAGCACGGCCTTGCGGTTGTTCTTTTCGCGGACAAAGCGCAGCGCCATCCACAGCCCCCACAAGGCCAGCGGGCCGGCTGCCGACACGGGGAATTGCTGCTTGGTGAGTAACCCCAAGCCCGTGGCCGCCCCGATCCAAATGCCTCCCCAAAGGGTGGTTTTCTGGCCAAAGGTGACCAAAACCAACAAGAGCAAGCCGACGGAAGCAAACAATGCGGGCTCGCCCATCACCGTTTTTGACCAGAAAAAGACCAGGGGGGCCGTGCCGACCAATAGGATGCTCAGAACCCCCGCCCAAGCGCCAGAGAGCTTCTTGCCAACGCCGTAAGCACTGAGCAGAAGGACCAGGAACCAGACCAGGTGGGCGAGGCGCATGGCGAGGAGCGTTTTGCCGCCCGCCAGCGCGCCCAGCAAACTGGTGATGAACACCAGCGGAGGCAGGTGGTGGGGAATCGCGTAGACGGCGCCCCAAAAAACACCGCGCAGCAGATCGCCCCGGTTTTCAATAAAGTCCAACCAGTCGAAGGTAGCGTTGGCGTACACGCTGTCATCCCATTGATTGGGGAGGGGCTGGCGGATGATGTGAAGCGCGGCTGTTGTCAGGAGAGCCGCCACAAGGAATGCCGCCGCCAGCGTGGGCCAGACGGAAGGCCGGGCTCGCGTGGCGAGCCCGGCTGAAATATTTTGGGAGGTTTCAGAGTTCATCATACCTGTTTCTTATTGGAACAATTCCGTTGCCCTAGCGGTAGGACGCGAACTCGTCCAGGTAATAGGTTCCGCGCGTGCCCGAATCGAGTCCGCCAACAGGGCCTAAACGGATGCGGTCGATACGACGGGTGTCATTGTCGATGGTGGTCAAAGAGACCGGCGTACCGCCATCCACCGAGAGGCTGACCAGGCCGTTGTTGGCCCCGGCAGCGGTCGCGGCGCGCCATTCCAAAGCTATTTGATGGGGGGCATCGGAAATGGTTATCCAGGCAGTGTTGTACCAGGTGCTGCCGTCGTTGCGGATGTTGGCGCGAAGCTCATAATTCCCAGAGGAATAGCGCAGTTCGATGCGGGTAACGATGGTAGAAGCGCCTGTGTAGCCGTAGAACAGGTAATGGGCGTTTCCGCTTCTCATCGAGATTGAGTTGGGATCAAAGCGGAAGTTGGCCGTGTAGTGGCGCTCAGCAGCCGGGCTGTCGTCAGTCAGGTAAATGGAGGTGTTGTCGTCGATAACTACCCGCAAGCCGTACGAGCCTGTCAATGCCGCTGCGGAAGCCGCCGAGAGGTCTGTGCCATCGGCAACTGCCGCCGTCCAGGCCGAGAGATTCCCCGCCTCAAAGCCATCGGAGAAGATCAACTGCGGACCCAAGGTGGGGGTGGCGGTGGGGGTAAAAGTGGCCGTCGCAGTGGGCGTGAAGGTGGCCGTGGCTGTAAAGGTCGCTGTGGCAGTAGGTGTAAAGGTGACGGTCGGCGTAAAAGTAACCGTCGCGGTAGGCGTGAAGGTGGCCGTGGCGGTGGGCGTGGGCGGAAGCTCGGTTGCTGTCGGCAGAGGCGGGGAGGTAGGCTC
>CAYOHX010000004.1:0-43112 GCA_964403875.1 uncultured Anaerolinea sp. | reverse complement strand
GGCGGGCGGCTGCGGCGTGGACGGAGGCACGGTGGGCGGGGTGGCCGGGGGGGGGGGGCCGGTAGCCGTGGGGGTGGCCGGGTCTTCGGGGGTAGGTGTCAGGGGGGTGGCGGTAGGCGGCTCCGATGTGGCGGTAGGCGGCTCCGATGTAGCGGTGGGTGTTTCGGGTGTCGATGTAGGCGGCTCCGTGGTCACGGTTGGCGTTACCGGAGTCGCTGTATCTGGCAGGACGGTGGCGGTGGGGGTAACCGGGGTCGCCGTAGGCGGTTCGGAGGTCGCGGTCGCAGTCTCTGTGGGCGTTTCGGTGGGGGTAGGCGGCACGGCCGTTTCCGTGGGCGTCGCCGTCGGCGGGACCGGGGTCACGGTCGGGGTTTCCGTGGGGGGCAACGGCGTATTCGTGGGGATGGGCGTGGGAGCCGGGCCAGCGCAGAGCTGGACGACTGGCTCGACGGCGGCCAAAGCGCGAATCTTCACATAATCCAGGTAAATGGGTGTGTCGTAGGCGTATATGCTGGCAAACAGGCCCGCCGCGGACACATTACTGGTCAACTGAGACTGCTGAACGCCATCGACGCTAAAGGCCGCCTGCCCGGGCAATCTGCGCAGTGAATAAGTATGATCCGCGATGACACCGCCGCCCGGCAGCGGAAGGATTTGCATGGACTCTTGCCAGGAAGCGCGCCCCCAGGCGTAGAAGTTGTTGCTGGTCTTCTCGAAAACGAGGAAATCACTGCCGTCGGGCGGCGCTAGTTCCAAGCCCCACCAAGCAAAGCGCGTGTTCGACCCCGTGCGCAGGCGAGCAGTCATTTCCACCGAGTTGAGGGCGGCGCGTCCGAGCAGATTGGCCCCGCGGGGAATGGTCACCACCCCATTGGAGAAGGTGGCGCTGCCTCCGGCGATACTCCACAGGCTGGTATCTAGCGCTGGGCCATTGAAGCCATCCCAAATCTGGTAAACGTTGGCCGGATTGGTTGGGGGGGCTCCGGCAGACGGGTTGCCATAGTACAGCATGTAAATTCCGGTCTGTTGGCCTGCGGCCAGTGGGGACTGCAAACGGAACCAGATTTCGGTACTGGTGGAGTTGAAGGATGTTTCGGCGACCCGGTCCAGTTGAACGTAATTACTACCGTTCAGCCAGGCCACGCGCAGGTCGTTTCCATTTGCCAACAGCTTGCCCGCCGCCGTGAACGCGGCAGTATCCAGCGTGACGCGTACCGAGTAACCGGCAGGGAGCGTTTCGGCGCCGGGGTTGGTAATGGTCAAACCAGCGCGGTAGCTCCACGGGCCTTCGGCGCCGAGCATGAAGCTGCCCGTTTCTTCGCCGGGGCAGACGCCACCAGGCGTGCTGGTGATCTCTGGCGTGGGCGAAGGCGGTATCGGCGTGGCCGTGAAGGTGGCTGTAGGCGGCAAGGGGGTCGCCGTCGCCGTCGCGGTAAAGGTAGCCGTGGGAGGCAAGGAGGTAGCCGTGGGCGTAGGCGTATTCGTCGGAGTCAAGGGAGTAGCAGTGGCCGCGCTGGTTTGTGTCGCGGTGGGCGTTGCCGACGGTGTCTCGCCGGTAGGCGTCGGAGTCACCGGAGTAGCCGTGGCTGTGGGGGTCACGGGCGTGGGAGTGGGCACGGTCCCGCCGGGACAGAGGCTGACCACGGGCTCCTGCGCGGCGCGCAAGGTGGCCCGAACCCAATCGACTCGCATTGGCACCGAGAAACCGTATACACTCACCGAGAGCGGGCTGCCGGGCGCGCCACTGTTGATGGCGGCTGCCTGAGAGCCGTCTATGCTCAAGGTGACACCGCTGCCGTACCAGTCCATCAGATACGTATGCCAATCGGTCAGGCCGCTGGCGGGACGGGTGAGGCTGCGGGTAGTATCGGAGTAGTTGTTACGTACCCAACCCCAGAAAGTGCTCGCTGTTTCCTCAAAGACTATAAAATTCGCGCTGTCGTTGGGGCTTTGTTCCAGCCCCCACCAGGCAAAGTTTCCGGCCTGATCAAGGCGCAGGCGCATTTCCATGCGAGCGTTCTGCATGGTTTGATTACTAATCACCCCGCTGCCCGAGGGCAGGTACAACTGGCCACCACTGACCGAAGGCGAACCCGCGCTCACCCTCCACTGGCTGCCCAAGGAGGAACCGTCAAAGTTCTCCCAGAAGGCGTACACATCGGACGGATCAGCCGGAGCCGTTCCCGCTGCCGGGTTGCCGTAATACAAGAAGTAAGCGCCATCGGAGGTGTTGGCGGGAATGGCGGCCTGGGTCTTGAATGAGATGATCGTGGCCGTGGAATTAAAGGAGTTTTGCGCCAGGCGGTCCAACTCAACCAGGTTGGACCCGTTGACCCATACCACGCGCAGGTCGCTTCCATCCACGCGCAGCTTGCCCGCGGCAGTCAAGGCCGCCGTATCGAGGGTCAAATTGACCGTATACCCGGCGGGGACGGGAGCCGAGGAGGGGTTTTGGATGAGCAGGCTCTGGCGGTAGGCCCAGCCGGAGACCATGTTGACATTGAAGTTACCAGTTTCTTCCCCCAAGCAAGCGCCGGGGATCGGGGCAGGGGAACCATCGGGCGAGTAACGCACTTCCAACAGCGTGGCCGTGCCCGTGCGAATTTTGAGACCCGTGTCGGTAAAACGGTACTGGTCCGCGCCGACGACCGCGCCATCCACCAGCACCTGCATGTCGGCGATGCTCCAGTTGTCGAGCCCGGGCAAAGTGACCTCGATCGTGGTCTCTGAATCTACTGCGCCAGAAATAGAGGCGGCCAAAACCGTCTGCCCACCTGCTTGCGTGTATGAGGGTGTAACCACCGCCGCGCTGCGAGCTACCCACCAATCGTAAATGCCGGTGGCGTTGGTGGACCAGACACGGGGCTTGGAGAGCACCCGGTTAAGATAGGTGGAATGCACACCGCTGTCATTGGAAACATTGTGACCGTAGAGGTTGATAAACGCGCCTTGCTCGTAGAGGAAATCCACCGCCGCGATGGTCGAGCTGACGTTGTGATATTCCAGCGATTGAGCCACGCTGCCGTTCACATACCATTCGCTGGAAGGCAGACTGAGTTGAGAGAACTGCTTACCGGGGGTGGTGTTGGAAACCGTCCAGTGGGGGAAGAGACCCAATTTCTGTTCGCCAGCCGCAGTGACACCCAACTGGTTCAAAATATCATACGAGCCCTCGCGGGTAGACATGAAAGCAGGTGAGACCCAAATGCGGGGGCAATTGCCAGCCGCGCCGCAGCCGACCCGACCATTGTCCAAGCCGCTCAGCCAGCCTTCAATGTCCTGGAAGGAGATTTGCAAGGAAGCCAGTCCGTAATCATAGCCACTGTTGTAGCCAGGAGGGTTGGCATCCAGAGCTTCATCCGGTCCCCAGTGCCAGTACTCATAAGAAGAAGGCGGCAAGGAGGCATTGGGATTGGGCAAACCACCATTGTGTGAACCGATGGTCGCGCCGTAAAGCGAGACGGCCCGCCGGACACTCTGCACGGTGGCGGCTTTTTCGGCTTCGCTCAACTGCGGATCTACGGAGCCCGCGCGCAGCACGCCAGTCGTAAAGTAGTAGTCGCCCTTGACGCCCAAAGAAGCTTCGTAGGCGGCGGAACTTTCGATGGCCGTGATTAGTTCGGGAAAGTTTTCAAAGTCGTGGCGCATATTGAAGGCGGCATCATAGGCGAAGGGCCACTCACTCAAGGTAAGCTGGGGCACTTGCAACGATTCAAAGGCCCATCGAATGGCTTCGCGGAAGATCAGGTAGGAGTACATGCTCACATCAAAGCCACCGTGGCCAATCAAGGGCTGGAGCAGGTTGTAGTACAGGAAGCGTCCACTGCCATACGAACGGGTGGCCAGCACAGGGCCTTGTCCGCCATTGGCCAGCACTTCAGCCCCGTTGGACGTCACGCGCCAGACGTAATGCTGATTGATATAAAAGAAGCTCTCTTCCGCTTCCAGCGGCATGGACCAGGGCAGCGTTCCCGAAGGGATATGGGCCGTGAGGCGGTGGGCGCCGGTGCGGGTGAAGTTCAAATCCAGGGCCCAGTTTTGCAACCCGGTGGAGGTGCTGTTGAGGCCCATCTCGGCTGCCAGGGCAAAGTTGCCGCGAGGGCTGCCGTCAGGGTAGCGGGTGAAGGAGGAAGAACCGGCAAACAAGAATCCACCGGCTTGCACGTAATTGCGTAGGGGCGTGATTTCATTGTCCGCCACGGCTTCGGCTGCCAGGCTGATGAGGATAGGGTAGCGCGGAGAGCCGTCGGCGTTGAGCAGCGCGCCAGCAGCAATATCGGCATCGGAGATCTGAGCAAAGGGGATACCATCAGAGCGCAAGGCTTCTTTGACCGATTCGGTGATGAGGGCATAAGTCCACCAGGGCTGCCACCATTGGTAGCCAGTGGCGCCCGCGCCGGTGGGCGTGGAGCCAGAAGCTGGCATGCTGGCCAGCGCCTGAGTGAGTTCGGAGACGTGGACCGCGACCATCGGCAGCGGCAGTTGGGTGGTCTGCGCCTGTGGAGCTTGTGGCGCACTGGCCGAAACTGGTTGGAGGCCCGTTCCCAGAATCAGAACACCGATAAGTAGCCCGTATAAAAAGCGATTTGCGTTCATCCGTATCATAGCGATCCCCTTCGACCTTACAATCACCTTACAGTTTCACCCTATTGTACAACATTGGGCTGTCTATACAAACAGCAAATCCCTTTTTTGCAACGAAGATGTAACGAAACGGATCAATTTTGACGAAAAACACACCCTCCTGTTGATCTGTAGGGGGTGTAATTTTCGACCCGCGGCTGACAGGTCGCAACCTGGCCTGGTTTTCCAGACCCACTTGTGACCAAAAATCCGGTACGCGCCTAACCGGCTTTGAACGATTGCACGCCTTCGATGACCCTGCCTTGATCCTCGGGGCTGAGCGTGATGAAGAAGGGCAGCCGGATCAGACGGTCACTGATATCCTCGGTCACCGGGCAATCGCCCTCCTTGCCACCAAAACGCCGCCCCATATCGGAGAGATGAAGGGGCAAGTAATGGAACACAGCCTGAATGCCTAATGATTTCAGATGCATGATCAGGCCTTGCCGCGCATTCAAGTCAGGCAGGAGCATGTAGAACATATGATAGGCTTGGTCGCAGTGCGATGGAATGAACGGCAGTCCCACGCCATTCCGCGCGGCCCAATCTCCCAACCCGGCAGCATAGGTTTCCCATATTCGCTGGCGGGTACTTTGAATCTTCTCGCGATCCTGAAACTGCGCGTATAGGAATGCCGCCAGAATGTCGGAGGGCAAGTAACTTGAGCCGACATCCACCCAGGTGTACTTATCCACCTGTCCGCGGAAGAAGCGGCTGCGGTTCGTGCCTTTCTCGCGGATGATCTCGGCGCGCTCAATGAAGGCCGGGTCGTTGACGATGACCGCGCCACCCTCGCCACAGGTAAAGTTTTTGGTCTCGTGGAAGCTGAGCGTCGCCAGAGCGCCAAACGTTCCCAGGCTTCGGCTCTTATAGCGCCCAAACAATCCGTGGGCGTTGTCTTCAACAACGGGCAGACCGTGGCGGGCAGCAATGGCCAAAATGGCGTCCATCTCGCAGCCCACCCCGGCATAATGGACCACCACAATCCCACGGGTGCGAGGGGTGATGAGCGCTTCCAACCGCGTCTCGTCCAGGTTCAACGTGTCGGGGCGGATATCGGCGAAGACCGGTTTGGCCCCACGCAGGACAAAGGCGTTGACGGTAGACACAAAAGTAAACGAAGGTAGAATAACCTCGTCGCCGGGCTGGATATCCAGGAGCAAGGCGGTCATTTCAAGGGCGTGCGTGCAGGAAGTGGTCAAGAGAACTTTGGGCGCGGGCAGCGTTTCTTCCAGCAGGCGATGGGTCTGTTTCGTGAAGTAGCCATCGCCAGAAATGTGCCAGCGGTTGAAGGCCTCGGTGATGAAGCCCATCTCGGTGCCTAACAGCCCCGGTTTATTGAAAGGAATGGTGATTACAGGAGATTCGCTTCCCATATATATTTCGATGCCTCCGGGCCGGTCATGAACAGCAGGTCGAGGATGGATACGAACGGGTCGTAAGGCGGGTAAAGCTGAGGATATTCGGGGTAACCGTATTCAATAAACTCCAGGCTGATTCCCGCGGCGGCTAATTTGTCTTCCTCCAGATAATCTCTGGCGGATGGGCCGGATATGTAATGCGTTGTGCCCAATTGGGTCAGGATTTCTACCAGGCGGTCGGTTTTGGTTCCGTGGGCCTCGAGGGTGGAAGAGCGGATGAATTCGGTTTTCAAACCCAACTCGCGGGCCAGAGCCACAGTCAGGTCAATGGTCAGATCCGCTAATAAGTGATCCTGGCGGCGATAAAAAGGTTCCAGGAGCGGCGCGTAAGTTTTGTAAAACGGCGCAGACTTGTAAAACTGGCGCAGAATATCCCAATGGCTGGCATTCCAGGCCTTGGTCCAATCAATCTCCACCTGGTTGATGGGCACGTTGTTTTCAACCACGCCCTGGGTATGGACGGGGATGGTCAACCAGCGCGTGCCGCTGGGTGTTTTGATTCGGTTGCGATTCCGCCAGCCGTTTTTGTCATACTGCACGTCATCGTAAAAAACAAAAATATCCGCCTTCTGAATCTGGTGAAAATATCCCCGCCAGGGAATATAAGAAGGCTGCAAGATCACAACATTCATTCATGCTCCTTTCCCCATCCAGCCTTCCCTGACACAGAGAGGGCAAGATGGTGTCACAGTGCCTTGGCGATCCATTTCAAACTACTCTCCGGGATTGGAGAGTTTTCCCCAGGCTTTTTCACTTTTAGCGCGAGCAGGTACCGTCTGATCAATGACCGATGAGGGAAGTCAATCCCCAGACAGCCAAACGGCTTTGAGCTGGCGAAATTCGTCTTCCAAAATACCCATATACAGCGCAGCGATGCGCTCGCCATGCAGGATGAACTCGTCGCGCAACACGCCCTCAATCTGGAAACCCAGTCGCTGGTAGGCGGCTATGGCAGGGATGTTGCGATTGTGAACCGTCAGCCAGATTTTGTGAAGGCGCAGATTCTCAAAGCCCTCTCGCAAGGCCAGGTACACGCCGGTACGACCGACGCCCGACCCGCGCATGTTCTGCTCTCCCACATAAACCGAAAGGCGCGCGCTGGAAAGGAAAGAGTCGATCCGGTCCAGAATCACATTCCCGACGTGCAAACCGTTGTTTAAAATCGCCAACGGGCAGACACTGGGGTCTTCCAGAGCCTGGGCGATCCATGCTTGCGTCCGTTCCAGAGACGGTTCGCGGCGAAGCCCCAAGTTTTCGCTGACCAACGGATCAAGCATCCAACGGTACATGGCTTCGGCATGTGTTTGCGCCAGAGGCGCCAAACTCACTGTATTTTTTAAGGTAAACGTTTGTTGTGTCATGATTACCATCCAACAGGATTAGCCACCCGGCGCTTGCTTCCCGAAATCACCTCCGACCTGCTCCTTGACCACATAGGTAGGGCGATCCATGCTGCGGTTGAACATACGGCCCAGATATTCACCAAAGATGCCCAGAGCAAAAAGCTGCGCGCCAGAGAAGATGGCAATGATGGAGGCCAGAAAGGGGAAGCCAGGGACGCTTTTCTCGATGACAGCCCGGATCACCACGTAGAGTAGAACGCCGATGCCGAACACTGCCATTGCAAAGCCCATCATGCTGGCCAATCGCAGAGGGGCCGTGCTGAAACCGGTGAGAATGAGCATCGCCTGGTTGAAGAGCTTGCCGAAGTTGTAATTCGACTTACCAATCAGGCGGGGTTTGTGCTCGACAGGCTGGGAACCGAAACGAGTGGTGCCCCAAGAGAGAAGCACATCCAGAAGCAGATTGGGGCTTTGGAAGTCGACAAAGGCGTTGCGCAAATCCGTGCGTAGGGCGCGGAAAGCACTGATGTTGCCAATGTCGCGAATACCCATCGCGCTGGCCAAGGCACGTTTGGTGAAGCGGGACAGAAGGTTGCGAACCAATGAATGGGGCAACACCTTGGGCGTGCCGTAAACTACATCGTAGCCCTCGTCCAGCTTAGCCAGCAGGATGGGGATTTCTTCGGGCGGGTGCTGGAGGTCATCATCCATCGTAATAATGATCGGATGGCTGGCGGCGCGGATACCGCACAGCAGGGCATTGTGTTGGCCAAAATTGCGCATCATGCAAATGCCGCGCAGCCAGGGGCGACCCGCGCCAAGCTGCCCGATCACCTGCCAACTCCGGTCCCGACTGCCATCGTTGACCAAAATCAACTCGTAGTCCTTGGCAATTTCGGGCAGAACTTTCTCCAAACGCTCTACCAGCGGAGGCAGCGAGCCTTCGCTGTTGTAAACCGGCACAACAATGGTGAGGGCGGGGGTAGTAGGGGTCATTTTTGCTTCCATTCGTAGGGGACCCGGATAGGCGCGTCGGTGCGAGAGTGGCGAATGCTGCCACGAGCGACCAGAGACGGATCAATGGCTTTATCGATGACGCGGAAGCTGCCCAGGCGCTGCCAGTTGACCAGCAAACGGGTGCGGTCGGCGTCGTAGACTTCGCCCCAAATCAAATAAGCACGCTGGCGGAGCGGAACCGAACGAAAATGGCAAAGCATTTCGCCCACACCCTCCACCTGCGAGGGCGCGGCGCTGTCAACCAGCATGCTGGCAATAATGAGCGGCGAACCTCCCTGCCCATCGGAGATGGAGACGACAAAATGCGGACGCTCCACCACCCCCCGGGTAGCATAACGCACCCGCACAACAATATCCTCGTCGGGGGCAAACCAGTCCCGTTCTTTGCCTTCGGCGTCCAATGTGTCCACCTGGGTGATCCACAAATCCTGGGAGCCCTCGGCTTCCACCTTGCCTGCCGCCTCCAAAATGCGCTGCTCCTGGCTGTCCAGATAGCCACTAAGCACGCGCTGAGGGATATCGTCCATCTTCACCTGCCCGCGCTCCAACCAGACCACCCGGTCGCAAAGCTGCTCGATGACAAACAAGTTGTGGGAGATGAACACGGTAGTTTTTCCCGAGCGCACGAAACGGGTGAGCAAATCATAGCATTTCTGCTGGAAGCTCATATCTCCCACTGCCAGCACCTCATCGACCAACATGATATCGGGGTCTACGTGGGCAGCGACGGCGAAACCCAGGCGGGCGAACATCCCCGAGGAATAACGCTTGACGGGCATATCGATGAAGCGCTCCAACTCCGAGAAAGCCACGATCTGGTCAAAGCGCTTGCGAACTTCTTGCTGTGTCAGGCCCAGGATAACTCCGTTGAGCAGCACGTTTTCTCGCCCGGTCAGTTCGGGGTGAAAGCCCGCGCCCAACTCGATGAGCGATGAAAAGCGCCCAAACAACTGAATGCTGCCTTCGGTGGGCTTGGTGATGCGCGAGAGGATTTTTAGGATGGTGGTTTTTCCGGCCCCATTGGCTCCAATGATGCCGAGCGCCTCGCCGCGCCTGACGTCAAAGCTCACGTTGCGCAGCGCCCAAAAGCTGCCGGCAGCATCGGGATTGGCCCGGCCCAAGATGCGCCGCCCCAGGCCCGCCACCACCTCGCGGATGCTGGAGCGCGCCGTACCCAGGCGATACTGCTTGGAGATATTGTCTACGTGAACGGCTAGGTTGGCGTCAGATGATGTCTGCAAAGCGGGCCTCGACTTTCTTGAAAATGATATAACCGATAAAGAGCGTCACGAGAGAGACGGCAAAGGCCAGCCCGATGTGGCTGAGCTGCGGCAGGCGGTTGAAGAACAAGATCTCGCGATACCCGTTTAAGATGACCGCCATCGGGTTGAGCATGTAATAGGGCCTCAGCCAATCGGGCACTTGCGAGAGTGGGTAGATGATGGGGGAAGCATACATCCACAATTGCAAGAGGATGGGGACCATCTGAGAAATGTCACGGTAGTAGACATTGAGCGCGGATGCCCCCAGAGTGAGACCAACCATCAGGATGATCTGGATGAGGAACAAGACCGGGATGAAAGCCATGGCCGGGGTCAGCTCGACGCGGTAGAAGATCATCATCCCCAGGAACACGACCAACCCACACAGGTAATCGACAAAGCTGGTCATAATGGAAGCAAGGGGGAAGATCATGCGCGGCAAGTAGATTTTGGTCACCAGGTTCATATTTTGAACGATGCTGGGGATACCCAGGCTCAAACCACGCACAAAGAAAGTCCACGGCAGCATAGCGCTGTAACTAAAGATCGGATAGGGGATACCATCGGAAGGAATTTGGATGAAGTAGCTGAAGGCAACCACAAAGGCCGCGGTCAACGCAATCGGCTGGAAGACCGCCCAGGCAAAACCAAAAAAGGATTGCTTATAGCGAGCTTTTAGCTCACGCCCAGCCCAAACCCACAACAACTCTCGATACTGAGACAATTCTTTGATACCGGCAACAAGATCCATAGATGATGGAATTCCTTAAAGAGGGATGGTCTACGATTTCTAGACAGTATTGCGCTTGCGAATCACCACCACCGCGGCCACGGCAATAATGACAAGCGTAGGGATCACGCCCACGGCAAGGGCCGTGCCTGGCGAGAAATCACGGGAGGAAGGGACCGGCCCGCCCAGGTCGAGGGTGGGGGTCGGTTCAAACGGCATGGTCTGGGCAGTTGGTGATGGAACCACAACCGGTGCTTCGGGGAGTGGATCGGGGATAGGGGCGGGCGCAACGGGGGGAGCGGCGGATTGGCCGCGCGCGTACCAGACCGTGAACGGAGAAACGTTACGATCCAGCCAAAGCGCATGCACCTGGTTACCCAGCCCAACCTTGATGCGCATCATTTCCCCATCGCCAGTGTAGGACCGGACAGCGATATCCTGTGACTTGCTCCAGCCAAGGCCGTCCCAACTGGAATGTAAGGGGCCGATGATGGTGACGGCGTGCAGGATTCCGGCGGAGTCAAAGGCCATTTCATTCCAACCGGCGCGACCGGCTCCGGAGACTTCGGGAAACACGACGGTTGGCTGCGACCAGGTCTGGCCGTCATCCAGCGAAAAGATGTGATTGCGCTCCACCGTGGGAGCCCCGTCCCAAAGGATGTGCACCTGGTTCCCGCCAAAGGTTTGAATATCGGGAACAATCGGCCCAAAGCCTTCGCGGTAAGCACTACTGCCGCTGCTGTCGAACAGCCAGGGTTCGCTCCAGGTGAAACCCTCGTCATCCGAATGAGCGTAGTAAGCCAGACGCCCCGGCCAGGGCAGCACGTTCCAGACCAGGTGAATGCGGCCCGATTCGCTGATGGCCAACCGAGGGTAAATTCCATATTCATCGGGGCGCTGCAACCCGGCGGATACTTCCACCTCGCGAGACCAGGTTTCGCCGTTGTCTTTGGACATCACGAAATGGATGTTCTTCGAGTAAACGCCCGCGTAAGCCAGGTACAGATACCCCCGGCTGTCGGAAACAAACGTATGTTGGCCTTGCGCCGGCGAGGCGATGGCCACCGGTTTGGACCAGGCGTAAATATCCCGGGCATGGCGAACATGAACCCGGATATACATCAGGTTCGAATTGGTTCCACCCGTGCCGTAGACCAGGTGTAGGTAGCCGTTTGGAGTGACGGTGACCTCGGGGAATTGGGCTGCCAGGTCCTCTTCGGCTACGACAACATCCATCGGACGACTCCAATTTTCGCCATCAAAGGAAGAATAATAGATTGTGTCGCCTTCGCCAGCGATGCGCGCCCCAACCTGGTCTGTCTGGCTCCACACCACGTGAACCACGCCCGACAAGTCTACCGCCAGGGCAGGTTGGCCAGCCGCAATATTGGGATCCGACAGGCGCACGGGATCGCTCCAGGTGACTCCGGAATTGGCCGTGGCCAGAGATTGAGCACCGGCCAACAGCCCTACCACCAGGATACAACCCGCAATTCGCCTCAACAAAGACTTCATCATCTCATCCAACCTTTATGACTGCTCACCGAAGCCGAGAAAATTCCCGAATGCGCCTTGCGCGAGGAGTCGCTGACATCTTGTTACTGCCCGGCTCGCTGTGAAACGCGGTAGGTCTCAATCGACTGACGGATGAACTCTGCCAACAACGGAGCCACCTTGCGGTTAGCCAACGCGTTGGGATGAGAATCCGCGCCGTCGGAGAATTCCGCTTTCAACGCATTGTAATCCGTTTTGGTCGGATCGTCACCTGCCAAAAAACCATACAGGTCGAAAACCGCCATATTGGGGTGTCCGGCGGTGAATTCCGGCGAGACCATCCATTCCGCTACCCCACGCGCCCGAGCGGCATCGACTGGATTGGTTTCGGCCACATTGAGCGGCGGGATGGTGAGCAAGATGAAGAATCGGTCGGGATTTTCATCGATGCGATCTCGGATGGCGAGGTAGTAGGCCTTGTACTCGGCCACTTGTTCGGCGGAGTAGATGTAATTGGCAGGGAAGCAGGATTTCATCATCACCACCTCGTACTGCATCAAGCCGCTGAAGGCATTGAGCGGTAGAGGCAGTTCGGGTTGGCGAAAAATGCGCGCCAGGCCGTCGGGATCGGTGTTGTCCTCGGGGATATTCAACGTGTACCCACGGAAAACGCCATCGGGGCCGCTGAGACCATATTCGATGTAATCCTGGTCAGTCATGTGAATTCCAGATTGGGACAGCAGATCGCGCAGGCCGCCCTGAGCAATGATGTTGTCGCCCACCGAATGGTGCAAGAAGATCAAGTTGGTATATTCGCCCTGGTTGAGCGCAGAAACGTTTTTTCGATCCGCCAACACCTTGAGGTGGCTGGAAGCAAAATAAATTTGGGTGTTGACCCAACTGCGCAGACCCAGTGGGCGGCCACTAATCAATCGATAGGCAGCCACGCCAACCACCAGGAACCCCAGCGCCAGGCCGGCGATTACGAGCCAGAGCGGCAGGTTAAATTTAAAGATACGCACAGATCTCAAGTTTTTCTCCGGTACAGCTTATCCATCAGAGACGGACAAGATAGAAGTCGACCGCCCTATCCAAATAAATATCGAGACAGAGAGCGGATGGGCGATTTCATTAATACACTGATGAGAACATAAGGGATACCCACCCCCGCCACAATCAACAGCGGCATGAAGAGGATTTGATGCGCCAGGATGAAGGGAGCCAGATGATAGGTCACGCGAGCCGCCAGTTCCAGCACGAGGATGTGGGACAGATAAATTCCGTAGGACTTGCCTCCCATCAAGTAGAGAAGCTTGGAGAAGGGCAGTTCGATGTGCTCAAAACCCAGGTAGACCAGGATGAAAAGGATCGAATAGAGCATGGTGGAGATGGTCAAGGATGTGCCCTTCCAACTCCCCAAACCGTCCAAACGGGATCGCCACTCTGGCTCGAGGACGGCAGGCGCCGCCGCAGCCAGCAACAGGACAAGAAAAACCCAGCGATAACGCTTGAAAGCCTGCCCAATGCTGGGCTGTTTTTGTGAAACCACTACCCCGGCGGTAAAGAAGAAAATCCAATTCAAGAACAACCAGTCTGGAGCGCCGCCGTAGCTGAGCCAGGGTAATTTTGCTTCCAACTGGTAATAGCGTAACGCCAGCAAACCAAATTGAACGACCGCGCTGAGGGCCAGGACCAGGTAAGGGCGGCGATTGGCCCAACGCACCAGCCAAACCGAGATGGCCAGCAGTTGAATCAAAACGGGCACGTAGAAGAACGCCCCCACCGCCTGCCCGGCCAACAACCGCAAGGGATATTCCCACCAGGGCAGCGGGCCGTCCCGAAAGCCGGTCCAAACAAAGTAGATTAACGACCAGACCAGGTAGGGGTACAGCAAACCCAGCAAGCGAGCCCGCAAGGTGCGCCAGTTGAGGGTGCTGGTCGTGCCGCGCCCGGCGTAGGTCATGAACGCGCCCGAGACGAAAAGAAAGGCGGGCACGCTGAACACGGTCAACTGCTTGAGCAGCACCAGCAGCCAGTAAGATGCCGAACCAAGCTGATCAAAGTTCGGCGACTCAACCGGCAGGTAACGATGAGCCCACCAGAACATGGCGGTGATCCCCCACCCCGAAGCATGGTTGGCGACAACCGCCTGGATAGCAAGACCATTGAGCAGGAAGAGTTTACGGTTCAAGGATGTGTTCCTGGTGAACAGATCAACGATGCGGTTCGAATTAGAGGTGGTTGCAAATGCAACCACCTCTAATTTATCATAATTTTGTTGAGCTGACTTCTCACGGTAGAGGAAAAAAAGCCTGAAATTAGGGCGAACACCTCAATTTCAAGAACTTCCCCTACCCCGGTGTGTAGCTGCGTTTTGGAAGCGTTTCTCTAGTGGAGATTAGAAACTCGCCAGGCTGTAGGTGATGCCTGTGTTGGCATAGGGATTGGAAACGTGGGGATTCTGGACGTGTTCGTGGACACCCAAACCAGCGGCTTCGGCCAGGGCCAGGTAGCGGATCGAGTTGATCGGGCTGGCAGTCCCGTATGGCTCATATAGCAAGAAATCAGCCATGACCGAGTCGATGGCGACAGGGTCGGAAGAGAAGAACAGGCTCTTCGGAGGACCCTCATGAAAAGTCGACCAGGGCTGCGGGCGGCTGTCCTCGCCTTCCAGGCAGCCAAACAAGCCATCCCCCAGGGTCAGCACGGTTTTGTAGCGAATGTGCGGGTTCAGGAACATATCCACCATTGGGTTATAGTCTTGCCGAAAATTTCGATTCAAGAACATGGTGTCGTGCATATCATACGGCTCAAGAATACTGCCGAAATGGTTTTTGAAACCCAGGGTCACACCCGCGCCATGATGCCGTTTCAGGATGGGCATATTGATCAAGTAATTCGTGTTGGCAATGAAGTTGGTCAGGTAAATGGGGTTAAGCGACACCCCGGAAGGGGGCTTGAAGGTGATGCGGGTGTCGTTTCCGGTTGTGAGTAAGTCATTTTCGCAAGAATTGGGGTCTTCTCCAAAGTTGACGCGATACGCGCATCGTGAATAAAAGCGAGCAGGGATCCGCCGGCGGGCATCGAAGACGAGAATATCACTGGCTGGAACGCCAAAGTTCACAATGAGCGTGCGGAGCAGGGCATTGACGGGTTCGATGATGGCGTCGATATGCGGACCATCATCCGAGCAGCCATTCGAGTCGCCTTCCACGTCTGTGTTGTTGAAATTGACCTTGATGGCAATCTTCTCGCCTGTTTTGTAGGTGGGGATCAGAGTCTTCCATGCGTCCGACAAATTGCTCTTTCCGGTCAAATTCTTCAAGCCAGTATCCACCATGCCATCTACCACTTCCTGGTTGACCATCTCCCAATAAGACCCTGAATCGACATTGACCCAGTCCGTCACCCCGTTGGCTCGAACGTGAGCCACACGCCCGGCCAATCCGTTGGGCGGCGGAACAGTGGGCACAATGGTGGGAGCAGGCGTTTGGGAGGGGTTCAGCGTGGGCGCGACCGTGGGGGTGGGCTCTGGCGAGCTGCGGGTAATCATCGGCAGGTAATTGGAGTGAGGCCAGGGGGTAGCCGTTTGCGCGACGGCAGTGCGGGTGGCCTCCTGAGCGCAAGCTACCGCGCCGCCCAGGCTGGCCAGGGCGGCCATGCGCAATAAATCCCGTCGTGAAATTTTTTTGTTTTTCATTATTTTTGGATCCTTTCAATTTTGCTGCCGGTCAATCACCGGCAGCCAACCGGTAGAATCCCCTCTACCTGAGAATCACAGGCAGCCGTACGAAAATATCGGTGACCAGTGTAAAAACCTGGTTGGACGTTACCCACTCCTGTCCACTGACGCCCACCGCCACCACACGGACATAATAGGTCTGGTAATTTTCCAGGCCTGTCAGGCGATAAAAACGCGTTTGAGGGGGGAGACCTGTAACGGAAGAAAAGTTTGGATCGCTGGATTTGCGATGGTCAATCCGCCAGGTGTAATCCTCGTCGATCATCCCCTGGAATGTCCAGGCCAGCAAAATCTCCTCATCACCGGGGGTAGTCACCAGGGAAGTCTTGTTTTCCCAGGCCGCGCCACGGTAAGCCAGGACAGCTTCGGCCAGTTTTTGCATGTAAAACAGGTCGCCGCGCTCTAGCCAGGGAATATCGGCGTATCGCGCTAACTGGTCGGGCGAAGGTTGGTTCAGATAGGTTTCGGCCATGAACAATTGGAACGAGTCCATGGGGTGGTTCATGCCGTGCTCCATGCCCAGGGTGGCCTCGCCGTAGGTAGCGTACCAATGCGGGGTGATGGTTTGAACTTTCTCCAGCGTCACCCGGGCTTCTTCATAAGCGAAATCGGCAAAGACGCGGCCCAACTCGGGCACCATGTCGCGATAGCTGATTAAATGCGCCGAGGTCGTGCCCCGGTCAAAATCTTCCGGCACATCCTCGTAGCCAGAGTGATCAAACAAGTCAAAGGAGAACTGGTTGAGGCGAATGACCGTACGAGCATCGTCATAAGACCCAGTCCAGGAATAGTTATAAATGACGCCCAACCAGATACTGAGTTCCTCGAGCGCTTCCAGTTGCCATTTGGCGTTGTTGGGTGGTAGTTGAACGATGCCAGACTGATAGAGGAAATGGGTGTATTGCAACTGCCCCAGGCGGGCAACCATCGCTTTGGCGACCAGGGCACGCCCCAGATCCGCCGTGGCATGGTCCCCTGCCATGTCAGCAATGCGCACAAAACCCACCAACCCGGCGAAGTGGCGGTTGGTGTTCACCACCGCCTCGCGGCGATCCTGGTAGCCCAGGAACCAACCCTGGCTGGCCCAATCCTGCTCGCGCATGTCCCGGTCCAGAACCGTGACAGCGCTCGAATAGGTGCTGGCTGGCGGGACCCCGCCAACGGTCTGATAGTACCGCGCCAGGCCATAGAAGCTGTACAGGGGGACATCCGTCAGGAAGACATTGTCGTTCTGGTACCACCAATCATCCATTTCGGCATCCATGTTGTCGCCGACAGTGGGTAGGCCAGCCGGACCGCGCGGCGCTCCTCCGGTAAAGCCGAGATTGTACACACTCTCGGGCGGGTAAGCGTTGCGTTCAGTGGTCATGTAGCTGAGCAGATTACTCTTGGCTGTGCCGGCCGGAAGAGCGTCGGCCACCTCGGACAGCGCGTAAAGCGTGTCAGCGGGGTTGGCCCAATAGATGTCGCCGCGATAATCGATGTTCGGCACCTGATCGGCGTACACCCACGGGTACAAGTGCCCGGCGCTCACCAGGCGATTGACCTGATCCACCAACTCTGCTTCCAGATCATCGGGAACATCGCCGCCATTTTGCGGAATCATTCGCTGTGGATCAATGTAGCGCGAGACGTCGTTCACCGTCCATGAGTAACTGTCGCGGTTATCGATGCCTTCGATGGGGCCGAACTGACTGGCATAACCGCTTTGCTGCACAAGATGAGAGAAGGTGGGGTTCAGCAGCGGCCTGGCCAGAGACAAAATGGGCGGCAGAGGGGCAAATTTGGTTCCGCCCGAAGCGCGCACTGTCTCATAGGCAATGGTTTCGGTGATGGTGGCGTTCCCGCCGGAATACGCATAGGTCTCGATCACATCGGCGGGGAAGTAAGCCAGGCGCGGGGCCCAAAACTGGATTTTTTGCTGCACACCGGTGGGCAGGTTGTTATACCAGCCCTCGGTCTGCGAAGTTGGGAGATGATCGCGCCCATAAAGCGGCAGAATGGCAATGCGCCCGGCTGCGCCGTTGAAGGTCACCTCCACGCCGCCCTCACTGGAGAGCTTGATACTGGTAGGCTGATTTTGGAAGACGAGCAAGATGGGCACGTCGGCAGGATAGGCATCGTTGAGGGATGGCGCGCCGTAATCCAGAATGCGCCGGCTTTCCAGGACGTGGGTGTTATCGCCCATCCACAGGAGCAACCAACCCTGGTCCAGGGCGGTCAGACTGGTCGAACCCGTACCGAGGGTGGCGTACTTGCGCGTGCCGCCCGTCGAATAAGAAAGGTATTTCGGGCGGACGGTCACCTGTCGTTCCACGATCTGGTTGCTGCCACCGTCCCATTCATACTTGGTGACGTTGCCCGCGAACAGGCGCAGAGCGCTGTCGGCGGTTTCGGCCAGCACCGCCGGAGAGAGGCGGCTGGCCCATAAATTCACCACCCCGCCCGAGGAGGGCGTGAAGGTCATTTTGTTCTTGGCCCAACTGGACGATTGAGCCGTCAGGTTAGCCGTGCTGCTGGGCAGCGTTTTGATCTTGCCCATCGGCACGCCCACGGGGCCGAGGATTACATCCCAGAAGGGCTGCACACCGCCCTGCATGGACAGGGAGGGCCATCCAGCAGCCGTGACGATGAAGCCCAGCCCAGCGGTTCGCTGGTCGTTTTCAGAGGACATGCGCAAGCCCACCGAACCACTTTGCCACGACTGCGGATTGACCGCCGTTTGCGCTTTCACAGGCTGAGGCACATGGGCTGACCGCCCCGAGAGCAGGGCCAGCATTAAAAAGACGGACAGATATTTCAACAAGGTTTTTCTCATCGCTGTTTCTCCTGCCTTAATTCGCGGAGCGCACGATGAGCTCGTACACGCTGATGTGATAGAACAAGCCGTTGGCCACCGACACTGCGTTGGCGCCGCCACCTTGCGTGTTGTTGAACATCTCTGCGTTGGACTTGCCCAGGTTGATTTTTGTCCAGGTGTTGTTGTTCAGGTTGAACGCGCCAGTAAACTGGACGTTTTGTTCCTGGATATGCACGGCAAAGATCAGGTTAGCCGTGCAGGTGGTAGCCATCGTTTCGTCGCCGTGGCCGCGACCCTCGGATGAGTTTTCCACCAGCAAGTCTACCAACACCCGGGAATTCGGGTTCAATCGTCCCCAGCCAATGTAGAAATCATCCTGGGGAAAAGGCGCGGACATGACCAGGAAACCATCCCGATCCACACAAGGCGGAGCCGAGGCTCCATTCATGGTCTGGTACCAGTAGTGAATGACGGGGAGGCCCAATTCCCCATTATCCTCCCGAAAACGGAACATGGTGATGGGCATGGTGTTGGGGTTGTAGGCGTTCAGAACAGCCAACTGCGCCGCTTCATTGGGCGGGTCAGAGAGTATATCCGGCCCCAGATCACCTTTGTTCCACGGGCGAACATACACATACCCACCCCACACCACGGGGTAGTAATCCTTGAAGGCCATGGCCGGGACCTTGCCGCTGGTCCACACCGACGCGCCGGTGGAAATGCTGCGCGCATAAACGCGCATATCCATAGCGGTGAAGTAGACCGTTGTGCCGGTCGTGTTGGCCGCCGCGGTCATCAAGATGGGTCCACCGGCTTTGAAGGACCAGGAGACGCCCCCGTCGGAGGGATTGAGCGCATAGAAGACTCCATTGCGCCCGCCGATGAGCAGCTTGCCCCCAGACAGAAGCGGCGCGGTGGAAAAACCCAGACGGCTGGAAAGCTGCTGCTTCCACAATTGGGCTCCAGTAGAAGCATTGACGGCGTAGACGGCCCCGTCCATGGAGCCGAAGTACACCCGGCCATCCCCAGCAGCCACGCTGTTGAGGATCGGCCCGCCCGCTTTGAAGACCCAATTCTGAGCGCCGTTGGCCGCGTTAAGGGCATACAGGTTGCCGCTCTCGGTGCCCACAAAGACCCGGCCACCGTAGATGATGGCTTGCACTTGCGGGTGAACTTTTTCGGGCTGGAAGGCTCGCTTCCAAACAACCGAGAAGTTGGTTCCCAGATTGGCCGGCGTGTAACCGGTGCGCTGGGGATCGTTTTGCAACTGCGGCCACTGGGTGGTGTCTGTCTGGCCCACCGGCGCGGCTAGAGGCGCGATGATCGCTTCGCTTTCAATGGGCCCGTCCCAAATGGTCTCGGGCATTTCTTCTTCTTGAACCAGGCCTTCCGGCGTTGGATTTTCAGGCCCCCCATCCTGTGCGCTGGCGCTCCACTGTTGTGGAACAAGTCCCCCTCCCCCCCACACCGCCAGGCACAGCACTGCAAGAACAGCAAGCTGTTTTGCAATTTTCATTTTTCATTCCTTATGGTCACCGGGAACCTTCTGGGGTAGAGTGATGAAGGAAACCCGTAGAACAAGCCGCTCGTACGCAATACGAGCATTAATAAGATAGATTTTCTACACTTATTTGCGATTCGCATTATAAAGGCTTGTCAGGCGAATTACAAGCCCCCAATCTTACAACTTTTCAACCGCGGGGATACTGTTTTCTCACCACCCAGAGACTGCGGCTAGTTATTCTTTTTGCTGCGGATGAAGACAACCCCCAACCCCAGGCCAATGGCCAACAGTGAAGCCCCCACGCTGACCGCCAAGGCCGTGCTCAACCCACCCGAATTTTCCTGCGGGGCGTTGAGGACCGCCAGATCGGTGGTGGGGGTGGGCGCTGCGGTCTCGGTGATCGCGGGCAGCGGTTCAGGGGTGGGCGAGGAGGCGGGCATGAGCGCCACCTGTGTGATTTGAAGCGTGGGAATGCGCACCGTGCGCCGCGTGAACATCAACTGATAGATCTGGGTCTGATCGGCCAGATCATTGAGGCCGCGCATGGTCACCGCGGCCAGGTCACCCTGGCTGGTCACAGCCGCCGCGAGTGGGTATTCTCCGTTCAGCTCCGTATGACCAGCCACGAAGTTGTCGACCTCCAACCAATCGGCGCCGTCCCACTTCCAGTAATCGATATTCTGAATTCGTTGGGCGTCGCTGGACACGCGGAAGAGGTGTAATTGGCCCGCGCTGTCGGTCACTGCATCACCCAACCAGAACGCTTCAGAGCCATTGAAAACCTGCCGAACCCGGCTCCAGGTCACGCCGCCATCCAGCGACAACTGATGGTTGACAATGTCGCCTGCTTCGCCTTCCTCTTGCCAAATGCGGTGGATCGTGTTTGGAGCAGCCGTTAACAAGCGGAAGTGCTTGACGCGCCTTGAAGAAATGGCCTGGGGCTCGCTCCAGGTGGCGCCGTGATCCGTAGAACGCAGATACAACACTTGGTTCAATACGCCGGACACGTTGAGCATTCCATCGCCCACCATCAGATGCAGCGCGCCATCGGGCCCGGCGCGCAAGATCGGTTCCTGAACCATCTCCAGGCCGGCGAGAACGCCATCCAGGATTTTTTGGGGATCGCTCCAGGTTTTGCCGCCATCCACCGAATAGAGCAGATAAATACCCCGGTTCTCATTGATAGGCACCGCGTAAACGACATACAGCGTGCCCACAGGGTCTACCACCAGGTCGGGCATGTCGGCAGTAAGTTCATCTACCGGCAAATTCGCCTGCTCCGCCCATTCCAAAGCGCTGCCGGCTCTCGCCGCCACCGCCCAGGTGTAGTTCAGTTTACGGGCGGCTTCGTCTTTCCAAACCAGGGAAATCCTTCCATCCTGGCCGATGTCCACGGCCATGCGGCCCACAGAATCTTCGAGAGCGGAGTATATGGGCAAGGGCTTCGTCCAACCGGCTCCGCCCCAATAACTGTAATAGATTGCATCGTTGGTTAGGATGGGCGCTTCGGTTCCCTCGGCCACCAGGGCGGGATCTTCAACCTGACTCCACAGCGCGTGGACGCCATCCTGGCTGTCGACAGCCACGTTGATGTTGGCAAGGATGTTCTTGGTGGATTGGATTTCTTCCGCCACACGCCAACCGGTGATTCGGTTAAACCAACCATCAATATCTGCCAACGAGCGGCCCGAGAACCAAATATCTTGACCGCTTTCCCGGTCACAGCCGGCCAACGCCAGGGACTGGGAAGGCAGGAAAACCGGAGTCTGGCATTCCAAACGAACCTGGTTCAAGGTTTCGGGGTCCACAAACTCAACCAACTCGGGCCAGGTTTGAGTCTGGCTCCACTCCTTGCCATTCCACGCGGTGAAGTACATCTGACCTTTGACCGTATCGGCGAGTAGGGTGAAGTCACCCACGCCCGACTTCAAAAGCCGATCCTGGGCGCAATCGACATAGGGCAGGTTGGCGCGCTGACGCTCGCTCCAGGTTTCACCAGCGTCCTGCGAAACCACGTAGTAGTTGACGCATACGCCATCGGGCTGGCCCACCTGCCAGGTCATGAGCACATTTTTCTCTTTTGCCGAAACGCTGATTTGGAAGGGGATGGTAGAACTGCCCAACGTGGCCGGGCCATCCACCTCCACGGGTTCTTCCCAACTCTGACCATCGGCCAGCAAGCGCGAAACCATGACTCGCTTGCGCGACAGATTATCGAAGGTAATAAATACACCCGTCCCACCCTCCAACGTGGTCACCGACAAATCGACCGTGTTGCGAGGGTCCTCCTCCTCCAGCATCGCGCGCCGGATATAGTAAGAAGAACCGAACACCAGGGTGGGAATATCCCAGGTAGCGCCGTTGTTGCGCGAAATCGTGTAATACACGCCCGCGTTGGCTGGAGGATAATCGGCTGATTGGATATAGGCCATGTGGAAAATGCCCTGATCATCCATCTCGATGTCAAAATCCTCGACCGAATTCGCGATCAGGTAAGGCGATGTCCAGGCCGTATTAGTACCCAAGTTGTCCGCGGCGATGGAACTGGATCGCAAGGCGTTGTTCTCGCCGTACCACAACATGGCCAGGCGCCCCGATAGCCCACCCACCAGCGTGGGGGCAGGGATTTGCAACCCCAGCAGAGAGGAATAGACAAACGGATAAGTGACCCAGCGCGGCTGCTGCCAGCCGTCCTCAGTCAGGCGCGAATAAAAGAAACGGTTGTCTGAATCGCGCCAGGAGACGTGCAACACGCCGTCGCTATCGACTGCGGCGATGGGATCAAACGTCCCGCCAGATTGGGATAGATTGACCGGCTGGCCGAAATCAACGCTTTCTGTCTGGGCCCGCGTTTGGGGCGCAGGCATTGAAACCATCCAAAAAGCCGCCAGGGCAATCGTTGTCAGCAACCGCGTCCATCTCATACCGTTTATTCTACTCCCAACGGCGCGCTGCGCAGGTAGGCCGTGGTTTTTTGCTTGCGAGCAATATCTTGCTCCACGCGAGCCACCTGCTCGGCAGTCAGATCGAGGGCAGCGGCAATCTCAGCGGCGACCAGGCCCTGGTCAAACCCCAGCCAGATGGTATCGAGCAGATCATAAGGAATGCGGTAGAAAAACTCTTCCTGCGTGCCTCCGCCTGGGTAAGTATCGGTGGTAGGCGGGCGGCTGCGAATGCTGGCGGGCACGCCCAGGTACTCGGCCAACTGGTAGACCTGCGTTTTGAACAGATGGCGGATGGGGGCGATATCGTAGAGACCATCGCCCCCCTTGACGAAGAAACCCAGGTCATGCTCGTTTTTGTTGGGCGTGCCGATGACGGAATAATTCCGTAGTTCGGCATGATAGTATTCCATGTTGGTGCGCGTGCGCTGCTTGAAATTAGACGAAGCCACAATCTGGAAATACTCTCGCAAAGGCAGACGCTGGCGCATCTCCACGCCATCGGGGCCGGTGACCACGAGGTGGAAGATATTGAGCGTGCCCTGGTCCAGCAGGTCGCCGGGAAGAACAATCTTGGCTTTCCAACCGGGTTTGTACTGGGGAAACACGCGTTGAATGGCCTCATCGCGCCGCTGATAGCAACCGGCGCCTTCCAGGGTGGCGGTGATATCTTCGGTGACCGTCTGAACACCAAAAGCGGAGGCCAGCTCGTGGGCCAGCTCAGCGCTTTCCGGGCTGGATTCCTTCTCGGGCAACAGCAGGCCGATGACGCGTTCGGGGCCAAAGGCGCGCGCGCACAAAGCCAGCACTACCGACGAGTCGATCCCACCGCTAATGCCCACCACTGCGCCCTGGCGATGCAGGCGTTGGTTGACGGTTTCGCGCAGCGACTCAACGATGCGCTGCGTTTCCGCTTGCGCATCTAACAACAGAGAATTCTTGCTGAAGTTCAATAAGTTCATCATGTTCTGTGGTCCTCGATGTTTCTCAGGAAACCATTCCCGTCCGGTCTACGATCAAGCGACTTTCGGGCAGCGGAGCGCGATGCTCGCGCCGAGAGCCGCGGACAAACCAGTGGTGTACCAACTGAGTGGAGAGAATGCCCACCAGGGCCATATCCTCCACCTCGCTCAACTCGCCCTTGTTGGCGGCTTTTTGGGCCAGGCGGGTCACTGCCGCTGGCTCGAAATACCCCGCGGACCGCAATGCGTCTTCAGAAAGCAGGTCGGCAACGTAATCGAGCGGCTGGGGGTCAAAGAAACTGCGGTGAATGGGCGCGCGGTAGGGGCGTTTGACCCGCTGCCAGATGCGCTCAGGCAGGTACTTGCGGCCCAGGCGCTTGAGCAACCATTTTTCGGTCAGCACGGGCATCTTCAAATCGGGAGGCAGTCGCCCACCGAACTCCATCACGCGGTAATCCAGGAAGGGGTAACGCCCCTCGACAGAGTTGCCCATGCCCATACGGTCACCTTGCGACGAAAGCAGATAGGGTGAAAGGAAGGTGACTACCTCCAGATATTGAGCCTGGCTGAGGGCGGGCCAGTTGGAAAAGCCTTCCGGCAGCGACAGGTCGGGGGTCAGCCTACCCTCGCCATCATCGGCCAAAAAGCGCCACGTCCGCGAGGTATTCGACCAACGGATGGAATGCGAATAGAAAGGCGAATCGGTTTCCAAGAGGCCTTTTTTGAAAAAGCCCACCAGAAAAGCTCCGCTGGCGCTCAGGCGGTTGATATCCGGGTACAAGCGAAAAAGAAGGCGCGAGCGGTGTTGCGAGTCGGGGACTTGGGCCCAAAAGCGGCGGATTTTCATCTCTTTGAAGATGTCATAGCCCGCCATGAACTCGTCAGCCCCCTCACCCGTGAGGACGACCTTGAAGTTATTCTGGCGCACCAGCCGCGAGAGCAGGTACATGGGGGTGGGGGCGGTGCGCAGAATGGGAGTTTCGGTGTGCCAAATCACATCGGGAAAGGCCTCGGCAATGTCGCGATAGTCGCAATGCACCTCGTGGTGATCGGTACCCAATTCCTCGGCCATTTGCCCCTGAAAGGTGCTTTCGTCAAACCGGGTATCCGTAAACGAGATCGAAAAGGTATCCAGGCGGTTGGTGTTGTAACTGCGGATTAGCGCAGTGGTCAGCGAGGAGTCCAGCCCACCGCTCAGGTAAGCTCCCACGGGCACGTCGGCGCGCAGGCGAATTTGCGTGGCGTCGATGAGCAAGCTTTCCAACTCTTCCAGGTAGGATTCGGGACTGCGCCCAGGAGCATCGGGAACAAAGTTGGGCCGCCAATAGGGCTGAATGTTGATTTTGCCATCTTGCAACAACAGGAAATGGCCGGGGGGCAGCTCGAAGATGTTCTTGAAGATGGAGCGAGGCGGCTGCGGGCTCCAGAAGGTGAAGGTTTCGCGCAGGGCCTGCCGATCAATCTCCGCGTTCACTGCCGGGTGCTGCAAAATGGCCTTGATTTCGGAAGCAAAGATCAACTGACCATCCGCCAAGGTATAAAAAACCGGGCGGACCCCCACCCGGTCGCGGGCCAGGAACAGGCTGCGCTTGCGCTCGTCCCACAAGGCGATGGCAAACTGCCCGTTGAAACGGTTCAGGCAGGCCGGACCCAGCTCCTCGTACTGATGCAGAATGATCTCCGTATCGGTGTGGGTGTGGAATTGATGCCCGAGACGTTCCAATTCGGGACGCAGCTCCACATAATTGAAGATTTCACCGTTGTAGACCACCCACAGCGAGCCGTCCTCGTTGCCAATGGGCTGGTCTCCCCCGCTCAAGTCGATGATGCTCAGGCGGGCACTGCCCATGCTGATCCAGTCGTGGCGATAGATGCCGAAACCATCGGGGCCTCGGTGGCGGATGGCGCCGAGCATGTCGCGGATCAGGTCTTCAGAAATGGGTTTAGGCTCGCGCAAATTGGCGACGCCAACAATACCGCACACTAATCGCCCCCACTTTCAGCCGCCAGTTTGCGCAAATCGTTCTTGACGATCTTTCCGTGCGCGTTCATGGGGAGCTTGTCGAGAAATATGACTTCTTTGGGAACCATGTAATTGGCCAGACGGTTGCCGCAGTGTGTAATGATGTCGGCTGCGGTCAATTCGGCTCCGGAGCGCTGGACCACGAAAGCCCAAATGGCCTCGCCGCGCACCTGATCGGGTTGGCCGATGACCGCCGCAGCCACCACCTCGGGGATTTCCACGATGCACTCTTCCACCCGCTGGCTGCTGACGCGGAAACCGTAGGATTTGATGAAATCGGCCTTACGATCGACGACGAAAATGTAACCTTCCTCGTCAACCACTGCCAGGTCGCCGGTATGCAGCACGCCGTCCGCGAATTTCTCGGCGCTGGCTTCCGCGTCGTTCCAATAGCCGGGGGAAATATTATCGCCCCAGGCATAAATCTCGCCGGTTTCGCCGGGTTTCACTGGGCTACCGTCCTCGCCGATGACCTTGAGGGTCACGCCAGGAATTCCTTTTCCGATGGAACCGAGCTTGGAATCGAGGGTTTCGGGTGGCAGGTAGGATAGGCGGGCGGTAGCTTCGGTTTGGCCGTACATGACAAACACCTGGGCCTGCGGCACAGTCTGCGCCAATTCCTGGATGAGGACGCTTTGCAGCTTGCCGCCGGCCTGTTGGAGCTTGCGCAAATGAGGCAATGCGCGGCGCGGGAAGCTGGAATTGCGCAGCAGGGTCTGGTAAGTGGAGGGGACTCCGGCAAAACCGGTGCAGCGGGTGTCCTCCATTTGCTGAAGGATGACCTCGGGGTAGAGGAATGAATTGGCTATGACCACCGAGCCGCCCGCGCGCAAATGGGTGTGCAACAAGGAGGTGCCAAAGCAGTAGAAGAACTGTAACACCGCCATAACCCGGTCGGCGCGATGCAGAGACAGATACTCGATGATCGAATTGGTGTTGGCCTGAATATTGCGGTGAGTCACGCGCACCAGGCGCGGGCGGGCCGTGGTGCCCGAGGTGAACATCAAGGCAGCTTCCTGGTCCAGGCCGGAGATGTGGTCTCCGGCGGGCCAATCCAGGGGCTCGGATTGCTGAAGCGCTTCGTCAAACAGGAGCGGCAGGTTGAGCACCTCGGAGAAAACCCGCAACATGCGCCGCTCTAGGCAAACGGCTTTGCATTCCACGAATTGGATGATCCCCGCAATGTCCTCGGGTTTGAGGGTGGTGGCAAAGGGCACGGCAATGGCTCCCAGCTTCAGGATAGCCAGGTAGGAAGCCACCCAGAAGAGGGAGTTGTTGCCCAACAAGCCAATCCGATCTCCAGGTTGAACGTCCATGCGACGGAGTTCGGCAGCCACCCGCGCCGCGGCATGGCGCAAATCCTGGTAGGTGATTTCGGTCTTGGCAAAGATCAACGCGACGTCTTGAGGATTTCCATTCTCGAGAAGGTAATCAGCCGTATTCATGGAGCCCTCCGTCATTTCAAACCCATTCAGGTCCGGTTTTCATAACCACGCAATCCGAGAGAGAAGAGGGGGAATTTCGTCCCTCTGAACAGTCACCGGTTTTATACCTTTAAGGCTTGCTTGCGGCGGATGTACTGGGCCAACAAGGCCACGGAGTCAAAATTATCCGGCACAATATCCTCGTCGGCCACTTTCAAGCCGTAATTTTCCTCCACAAACATGACCAGTTCGAGGACATTCATCGAGTCAATGATGCCATTCTCCAGGAAAGAAGCATCCAGCGAATGGGGATAGCCATTTTTGCTGAACAAGATGTTGTCGGCAATGTATCTGGAGATTTTTTCTTCAACCGGATCCATTCTGCACCTCTTTTTTTTCTTATCTGATATCTACTCAACGATATGGGTGGGAGGGTTTCTTCTCACCTTAGCAATAGTGGCCTTCTCACTCAATACACGTAGGGGGTGGCGAACAAGCCTACCCTTCGTTACCACGCACCTGCCACTTGAGCGTTTGCAAGCCCACGTCGAGCGCGATTTTGAACGTAGACGCATCCGACAGGAGCATCTTCAAGTAGGTGAAGGCCGGACGCGGGCGGAAAGCCCACTCGCGGAAGGCGCGCCGCTGCCAGTACATGAGCCGTTCGGCTGGTAGTTGTGGATAATCCAGCACAGTCTCTTTATCCATATCCACCTGCTCCCAGCGCGTCCCCTTGCGGAACCAACCCTCTTTGACCACCTCGAAGAAGAAGGGCGTGCCGGGATACGGCGCGGCGATGTGGAACAACGCGATGTCGAGGGGCAGCTTCTTGGCGAAGTCGATGGTCTGGCGGATGGTTTCTTCCGTCTCGCCGGGCAGGCCGATGATGAAATAACCCCAGTTATTGATTCCAGCTTTGTGCGAGAGGGTGAGAGAGTGGAAGGCACGCTCCGGATAGACACCTTTGCGGGCATGCTTGAGGATTTGCTCGTTGCCGCTCTCGATGCCCCAGGAGATGAACCAGCAGCCGGATTTGGCCATCAGGTTGAGCATCTCTTCGTCAACATAATCGACCCGGCTGTTGCAAGTCCATTTGATCTTCAGGCCCTGCTCAATGATCAACTTGCACATGCCCACCACCTGGTCACGGCTGACCGTGAACAGGTCGGCATACATGTGGATGTTATGGATGCCCAACTTATGGAGCACCCACAGCTCTTCGACGATTTTCTCTGGCGAGCGCACGCGCACAGAATACTGGTAGGAGACGTGCTTGATACAGTAGGTGCAGCCCGCCGTGCAGCCGCGGCTGGTAACGATGAAGGTGAACGGGCCCTTCATCATGGGCATTTTATAGCTTTGCAGTGGCAGCAGCTCGTGAGCGGGAATGGGCAGATCATCCAAGTCGGCGACGAAGGGCCGGGGGATGTTTTTGACAATCTCGTTGCCCCGCCGCCAGGCGATGCCGCGGATGCCACTCATTTCCACCTGGCCGTCCACAATCGAGGGTTTGTAGCCCATTTCCTTGTCGAACATGACCTGGATTTCAGGGGGGCGCTGGTCCGTTTTGCCTTCCAGATGATCCAACAGGTCGCGAATGGTCAAATCCGGCTCGCCGTACATGACAAAGTCCAGGGTCGAAAAAGCCTTCATGGTCTCGACCGGAATGGGGGTCACGTGCGTGCCGAAGGCAATGGTTTTCGCGCCGCGATTTCTGGCCAGGAACGTGCCGTACATATCATTTTCAAGAGTCGGCGCGGTCACCTGGGTGAGATAATACTTAGGCTGGTATTTGTCCAGCAGTTTGGTAAATTCGGGCCAGCCAATTTTGGAGCCGATGGCATCAATGACAGCTACCTTGTATGTGTCGCGGAGGATGGCCGCCATCTGCGCCAACGAGACCTGCGGCCAAACCATATTTTCACGCGAGCGGCGGCCTACGCGGTGCTGCGAACGGATCCAAATTCCGCCGTCAGGGCCGGGGGGGTTGACTAGCAGGATATCCACCGCATCGGGGGAACGCTGCATTTGAGCGACCCCTTCATGCACGATCTGGTCAGCATCGGGGAAGTTCGATTCTCTCACACGGGCAATGCGATTGGTGCCCAGATTTTTGAACTCACGAGGTTGAATTTCTTCAGACATGAAAACCTCCTTTTCTTACAAAACCGTTAAAAATTTGACTGAGGAGATGAACTCCCCATCCAATCTACCACAAATTCGGGCTTTTTCTACCATAGCCTGAGTAGTTACCCACGAATTACAGATCTTTTTCGATCAGAACTTCGCGCTGGTTCAAATCATCCAGAACGCGCATCAAGATCCAGTAAATGACCAACTGCACGCCCACCAGGGTCAGTTCCGCGCCGCCCAGCAGCCAGAACCACAAACGGTTGATATCACCACCGGAGACACCCGAGATGACGGCGATGAGGCCAATGACGAAGCCTGCCAGAAAACTGACCACACCCATCCAGCCGAAGTTGTTTTCCAGAGGCTTTTTGAAGACCGGCTTGCCGAACAAACCCTGGCGAACCGGGGCCTCATAAAATAACGATACGAGGTAGTTGAAGGTGGCGCCCAGCGCGAACAGGCTGATGCCGATGACGCCCATGACCAGGGCCGTGAACAAGGCAGCTACGCCCCACGGTCCCAGTTGAGTCACCCCGCTGATGCGGGCAACGACCAACCCCAAAGCGATCAACCCGGCGATGCCAGCGCCGATGAGGCCGAGGATGCCCAGCACCCGCACGGGGTTATAGGTGAGCACCGTCCAAACCATGGACTGGAGGAAGATGCGCCCGTCGCGGATGACACTGAGCTTGGAGCGTCCGACCCGCTCGCTGTAAGGGATGGCGACCTCGACCATTTTGATGCCTTCATGCACGGCGCGCGTGCTCATCACCGGGGTCAGGTTGAGGCCATCCGGCAGAGGCGAGATTTTGCGCAAAACATCCTTGCGGAACACGCGCATTCCACTGGCGCTGTCGGTGACGCGCTGCCAACCCAGCACGCTAAGCAGGGTGGCAAAGATGACATTGCCAATGCGGCGGGTGACGGGCATGCGCGACTCGGCGCCTGCCATGCGCGAGCCAATGACCAGGTCGGCGCCCTTGAGCGCCTCGACGCACAATTGCGGGAAGTGCTCGGGGGGATAGGTTCCATCGGCATCCAGGAATCCGACCAGTTCACCGTTGGCCTGGGCAAAGCCAGTTTTGAGGGCCGCGCCGTAACCGCGGTTTTTGGGATGCGAGATGATGCGTACGCCGGAATCATCCCCAGCCACCTGCTGGGCTACCTCCGCTGTGCGGTCACGCGAGCCGTCGTTCACGACCAGCAGCTCCATTTCGTTCACCCCGACCTCCGCCAATGCAGGGCGCACCTTGAGCACCCGGCGCATGATTTCTTCAATCCCGTTTTCCTCGTTATAGGCCGGAATGACAATCGATAGCATGGTCATGAGTCTTTCTCCTTCGTAGTCTTCAAAAGCTGGTGAAAGGCCAGAATTTGAGGGGTTGATGAACGCAAAGTATTCAACAAGCCCTCAATTCGGGAACTTCTTCTTTAGTAGTAGATTTTCCGATCTGGTTTTGCAACCAGGTCTTTTCCAATTTCTTTGATGGTTCGCGCCGGAACGCCGCCGACAATGGTGTGGGGGGGCACATCCTGGGTGACCACGGCGCCCGCCGCAACCACGGCGCCTTTGCCCACGCGCACGCCATCGGTGATCACCGCGCCGGCCCCCAACCAAACGTCATCTTCAATCACGATCCCTTCGGCGGTAATGCCCTGCTCGATGAAAGGCCGCTCGGGGTCGTCAATGACGTGGTTGACTGCCAGCAGTTGGGTGAATGGAGAGGTATAGACCCGGTCGCCAATGGTCACGCCTCCCTGCCCGCGAATGATCGAAAATTCACCGATCAGGCTGTCACGCCCAATCTTGATGCCTGCGTCCGGCAAGCCGCGGAAGTTGTATACATGCAGCACCGCGCCGTGCATCACAATGGTATTCGCGCCAATGTCAATCCCGGCGGGGCAGGCGTGCAAATAAGCCCCTTGATCGATATACGCGCCGCTGCCCAGGCGCAGGTGGTTGGCGTAGCGCAGTCGTACGCCGCTCTCGATGGCGGCCCAGCCCTCCATTTTGAGGATCAAGCGGTAAAACAAGCCCCGCAGACCAATTCCAACCACCGTGGGAATCCAACCGAAAAGCAGATACAGAAGCTGCTCCAACACATAGCGGCCCAACCCGTCAGCCTGGCGGCTGATATACAGCCCCAACCCTGCGATTACGCCGCCTTTTCCGGTGGCCCGATTTTCGGGTGCTGGTGGATGTGTCATTCTGGTTGATTGCCCTTTTCTCTGGCGCGCTCCGCCCCTTCGACATGACCAAGCATATCGAACGGGTTTCTTTCTATATTCCCATGCCCGGCCCCCGCCTTTCCTGGCGGGGAGCCGGGCCGGGATTCTCTCTTCCCTTCTCACGTATCAGGGGTGATGTGGAAGGGAACCAGTTAGCGTTAATTACTGCTTGGCCTGCTTCTGCTTTTTGGTCACCGAGTATGAAATGGTGATGGTGATGGCCGTCAGCAGAGCCAGGTCTTCCATGGTGAACCATCCCGCCTTGGGATGCACCAGGGTGACGACACCGACCACGCGTTCTTGGGTCATCAGCGGAACGCTGAGCGCCGAGCGCGAGTCATTGGTGGAAGTGTCAAACTCGCCGCGCAGCCAACGGGGATCGTCGCGCGTGCTCTCCACCAGAGCGGCGGTGCGGTTTGACAACACCCATCCAGCCAAACCTTGCTTGGTGATCGTGTCCAAACCTGCCAGCGAAGGTTCGTTCACCTTTCCGGCATAGGCAACGATACCGTCCACAACATCTCCCTTATCGTCCAGAACGATCACCGAGCCACTGTTGGCTCCGACGCTGGCAATGGTGAATTGCAGCACGTTGGAGAGCAAATCATGGAGGTTGAGGTTTTCAGCCATCTCCTGGCTGACTTTGGTGATCAACTCGAGAGAGTTGAGCGCGCGAGCCGTGGAGGCCTGCCCCAAGGCAGCTCCATCGCCAAAGAGGTCTTTGACCAGCGTCAAGCTGGCATCGACTGGCTCGGTCACCACCTCGACCGGCTTGGGGATGCAGTTCAGGGCGTTGGTGACCATGTGGCAGAGCATCATGTGCGCATCTTCCAACTGCTGCGTCAGGTCAGATTGAACCGCAATGTTGACCTGGGCAACCTTGGCCAATTTTCCGCCCGAACGCCCGGTGAAGCCAATGGTGATGGCCCCAGAGTTGTTGGCCAGTTCCACGGCTTTGATCACATTGGAGGAATTTCCGCTGGTAGAAATGCCCACCACCACGTCCCACGGCTGGACAAAGTTGGCCAACTGCTCGACCATCATATTGTCATAACCGTCATCGTTGGCGTAAGCCGTAATCATGGCAATGTTGTCGGTCAAGCCGATGGCGCGGAAGTTCGGCCAACCTTTGTTTTTGGTGTTTTTGGCGAGGTCACAGACAAAATGGGTCGCCGTCGAGGCGCTGCCACCGTTGCCCATGACGAAAACCTGGCGCCCTTTCACCCGTGCTTCGTGTAGAATATTGATCACCTGATCAATCGTCTCCATAGGCAGGGTTTCGATCGCGCCGCGCATCTCCTCTAAATACCGTTCGATAGATTCCATATATCCTCCTACTCACCTCAATAAAAATTTTGTCCCGAGCTTACCGGCGCATATTCAGGATGACCTTGGTTCCATCGGGTTCCAGATGGAAGGGGAGCTCCTGCATGGAATGGAGCGCCGCGCGGACCGCCTCTCGCCGCTCATAGGGGCAATAGAGCAGCAAGAACCCGCCGCCGCCAGCGCCGGTAATTTTGCCTCCCAGCGCGCCCGCCGCAAGGGCAGCCTGATAGGCATCTTCAATCGTTCCATTGCTAATTCGGCTGGCAAGCTGCTTTTTCAAGAGCCAACTCTGGTGCAGCAAGTGCCCCAACGCATCCACGTTGCCCGCGCGCAACTGTGTCCGCGCTTCATGCGCCATATCTTTCATTTCCCGCAGCAGCGCCAGCCGTTGATGGATATTGTCTTTTTGTTCCGCCAGGATGGTATCCGCTTTGCGGGTCACCCCGGTGAAGAACACCAGCAAATTCTCATCCAGGCGACGCTTGACCAGCGGGTCCACGTCCACGGGGTCCGCCGTCACCGTGCCGTCCTGGTGAAATTCGATGAAGCGCAAGCCGCCATAAGCCGCAATGTACTGGTCTTGAATGCCGATGGGCTTGCCAAGCTTGTTAATTTCGATCTCACAGGCCTCGCGCGCCAATTGCTCGGTGGTCACCAGGCGGCTAAGGTACACATACATCGCGTGCAACGCGCCTACTGTGACCGCGCTAGACGAACCCAGCCCAGAGCCGGCGGGGATGTCGCCAAGGGTGAGGATTTCGACACCCTGTTGAATACCGGTGGTGCGCAGCGCTTCGCGGATCAGCTCATGTTGAATTTCATCAACCGTCTCGACGATTTCCGTGCGAGTGTAACCTATACGCAAGAAATGGTCGTATCGCTCTTTGATGATGACGAAAATATACTTGTTGATGGCAGTGGACAACACACAGCCTCCCTCCGACAAATAGTAGTCGGGGAAGTCGGTACCACCGCCAAACAAGCTGACCCGGAAGGGGGTCTGAACAATGATCATCTTTTCACCTTTGTCTTAATAGGCCCCGCGTCGCAGCAGGACCGCCGGAATGGTGCGCCAGAGGAGCATAAGGTCCATCCAAATGCTCCAATTGCGGATGTAGTACATATCCATGCGAACGCGCTCTTCATAGCTGACATCCGAGCGCCCGCTCACCTGCCATAAACCGGTAATGCCCGGCTTGACGGTTAGCAGGTTCATGCCGCTCTGATCGTACTTCTCCATTTCTTCTGGAGAGATCATGCGCGGGCCAACAATTGACATTTCGCCGCGCAGCACATTCAATAACTGTGGAAGCTCATCAAAACTGGTTTTGCGCAGCAGGCGGCCCGCCCGAGTGATGCGCGGGTCGTCCTTGAGCTTCTGCTCGCGCGCCAATTCTTCCTTGAGGCCAGGATACTTGGCGAGAATCTCGTCTCCATTGATGTACATGGAACGGAACTTGAAGGCGTCAAAAGGCTTGCCGTTTTGCCCCACCACCCGACGGCGATAAATGATTGGGCCGGGCGAATCGAGCTTGACGATGATCGCCAAGATGATCGAGACCAAACCCACCGGGAGCAACAACAGCAGGGCCAGAGTGTAATCAATAATGACTTTGAATACCTGGTCGAAACCCGTCAGACGCACTTTGTTGACCGTCACCAGGGGAACCCCGGCAACATCCTGTACGCGCATGCTGGTGGTAATGATCTCGTACAGGCCCGAGGAAAGGCGCAAGTTGACGCCGCTGGTCATGCCAAACATCTTGAAAATGGCCAGCACCTCATCGGGAGAATTGGCGCTGGACGTGACGATGATCTCTTCGATTCCGTGGGCACGCACAATCTGGTCTAAATCATCCAGGCCACCCAGCACGCGCAGATTTTGATGGAGCAGGGTCCCGGTGGGAGCGCCCTCGGCGACAAAGCCCAGCAGGGCCAGTCCCGAAGCGCGGCGGTCGAGGAATTGGTCGGCCAACAGCTTGCTCTCTTCGTTGGCGCCAATGATGATGGCAGGAGCCAGGAAACGGCCTTTGGTGCGCAGATAGTAGACAAAACGACGAATCACGAAGCGCCCGGCAACCGTGAACAGGAAAACCAGCCCCCAAGTCATCAACATCCAGCCGCGAGCCAAGACGATTTCAGCCAGGAAGTTGAACACAATCACCAACAACATTGCCAACGTAGCGGCGTTGAACAACTTGGAATATTCACGCAAGCCGCCCAGCAAATTTTGACGGTTATACAAGCCGAAGACCGCGAAGATCACGATCCATCCGGGGATCAAGACCGCGCCTACCTGGAAATACAATTCCAACGAAGGAACGGTCTCTTTAAAGAAATTCGCCCCCCACACGAAGCGGATCAGATAGGCCAGCACAAAACTGATGGCGATCATCAACAGGTCGCAGAACACCAGCCCCACCAGCAGCCAACGCCGGTCGCGCTGGACACTCACGTTTTCGTGAATCCGGCCTACCTGGAAGTCAATCTTTGCTTTCGGTATCGACGCAAAACCAGCCAATGTTTTCCTCATTGTCTTTCCCCCTTCCGCAGCCATTTGTGAACGATACCGGTTAAATACAAACCGGCCCATCAGCTTATGCGCTTTGTGGCCGGTTTCGCTAGTGGCTCAACGGGACTGCTGACCCCCCCTCAGAGATCAAGCGACCAAGAAAGAATCCCGTGTCATCGCCTCCACAAAAGAAGGAGTATTCAGTTGGACAGGCTTATCTAGAAACTAGAATGAGCCTATTTATGATAGCGCATCTCCAAAAAATGTCAATAGTTCCACTCCTCTTTTATGTATCACTTTCGTTACAGTTTCACGCAAAAATCACGCCTGGCGCCCGCGCAACCAGAAGCCTCGCGGCAGGGCCCGTTTTTACAACTCGTTCTGGCGGGTAAATTCCACAGTTTGACGAAGCCCTTCTTCAAGGCCAAAGGTCTGCTTCCAGCCCAGTTCGCGCATGGCGCGTTGAGGATTAAGGTAGATCTGGAAGGTTTCTCCTACTTTGGCGGGGCCATAGTTAGCATCGAAGGCATAACCGGTGATGCCCTTGAGCAGGCGATAGATCTCGTTCACTGAAGTGCCCACCGCCGAGCCCAGGTTGTAAGCGCGTCCACCACCCTGTTCCAGGGCCAGCAGGTTGCCGCGGGCGCAATCCGAAACATGCACGTAGTCGCGCACCTGTTCGCCAGAGCCGTTGATGGTAATCGGCTCGCCGCGCAGCATGTGTCCGGTGAAGATGGCTACCACACCAGCTTCTCCATGCGGATCCTGGCGCGGGCCATACACGTTGGGGTAGCGCAGAACGGTGTAATCGAGGCCGTAATTTTGGCGATAGAGGTAGAGATACAACTCAAAAGCATACTTGGTCAGGCCATAGGGGCTGAGAGGGCGCACGGGATGCTCTTCATCACAGGGCAGGTAGACAGGCTCTCCGTAAGCCGCGCCGCCGCTGGAAATATAGATGACTTTGCGCACTGAAAACTCGCGGCACAATTCCAGGAGGTGGACCGAGCCTTTGATATTCACATCGGCATCATAAAGTGGGTCTGCCACCGAACGGCGCACGTCCATCTGAGCGGCGTGGTGATCCACAACCTCGGGGCGCTCGGCTTCAAACACCTCGCGCAGTTTCGGGTCGCGAATATCCAAGTGATAAAAACGAGCTTTGGGATTCAAATTCGATTTGCGACCCGTCACCAGGCTATCGACAATGATTACGTCGTGCCCGACTTCAATCAGTTGATCGACTACATGGGAGCCAATGAATCCTGCTCCACCTGTTACCATGACTTTCATGATGCCTCCTGAGGAAAATACCAGTTCAATGGGAGCTACCGTGGGAAAGGATTTCTCAGGCAAGTCCTAGGGAACCGAAAAATCTGTATTATCCTACTGTATATATTACCAGCCCGTCAAGCACTTGCGTGCATGAACCTCGGAGCATTTTTGGATGATATTGCTATCACCCGTCCGAGGGTAAAACAAAGGGAGATTTCCAAGAGACCCCACCATCTCCTCGGAACCAGACCCCCATCTGGGGCGTCTAAAGATTGTATAATCAAAGAGTATACTTAACGTCTCGGAGGCACAGAAAGTTGCTTTTTTCGCCTCCGGTTGAGTAGTGCCATAAAAACGACTCCGCAAAGGATGTATATGAGCGACCGATCCACGTCTCCCTTCTTTCATTTCTCGCGCCGCGTGTGGGCGGTGTGCAGTATCCTGGTCCTGGTGACCCTGGCTTGCGCGCTGCCGGGCGCTTCCAAAACCGCCACCCCCGCCCCAGAGGTCTTTCTGCCTTCGCCGCAGGCCGTGGAGGCGCAACCCACCCCCAAACCCCGCGAAACGCTGCCTCCCGCCCTGGTGGAAGTGGACCCGCTGCCGGGCAGTCAGATCCCTGCTGGTGAAGGTTTTACTTTTTATTTCAACCAGCCCATGGAACGTGGGTCGGTGGAAGCCGCCTTGCAAGGCGAGCCAGCCCTTTCGGGTCGCTTTGAGTGGCTGGATGACGCCACGGTGCGTTTCTCCCCTGACCAGCCTTTTGCCGCTGACCAGCCGGTGCGGTTGACCTTTAACACCGAAGCGCGCGCGGCCAATGGGCTTGCGCTGATGGCCCCGGTAGAGGTGAACTTCCAGACTGCCGGCGCATTCCAGGTGATGGACCGGGTGCCCGCCCAGGGTTTGTCCGAAATCAACCCTGCCTCAGCCGTGGCAGTTACCTTCAACCGGCCCGTGGTAGCCCTGGGCGAGGACCCTGCCGCTCTGCCCCCGGCCTTCTCGCTTCAGCCCGAGGCGCAAGGGCGTGGAGAGTGGCTGAACACAAGCACTTACATCTTCTACCCGGACACCGCTTTGTTGGGCGGGGTGACTTACGATGTGACGATTGATCCAAACCTGAGCAGCACCGATGGCTCCGCGCTGGATGCAAGCACATTAGGCTCCTGGCAGTTCACCACCGCGGCCCCCAATGTGCAGTGGATTGAAACCACCGATCGCGACCGCGCCGAACTGGACCAGACGGTCACCATCACCTTCAACCAGCCCATGCAGCCCGAAAGTGTGGTGGAGCACTTCAGTCTGACCAATCTGGGCGGCGGCATCATCGGCGGCGATTTCACCTGGGACGAGGAAGAAACCATATTCACCTTCGCGCCACGTGATCTCCTGGCTCGCGATATGGCCTATACCTACACCTTGCGCGAAGGCGCTCTGGGCAAAGGCGGCACGCCAACGGCCTTTGCCGTTTCGGGTTCTTTTGTCACCGTACCCGAACTGCGCGCCTATTTGATCAGCGAAGCGGTCATGGAGCTGTATTCAGGATTCGGCTCACCAACCATCGGCTTCACCTCGCCCCTGGAAAAACAGGCGGTGAAAGACCTGATTCAGATCAGCCCGGCAGTGAGCGGCCTGGATATTTATCTGGCGAGCGACGGCTATTCCGTTTACTTAAACGGTGTGTTCGATTATTCAACCCAGTACACCATCACCCTCTCGGACCAAATCCGGGATCGCTACGGTGCGCGGCTGACGGGCGGCGCAGTATTGACCTTTGAAACCGGCCCGGCTGAGCCTTCATTGGTGGTGCCGGTGGATATGTATGGCGGTGGATCGATTTACATCCCGGCTTCCACCAACCGCCTGGCGGCTCGCCTGACCAATCTGAGCGTGCTGGACCTGCAAAGCGGCCCGCTGACCGTTGAAGATGCCCTGATCATCAACGGAGAAGGATGGCCCGAGGACTGGGGTAAGTGGGTAAGGAATACCTGGCAGCAGCCCTTGGACCTGCCCTACAACCAAAGCGTGCTGATGGGCGTCGAGTTGGCCCCCGGCGGCGAAGCTCCCCAGCCGGGGTTGTACTTGCTCCATGCCGATGCGCCAGAAATCCAAAAAACGTATTATCCTCGCCAGCCTTACATGCTGGTGATCAGCCGAGTGCATCTGACCCTGAAGATTTCGGAAGGGCAGGCTTTCATCTGGGCCGTCAACCAGGATACCAACCAGCCCTACGGCGGCGCGACCGTGACGGTACGGCGAGTGGATCGGGACCTGGGCCAGTGCGTCACCGATGAACGCGGCATTTGCGCCGTAGAGATCAACGCTGTCGATCAAACCGCCGACCTGGTGGTGGCCAGCATTGGTAATCCCGGCGACGCGGATTTTGCCTATGCTTCATCTTACTTTAATACCGGGTTGTGGTATGCCTTAACCGAGCAAGACGATCACCTGGCCTACACGTACACCGACCGACCTATCTACCGTCCGGGGCAAACCGTGAACTTCAGAGTGGCTCTGCGCAATCGCAATGACATGCAGTTCTCCATCCCCGATTTTTCACAAATCGATGTGCGCGTGATGCCACCTTATGACCCCACCCAGGTGGAACAGGCTGCGCTGACCACGCTGCGCCTGGGCGTGTCAGAATACGGCACGGCGGTTGGGTCGTTTGAACTACCCGAAAACGCCGCTCCGGGCTACTATTCCATCTCGCTTGATGAATGGGGCGACAGCGCCAGCTTCCAGGTGGAAAACTATCGCAAGCCCAGCTTTGACCTGCAAGTGGATTTTGACACGCAAGATTGGCAGGCCGGGCAGGACGTGACAGCCCGCATCTCGGCACGCTATTACTTTGATGCGCCCGCCGGGAATGTCAAAGTGAATTGGTCGCTCATGGCTCGCTCAGACGGCTTGTATCTGCCGGGGAACTATACGACCGGCGGGTTGGATTTGGGCTGGCTGGAGCGCATGGATTACTATTCCTGGCTGGGAACCTACGTAGCCAACGGTGAAGGCGTCACCAGTCCAGACGGCACATTGGCGGTGACCATCCCTGCCGAGCAGTTGCTGGCGTCAGGATTGACTCAGCGCAACACGTTGGTGCTGGAAGCCAGCGCCGTCGATGAGAGCAACTTCCCGGTCAGCAAGCGCGGCGAGGCAAATTTCCACCCCGCTTCCTATTATATTGGCCTGCGGGCTGACTCCTGGACGGCGCGCGCCACAGAGGAGTTAGGCTTTTCCATTCAGGCGGTAGATTGGCAAGGAGCGCCTTCGGGCGAGCATGCCATGTCGGCGATTTTCAGCAAGGTCAACTGGATCATGGACGAGGGCGGCTATTCATATCGCCGCGAGCTGACCCAGGTGAATGGCTCGGACCTGATGACCGACGCGCAAGGGCGGGCCCGGCTGGCCTTCACGCCAGCCGAGGCGGGCTCGTACCAATTGACGGTGGTGGGCGAAGGCGCCCGCACCGAACTCCTGGTGTGGGTGAGTGGAGCGGGCAGCCCGCCCTGGCCCAGCCTGCCCGATGAGAGCTTGCGCCTGGAAACCGACCAAAGCGAATACGAGGTGGGGCAAACCGCGCAACTGCGCGTCCCCAATCCCTTCAGCACCCCGGCGCTGGCTTTAATCACCGTGGAACGGGCCAGGGTGATGCGCTCGTTTGTGGTTCAAATCACCGAGGGCATGACCATTTTGGACCTGCCCCTCGAAGCGGTGGACTCGCCCAACGTGTACATCACCGCGGTCGTGTTGGGCAACCGCCCAGATGGACGCCCCGACTTCCGCGCCGGGAGGCTGAACCTTCCAGTCAAATCCGTGGCCCAAAGGCTGAACGTTGAACTGGTGGGCGAACCACAGCGCGCCGGGCCCGGAGACGAAGTGACGTTTCAGATCAAAGTGACCGATTCGGCTGGCAAGCCCATGCGCGGCGAGTTCTCGCTGGCCTTGATTGACAAGGCCGTGCTGGCCCTGGTGGACCAGGCGCAGCAGGGCATTTTCGACATCTTTTACGGCGAACGCCCGCACCAGGTGCGCACCGCGCTGGATCTGGCCGTGTACTCTGAACGCGTGGTGGCCCAGGAATTGGGGCGAGGCGGTGGCGGAGGCGGCGATATACTCAGCCCGGCGGCGCGCTCACGCTTCGAAGATACCGCGGCCTGGTTTGGCGCTATCGAAACCGATGCGGAAGGGTTGGCCTCGGTGAGCGTGCGTTTGCCCGACAACCTCACCACCTGGGTGGCGACTGTGCGCGGCCTGACCGTGGATTCGCTGGTAGGCGACGCCACCATCGAAGTGGTGACGACAAAAGAACTGCTGGTGCGCCCGGTCACACCGCGGTTCCTGGTGGTGGGTGACCACGTGCGCTTGGGGGCCATCGTCCAAAACAACTCCCAGGGCAGCCTGAGCGTGGACGTGAGTCTGGAAGCGCCCGGGTTCACCCTGGACGATGCCGCCGCCCAGCGCCAGAAGGTGAACATTCCCGCCGGAGAACGCCGCCGCGTGGATTGGTGGGGCACGGTGGAAGACGGCGCCGGGATGGACCCGATCTTTAGCGCCCAGGCGGGCGACTTGCGCGACGCGACCCACACCGAGCAGGGAGTCATCCCGGTGCTGCGCTACAGCGCTCCCCAGACGTTTGCCACGGGCGGTGTATTGGAAGAACCCGGCGAGGAGCTGGAAGTACTCAGCCTGCCGCGCACCTTTACGCCCACCGGTGGAGAACTAAAAGTAGAACTCTCGCCTTCGCTGGCCGCCACCGTGCTGGAAAGCCTGGAGGTGCTCTCGGAGCGCCAGCCAGATGATTGGACGGAGCCGATCATTTCGCGTCTGCTGCCCAACCTGGTCACCTACCGCGCTTTCAAGGAGTTTGGTCTGGCCGCTTTGGATGGACAAGAGAGCCTGGAAGGCCAGATTCGTTCAGACCTGCGCCTGCTTCTCGAGCGGCAAAATTATGACGGCGGTTGGACATGGATGACCAACGGCGACTCCAGCGACTCCATCCTAACCGCTTACGCCATGCTGGCCCTGGCCCAGGCTTCGGACGCGGGCTTCCTGGTAAACCGGATGCAGTTGGAGAACGCGCAAAACTTCCTGCTGCCCTTCATCCGCCCGATCAATGAGTTTACCGAACCGGCAGAACGGGACCGGCAGGTGCTGCTGGCGTATGTAATGATTCAATCGGGTTTCACAGACATCGCCCTGGAAAGCTTCTACTCGCTGCGAGGCAGCCTGAGCCCCTGGGCCCAGGCTATGCTGGCGCTCAGCTTGAAACAAGTTTCACCGGGCAGCGAGCAAAGCCGCGAGTTGATTTCAGACCTGCAAGGCTCGGCGATTCGTTCCGCTACCGGGGCCCATTGGGCTGCCGGAGAGAGCGCCTGGCTGACATGGAGCACGCCGAACTATTCCACGGCGGTGGTGGTCATGGCGTTGGCCCAACTGGACCCGGCCTCGGCGCTGCTGACCGACGCGGTACGCTTCCTGGTGCTTCATCGCCGGGCGAATGCTTGCTGGAATTCCAGTTATGAAACAGCCTGGGTTTTAACGGCCCTGGTGGAAGCCATTCAGGCCACCGGCGACGTGCAGGCTTCCTTCCCTTATGAAGCCGAACTGAACGGCGCGCTGCTGGTCAGCGGGGACGCGAGCACCCCAGCCTCGGCAGTCAATCCAGTCGCTGGGTTGGCGCCCCTTTCCGACCTGATCGCCGACAGCCCCAATGCCTTGCGCATCCGGCGCGGGGAAGGGGATGGGCAGTTATACTACCGGGCCTATTTGGAAGTCGGACAACCGGCCGAGTCGGCCCAACCGGTGGAGCGAGGCATTTTTATCAGCCGCAGTTACTACCTGAGCGGACAGGACTGCCGCGCCGAGGCATGCCAGCCAGTGATGGATGCCGCGCTTGGCAACAACGGGCAATTCATTACCGTGCGTCTGACGGTGACCTTGCCGGAAGATATGTATTATGTGGTGGTCGAGGATACCGCTCCGGCGGGGACGGAGATCATCAACCCCAACTTGAGCACCAGCCAGCAAAACTTCGACCCGCTCTCCGATCCGGCCACGCAGTTCACCAGCCCGTACGGCGGTTGGGGCTGGTGGTATTTCCAACGGGCGGTCATCACCGACACTGGCGCGCGCTGGGTAGCCCCCTATCTGCCCGCCGGCACGTATGAAATCAGTTACCGCCTGTCGCCTTCGGTGGCGGGCGAGTTCCGCAGCCTGCCGGCACGGGCTTACCAGTACTTCTTCCCCGAGGTGGAAGGCTCCAGCGCGGGCGGAGTTTTCACCGTGATCGGAGAGTAGCCTCCCTGTTAAAGCAAAGAATGGCGCGATTTGCGCCATTCTTTGCTTTAACAGGT
>CAYOHX010000003.1:0-101504 GCA_964403875.1 uncultured Anaerolinea sp. | reverse complement strand
TATTAGCGCACCCACACTCACTTCAATTTGGTAGAGAGGGGTTTTATCGAATATCAGGGCTTATTTTGCCACTTCTCTGAAGATGTGGCATTGTCGAGCGATCCCATTCCAGAGCAATCGGTATTGCAGGCTACTGATGGGGTCCCGAAATTTGTATCTCTGTAATGATAGAAATAATTACAGTTCGAGTACGCTTTAGCAGATGAAACTCGATTTTCCCAGCCATTAGGCATTGTAGGAACACTATAAAAAATAGAGTCTGTGCATCCGCTTGTTGGAACCACCCATGTATAAGTAGCTCCGCCATAATTAGCATTATCGTAATCAACCCCAATTACAATCTGGGCGGCGGCTAAACTTTTTCCATCAACCTTGTTCAGCATTTCATCTGTTACATCTCTAGGACTAACTGAAGGATCTAAGTGGACTCGTCCTTTTGTTGCAGCTTTAACAGATTCCGAAAAAGTGGTGTAACAGGCCGATTCTAAAACCTTTGATGAACCGCTTGATTTCATATCAACTGGTGAAAGCAAAGAGTAGCAATGTAATTGTTGTGAATCTGTCATAGCTGGCCGAGTAGCAGCAATACCAAAGGCAAGAGATAGGCAGACGAAGATGAATGGGATGATCTTTCGAGTTATCATGATATTTCCTCTTTGCGCAATTGTCTATTGTTGATGCGATAAGTCTCTTTTGGGATTGACGGCATGAGCCATTGCTCATTTCCTGTGTTATGTGAGTAACCCAGATATTCTTATCATACATAAGTTAGTGTTAAATCCTTATAAAGTTTTAACATTTTGACCGATTAGTGGAATTTTTTACGAAGGATCAATCTGTGGGAGTTCAACAAAGCTAAAACTTTAGATCGATTTTTCATAAACCAGTCGTGCCAGAAAGAGATCGAATATTAAATCTTTACAGAGACTTAACTCTCTGATTGTTATCATCGTAACAAGAAGAAGGTCATCAGGGAAATAACAAAACACACAATCTGAAGATATAAGTCTTTACAGCACACACTGATCCCTGACGTAAATGCCAGCACTCATTATAGGAGAGATCTATGTCACTATATCTCCTGACTTTTTTTAGATTTGTCATTGGTTTTGTTTTTGCCATTTCTTTGGTTGGAAAGGTGAGAGATATTCCGGCCTTTACACAAGCTATTACCAATTTTCAATTTTTTCCACAAGGTTTCAGTAAACCCCTTGCATACCTATTCTTGTTAGGTGAACTTGGAACAGTAGTCGCCATGCTTATCGATGGAGTGTTCCTTATTTGGGGTTTTTGGATAGCAACACTTATGTTTTTTGCGTTTAGTATTGCTCTTTCATCGGTAGTCTTGAGGAAAATCCATACGTCTTGTAATTGTTTCGGGCCAGACAATAAAGACATCACTTCTGGACACGTTATCCGTAGTCTTGGATTCATGGCGTGTGGGATAGGTGGGGCAATTATTATTGATTCCTATCGCACATCCCTTGAACCTTTAAGCTTGTTGCATGTAGCCTTTGTTGGAATGTTGGCAATTGTTTTTGTTGAGGTTTGGATGCAAATTGATGACATTCTTCAGCTACTAATACCATTGCGCATATGATGTCAACTAACCCTTTTGACATAAACCCAGTTCGGAAACCAGGCTACCCTACAGCAAAGGAGATTGTATGTCACAAACGATTATTATCAATTTTATTCTTTTATGGGTTTTTGTACTATTTAATCTGTTCCTGATTTTAGCGGTTGTTCGACGTGTCAATCTTGGCATGAAAAATGAAATATCTGCTCAAGGAACACGAATTGTTGATCTTACAATAGGACAACCTGCTCCAGAATTCTTGGCTGAGTCATTGAAAGGTGAGCAAATTTCCCTCCTTAACTACAGAGGTCATAACGTTGCTTTCATTTTTATTTCCCCTCAATGCAAAGCCTGCCTTGAGGAAATACCAAGTTATAACGATTTATTCCAAAAGGCCAATAAATCTGAGATTTTGATTGTTTTAGTTAGCTTTGCAAGTCTAGATGATACTCGCAAACTGGCCAAAGAATACGCTATTGAATCGCCTATTCTTGCTACGTCAGTTGATAATTCTTTCCGTGAAAAATATAAGGTCATGGGTACTCCAAGTTACTGTCTGGTGAATGATAGAGGAATAATCATGGCAGCAGGCTTTGTAAATGAACTTAAAGCAAAAATCGATGTGTTATAGGACAAAAAGGTTATTCGAGGCCCTACCACCAAGATTATGATTTCGGATAACCATAAAAAAGATACAAAGGAGGTTCTATGCAAATTGATTGCTAGTATGCTTTTCTACAATCAGAGTACCCATAATGATCGGTCACAAAGGAGACTTTCTGATGATTTACACAGAACAACAATTTGTATCTGAAGTGGACAATCTTGTCCATCTTATCCGGCCCGTTAATCAGTTGATTAATTGGGTTGCGGATAAATTAATTCCGCATTCAACCGTCCAGGCAGCATCATGTAGACCAACCGGGTGCTGGGCAGAGAGCTACGGATGCGGAAATCATTATTGCTGCATGTGCACAGGTCCAGGCGTCTGCTATGTAACTTGGCACTCGCAATGGGTGAATTACCGCTGCCCTAATGGTACAACTGGAACCTGCTGGAACTGCATTGTCGAGGAATGCGGATACACGCCTGTAGCAAGTTGCTAACGTTATAGCGCACAAGAAACCTGAGTTAACAGGAGTCAACAATAAACGGTTTCTGTTTGGGGTGTCGTCTCAAGATATCCTGAGGTGGCCCTTCTCTTCAGCTAGCATAAGCAGAGAAGGGCCACATTCTAGCTAGCATTTATAAAGTAAGTAAATACTATGCAGGCGCGTCAAATACACCTCGTGGATGGTTAAGAACGCATTCATTGGCCCAGTTTAGGCTATAAACGTTTCGGGATTTTAACTTTGCAATCACTAAGGTATAGATATTTAGGAGGGGTTTCGTGATTTTCCTGTTTGTATTGATGATTTTTCTCATCTGTTCTTTTTTGATATTACGTCGCTGTTTTGTAGTTTATACAGTACAACAAAGAAGTATGCACCCTACCTTACATGAAGGGGATCGAGTATTAGCATTGCAACCATGGCCTTATTGTTGGCTACGAAGAAATCAAATTGTTATTGTTACGCCTGGGCAAGTGAATGAAATTAACAATACTTCTTCAAGTGACCTTAATGAAAGGCTAAAGACTAATCATAATATAAACAATAATAATTCAGAGCCATGTATTAAGCGAGTAACAGGATTACCGGGGGATGAGGTTGGGGCTGTCATTTCTGATTTAACTAAGTGGAAACATAAAAATCTCCAAGTTGATTATGATCCGAATGGAATGCCTAGATGGTTTGTTCCACTTAATTGCTTTTTTGTTCAGGGCGACTCGATTTATAGTACAGATTCGCGAGAATGGGGCCCTTTACCTTCTGATCATTTAATTGGCATTGTCGTTTTGAAATTAACTGAAAATACCACATCTATCCGCAAAATGCGAACGTGAGAAAATAGAATGTTAAAGAAAGAGAGAAATGTAAGCAGCATAGTTTCCATATACAAAACTATTGGTTCAATGATCCATCTTGCTTGGAGTGCGCAGCCCGTTTACTTAACAGTGGTCCTTTTTTTAGAAGTTCTCCGCAGTTTTATTCCAGTACTGATGAGTTGGAACATCAAATTATTATTTGACCTCCTTTCCTATTACCTGAAAGAAGGAACAGTAACAGGTATCCCGCATGAATTATTGATTATATTAGTTTCTCAAATAGGACTAACTGGCATAGATCAAGCCTTGAGAATAATTGGCGGGTACTTTACGACCAGCCTAGGATATAAGCTTGGTCAAAAAGTTCAGATAATGGTATATCAGAAGATAAGTAATATTGCAGGGTTAGGACCATTTGAAGACCCTTCATTTCATGATGCAATTCAATTAGGTATAGAAGGAGCTCAATTTGGTCCGAACCAAGCAATATCAATAGTAATGACTTTATTGCGCAACGTGATAACTTTGTTTGGTTTTCTAGGAGTTCTGCTTGCCTTTAATCCGTTCTTGGCTGGGTTAATTGTTATAAGCTCCCTTCCACACCTATATCTACACTTAAAAATGGGGCATCAACATTTTGATCTTGCCTATAAATTGAGCTCTTGGCAAAGACGTATTAGTTATTACAGTTTTATATTATCCAGCCCAACTTTTGCCAAAGAATTGCGTTTATTTGATCTATCAAATTATTTTCTCAAATCTTTCGAAAGATTATCTAATGATGTGAATAAAGCACGCCAAGACCAGCAAAAAATTGAGTTGACCGGGCAGTTTGCTATAGAACTGTTTTCTGAACTAATATCAGGAACGGCTTTTTTAATTGTAGTCCTTCGTGCCTTCACACAACAATTGGGGCTCGGTGATGTTACCTTATATAACGCCGCGGTAAATAGTATCCAAAGCTCAATAATTGGGATTATAGGAGCCCTAGCTGGCATTAACGAAAGCACCTTATTTTACTCGAGGTTCACAGAACTTCTCACATTACCACAACCAATTCACATTGAATTTCCACCATGTCCAGTTCCACCGTTAACCTCAAAAATAGAACTAATTGATGTTTCTTTTCGTTACAAAGAAGAACTCCCCTTGGTCTTGAAGAATGTAAATTTAGTTATTCCAGTAGGAGAGTGTACTGCGTTATTGGGTGTGAACGGGAGTGGTAAAAGCACACTTGTCAAGTTATTACTGCGTCTTTATGATCCAGTTGCGGGTAAGATTTTGTGGGATGGAATTGATATTAGAAATTTTGACCCGATTGAACTTCGAAAACACTTCGGAGTGATTTTTCAGGATTTTGTCCGTTTCGACTTAACTGTAAAAGAAAATATTGGATTCGGTGATGTTACTAAACTAAATGACGGAAACAAGATATGCAACGCTGCCAAAATAGCAGGTATACATAAGAAAATCATGCGTTTGCCAACTGGATATAACACTATCTTAAGTAGATGGCTAACCGATGGGGACATTGGAATAGATCTTTCAGGTGGGGAATGGCAAAAAATTGCTTTAGCCCGCGCCTTTATGCGGGAATCTGACTTCCTGATACTGGACGAACCAACTGCTGCATTAGATGTACAAGCTGAGAGTGAATTATACAGGAGGTTTATGGCATTAACTATGGAAAAAACTAGCCTCCTTGTTTCTCATCGCCTCAGTGCGATACGTTTGGCAAATTCGATTGCAGTTTTAGAGAACGGAGAAATTATTGAGCAAGGTTCTCATGAAAGCCTTACTTCGCAAGGTGGAAAATATGCGGAGTTATTTGCCATGCAAGCGAAGCAGTACTTATGAGGATCAAGAGCCTTGCAAAATTTAGGATTCCTATGATGGCAAGATCGAATAGATTTAATCCACCGTACATAAATTGCTCATTACTAAAGCGTGATACTTCATAGTGTTTCAACGAATTAATAAGTGATGAGAGCAATCACAGAACTAATGGCAAACACCAATCTCAAAGTTGAAGATCTTGATTGGAATGAAGTTTATGAAGAGACTCTTCCAAGGATCTTTCACTTCTTTTGCTATAAGGTGGGTGATCCTGAGATTGCCGAAGAATTGACAGCCATTACTTTCGAGAAGGCATGGCTTTCTCGAAATAATTACCGTAAAGATCTCGCGCACGTTTTTGGTTGGTTATTAGGTATCGCGCGCCATGTCGCGGGAGATTTTTTTCGCAAACCTATAAGAGAAGTGTCTTTTGATAACGTACCTGAAATCTCGTATTACGTTGCAATGGATGAAGATTTACAACATCAATGGGAGTTCAAAAGGATTTCAATATTACTTTATCAACTCTCATCACGGGAAAAGGAACTAATTGCCTTAAAATACGGCGCGGAATTGACCAATCGTGAAATTGCCAAGTTGACTGGATTGAGCGAGTCGAATGTTGGGACGATTTTATACAGGGCTGTCTCTAGATTACGAGCAGAATGGGAGCAAGATCATGAAGGATGACTTCCTTTATAAAAACCGTCCGCCGGTGCGAAAAGAGTTTGCTCAAGAACTAAAACACCACCTAAAGAAGAGGTATCCATCTCCTGCTTTTACAAGGAATTGGAACATTCCATCAAACATACGCTGGTCATGGGGCTTAACGCTATTGTCTTTTTTGCTGGTATTTTCTGCTCTAATGATGTTTTCTGGTGAGGTTCGAGCAGACGTTGTGAGATGGCTACAAAACGTTGCCGGATTTCAAGTGGAGCACCAAAATACTCCTCCAATTATTGGACAAGGTGAAGAGATATATTCTCCTAACAATCAGGAGATTGATCGGACTAGCGTTTCTACATTTGAAAGCAAGTCAACTGTGACCCCCTTGCCGATAACGCCAACCACGTACATTGTTCCAACAGTTGCCCCAGAAATCCTTCTGCAAAATATGCCGTTTGACTTTGATCTCCCTCGTTTCGTATCAGAAGGTTTTGTTCTTAATGACAGCGCAGCCTTTGCTAATTCCTCTAATTGGGTACTACTTACGTGGAGTAAAACGAATGCCGAGGTCACCATGCTGGTAGAGCGCACGTACACGGGTTATTACCTTCCGGCAGGCCCTGATAATGCCGAGGAGGTAAACGTCAATGGACAACCGGCTTTACTCATTCGTGGCTGGTGGGACCCTGACCACAATTGGGATCCTACACGGAAGCTCGAACTTCATTGGCAGCATAAGGAACGATATTACCGATTGATTTACACGCAACGTTCCATGTCTCGCTGGGAAATTGAACCAATCTCTACCGATATCCAATCTGTTATGAATGATCTGATTCGGATGGCAGAGTCGATCCCTTAGCATTGCCATATTAATGGTTCTTCAAAGGTTATTTGGCCTATTGAACCACCTATTTCTGAGGCAGCGTTTGCCAAACCAGGTTTAGAGTGAATTTCACTCGCCTGTTCACAACCGCTATGAACCTGAACAAGAGATCGGAGAGATTAAAAATGCAAATCAACAAAGGTAGCCACATATATATTGGACATGTCGTATCAAGAATAATCCTGTCACTCCTGATCGTAGCAATGATCGCAACCGCATGCAACAGTCCAGATTCCTCCAAAATAAAAACTCCAGAAACCAATGAAGTACCAAGCCCGACGTCAGTTAGCGTAATACCAGAAAATAAAGAAGCAGAGCTTGAAAAAGATCAAGGACTTGGTGATCCTGTTGTTATAACCTTTGCAATCGAAGAAACGTCACGGAGTACTTACGAAAAGCTCGCCGAGAAATTCCGCCAACAGAATCCGTCCATCAGCGTACAGATGGTCACGCCACCAGATGGGTTCACAATCTGGAATGGTGAAGATTTACGACCGTTGGCGTCTTTTGCAGATACCGCTATCCTTTTTGGTGGGCGTGGTCGTTTCATTAACAATCCTGGCGTTTTTCTTGAATTGACACCCATGACGGATGCGGACTCCAGTTTTCGATCAGAGGATTTCTGGAAGGATTCCCTCAGTGCATGTGAGGATAATGAGGGCCGAATTGTAGGTGTGCCAATTACGCTTACATTGATGGAGATTTTTTACGACCCGAAGGCATTTGATCAAGCTGGCTTACCTCATCCTTATCCTGGTTGGACTTGGAGCGAGTTTCAAAAAGCAGTCACTGCTTTCGCCGAAAACTCCGCCGTACAAGCAACGCCGCTGGTGGACTCTACAGATTTTGCAAGCTCGATTCTTGCGCCATTCGTGGATTTCCAATTACTACAACATCAAGGAAAGATCGACAGTACTCTCCTGTCTAATTCGCTCGGCTGGTATATTGAGTTAAGCCGCGCCAAGAAAATTGTTTCATTCAATCCTTCGGAGGATGGGAGCTTGTATTCAACTCCCTCAGCCCTATGGATTGGGCCGATGAATGCCAGTTTGCCGTCAGACGACTCTAGACTGGCAGTTGAAACATATAAGATTGCGCCTTTTCCAAGTACAAACGATCAAAATACAAATTCGAATGTAATCTGGCCCTCTTGCGCTGTAGTAAGTAGTGGAACAAAAAATCCACGAGCGGCCTGGGCATGGATCAATTTCCTTTCGCAACAATGGCCTTATGAGAACTTGCCTTCTTCCTCCTTAAGCCCGCAGCTACCTGCCAGACAGTCAGTAGCAACACAGATTCGTTACTGGGATAACGTACCAGACGAGCTTAAGGAAACCATACGCTATTCTGTAGACCATGGTTGGTACGGGACTGTTTACCCGCAAGCATTTCAGGCCATTCGCGAGTCCTTGATCCGCGCGCTGGATGGAGAAAATTTTGCTTCTCTCCTTGCGAATGCAACCATTCAGACATTTCCAACACCCGATACCAATCCTATTGTCGTTGCTACTCCTGTACCTCAGCCTGTGATCAATAATGGAAATCGTATCATTCGATATTTATATCCATCCGATTTACCGGATGGTAGTCAGCGGTATCAGTCTTTTGTGGAAGAATTTCAACGCATGCATCCTGATATTAATGTACAAATCTCCTCTGACTTTTCCTGGCCTGGCGGTGACATTCTTCCATATTTGGTGGCTGATTTTGACTGCTTCTATGCAGGCATGGACACAATCAGTCAACCAGGGTTGCTTTATAGCCTAAATGACTATTTTGCGCGGGAGGATTCGACGTTTACCAATGATTTCTATCCAGGCCGAATTGAAGCATTTCAGTCAGGAGATCAGATTTATGGCCTGCCGGCGAGTAATATACTCTCCCTCATCTACTACAATGCAGATTTGCTAGCTCAAAAATCTTTGCAGCCGCCTGCAACTGATTGGACGTTTGAAGACCTTTTACAATTGAGCAATGCCGTTTCTTCAGGTTCCTCCTCAGGACCGGCCTTTGGCACTGGAGGAACGGAAGACTTGTTCTTTGCCTCACGCGATGTTGATTGGGTTGATTTTTCCGCCGAGCCACCAAACATAAATTTCACTCAGCCGTCAACCATTGAAGCAGTTAATTGGTTCACACAATTAACGCAGAACGGAGTTGTCTACCCGCTTGCCACTGATCGAGCAAATTCTCTTAATCAAGCGATATCAGGAGGGCAGGTTGCATTTTGGAGTGGACTTAGTCGGCAAGGTAATGCCAACACCTTTTCAATCCAATATGGCGTGGCACCAGTTCCGGCCCTCTCTTCGTCAACAGGTGGTATCGGCTGGTTAATGGGATCAGGGCAATTCATTTCCAGGCAAAGCCAAGACCCTGAGGCGTGTTGGAGTTGGATGAAATACCTGTCTCAAAATGTTGCTGCATTTCCGGACGTGCCTGCCAGAGTTTCTGTATTGCAATCATCCGATTACGCGGCAATGGTTGGAAAAGAAACTGCAAGCGTGTATGACGCAGCGCAGCGCAACAGCCAAAAAGCGGAAATGAGTTTAACCCTTGGTCCGATCCGTCATTGGACCTGGCAAGCACTAACATCGATTTTCCAGGGCAATGATACGCACGCAACCTTGAATGAGGCACAACAAAAAACAGAGGTTTATTTGCGCTGCTTAGATACGGCAGGGCTTCTCCATGAGGAAATCCTGTCTGCTTCACCGGCAAATAAGAGTCAAAGAGAGCAAATAGGAGTTTGTGCCCGGCAGGCTGACCCGGCATATATCAACCCATTATTGCCATAAATAAACCAAGTAGCGCTGACTACATAATCGACAAAGACGCATCCTTTTTAGGAAGGAGTATAAATTGGAATTCAGGAAATACCCTCAGTATTGCAACTCTAAATTTTGATCCACTAGGGATACTATTTATTGAGGACTGCATCGTGACTGGATTTATACACCTTCTTGAGGAAAAACGAGCTATTGCCCGTCTAAAAACAGGTCATCTGGAGGGGTTAGAAGTATTAATTGATGCTTACCAGGTTAAGGCTGTTTATGCTGCTTACCTGGTTTGTGGAGATGCGGATCTGGCTAAAGACGTAGTTCAAGATGCATTTCTTCACGTGGCGAAGAAGATCGCACAATTTGATGAGAGTCGTCCTTTTGGCCCCTGGTTTCTCAAGATCGTCGTCAATTCCGCTGTTAAGGCAGCGAAAAACCAAACCAGAGTTGTATCAATCGATACTTCAGGAGATGAAGTGGTAGGCGTAATGGCCAGGTGGTTTATAGACGCTAGCCCTCGTCCCGAACAAATAGTGGAGACGAAGGAGGCACAGCGTATCGTCTGGAACGCTTTAGGGAAACTTTCTCCTGAACAGCGCGCAGCAGTCATAATGCATCATTATTTGGGCATGGATGCTGCTGAAATCAAAAGCGAAATGCACCGTCCAACGACAACCGTTTACTGGTGGTTAAGAACAGCGAAAGATCAATTACGTGATTTGCTCCGCCCATATTGGAAGGTGGAAAACGATGAGAGGAAACGTGGAGAATAAAATGGCGAAACCAGATCCTACTCTCCAGTCACTTCTATATCATATTGCGAAAGACAGACTACCTCCGCAAGAAATTAACCTATGGCCAGAATTACGGAATCGCTTATTGGAGGAAAGGCACATATATTCAGATAGGCTATCTCAGTCAATTAGCATCCAAATAAGAAAGAGTGTAGCAGTAGTTTCATTCCTCATCATTATGATGCTTGCTATGCTTCTTTTCACACCGCAAGGCCGTGTTTGGGCGCAGGAATTCCTACAGTTCTTTACGCGTACTCGAACGGATACGTTGCCCGTCCAATCCTTCCAGTTGACGCCGCAAGCAACCCTTGCTCCAGGCACTGCTGCGCCAGACCCGGCAAGTATCCTGGAAGCAAAATTGAGCATCATTGAGGTTGAAGAACAGAGCGACTTGGCCGTGAAAGAACCCACCTGGGTGCCAAAGCATCTGACGTTAGTTGGCGCAACCTACGATCCTCCGAGATCCCTGATTCGCATTTTCTATCGGCTGGCAGAAAGCAATGGACTCGTCCTGAAAGAAGAGTTCTACGCTCACCCCGATACTTGTGCGTTATGCAACGAGGTGGGTGCGAGCGCTAACGTCGAAACAGTTCAAATTGGCAATGTAACAGGCGAGTACGTACAAGGGGTATGGAAACTGACTGAAAACGGTCCCATCTGGGAAAACGATCCATATCTACAAACTATGCGCTGGCAAGCGGATGGAATTGCTTATGAGCTGCAATATATGGGTCCACCTGAAAGGCTGACGAAAGAAGAACTCGTGAAAATTGCCAGCAGCCTGCAATAATCCGCTTTCATTTTTTTTGGACGTATATCCTTAGCATAAAGGAGATTTCGCTCATGGCGATCCATGGTCCTGCTCTGTATCGTCGTCTATTATCACTGGTGATCACTTTCAGCATACTTTTAGGACAAACGGCTTGTGCGCGAGAGTCCCAAAACCAACCGCCACAGAAAACCGTTGCATCGTCCTCTGAGCAACCGACTGCTTCCATCGATACGCCTGAAAAACAGTTGGATGAGCCCCAATCAAATCCAGGCGATATCGACACCGAGAACGCGATTATCACATTTACAGCATACGAATTTGAGCGCTCGATGTACGAGCCTCTGATGGCACAGTTTCACGAGCAAAATCCAACCATCACTGTGAAGTTTGTGCCTTTTTCGCTTCCCAGTGGTGATGGCGCGTTGAATTATTTCCGCACGCTCGCCTCAACCGCGGACACGTCCCTGGTTACTGGTCGCTCTTCCGAATTGGGATTGTATTTTCGAGATCTGCAGCCGCAAATTGACGTGGATGCCGACTTTCGCCCGGACGACTTTTGGCCCGATGCGCTCAGCGCCTGTCAGGATGAACAAGGGCGCACACTTGGCGTGCCAATCAATCTTTTCATGAGTGGTATTTTTTATGATGAGCAGGCATTCCAATCAGTCGGTCTACCCATACCACAACCCGGTTGGACTTGGGATGATTTCCGCAAGGCAGTGGCAACCTTGGTCATCAAGGATGCAGATGGGACTCGTTATGGTTTTGCTGATCCTACGTATGCGTCGGTTGTTTCTCCTTTATTAAGCGATCATTATTTGAAAATGGATGGGAACATCGACCCGCCGGTGCTGGCGGGAGAACTGCAGTGGTACGTTGATCTTGCAAGACAGGATGCGCTCTATCCGATGCAAGGAACAGCAGGCGGTGCCGCGTACCAGCAAGCTGAAGAGCACTGGCTAGCCTTGTTCCAGGGAAACCGCCCACCTGCCATGTGGTTCGGGCGCTTACAAGATCCGATCCCTGGACTGGCCGGCATTTCCGAAGATACGGATCCATCGAAGCATTTGGCATTTACGCGTTTTGGGTTTGCACCGTTTCCGGTTGCATCCAGCGGGTCAATCCTTGGAACCACACCTCTTGCCGCGCAATGCGTCGCAATAAGCGCGGGAACCCAATACCCACAGGCAGCGTGGAAATGGACAAAATTCCTAACCGAACATCGTCTGTTGCACGATGCGTCTCAGTTAGCGGAAAAACTGATCATTCCCGCCCGTGCTTCCGTTGCCGAGGCAACAGGCTTTTGGACGAATCTACCCCAAGAGCTGCAACCAGCGGTACAGTATGGTCTATCGCACGGCTGGTATCAGGGATTGTATGCATCGACTGAAGCAGCGGTTTATTCAGCTTTAGAACAGGCTGTTGTCGAAGGGAAAGACCTAACGCGAGCTTTGACCGAGGCAAAAACGAGGCTGGCTACCACGCGTTCTCAGGTGATGACGGATCCCAACCCGTTAGTGGTTGGGACGCCAGAAGGTTCGGGCAGCCCTTCCAACGAAAATCCCGTCATCCAGTTCTTCGCAGGAAGTACCGACGCACAGGAATTCCAAACGTTGCAATCGCTAGTTGAGCGTTTTAACCACGAACATTCAGATCAATTTTCGGTCTCCCTGGTAACCAGTTATTCTCCTCCTGAAAACCAGGGATATTTTGAAGGTCTTGCCAGCAAGTTCGATTGTTTCGTCGCACAGGTTGACCCAATGGGCGCGGCAGCGTCAGACGTTATCCTCGTTTTGAATAGCGTTCTTGATAGCGAATCGCCTGCTTTTCGCCAGGACTATGATCCGGCGCTTCTGGACCGTTCCCGTTATAAGGGGACGCTATACGACCTTCCTCTCGTTGTCCAGCCGGCCATCGTAGCGTATAACGCCGATTTACTGGCAAGTCGCGGACTAACCTTGCCATCGATAGACTGGACGTACGACGATTTCGTCCAACAGATCACTTCGATTGCCACCTCCAAGGGAACTGAGAAAGCATTTGGTGTGTTGCCCGAGAGTCAGGCAGTAGACGTGCCTGGAATGCTCTTCGGTGGACGGAAGGTGCAATGGTTGGATATCAGTGGTAACGTCCCTGTTGCCAGGTTCGACACGCCGGAAATGGCCAATAGTCTCGTTTGGTTGTCAGAACTGTATCGGTCGGGGGCTGTTTTTCAGTCTGCAACGGGAGAAGACTGGTGGGGGTCGATCACACGCGCCATCCAATCCGGGCAGATTGCCTATTGGACGGTTCTGGCCGGGCAGCAAAATAGTCTTTATTATGATGGCGGGCAACAACCTTCCTTTCGGATCGGGATTGCGCCACTACCAACTACCGCCTCAAACGTCGCTTTCGATGCAAGCATTGAAAGAGGTCTATACATTGCTCGTCAGTCTACCCATGCGGCTGCGTGCTGGAATTGGGCCAAATACCTTTCCGAACAGCCCAATACCTGGTATGGCGTTCCAGCGAGAACCTCGGTTGCTGCTTCATCCGCCTGGGAAAATAGCGTTGGGGTAGAAAATACTACAGTCTATCGTATCGCATTGGCCAGGCTTCAAGGAACGCGGATGGAAGGAAAATGGAAGATTATGCTGCTTCCAATTAACAGCTGGCGCAGCCAAGCCGAGATAGGAGCGCGCAATGGCGAAGAGGTAAAACAACTCCTCCTGGTTGCGCAGCAAAAAGCAAATGTATACCAGGCATGCCTGTCCCAACAGGATATTTCCAGCCTCAAAGAAGTGGATTTGCGAGAAAAAGTAACTTCGTGCGCCAAGCAGGCGGATCCGTCCTGGTAATTATCTCGACAGGATTATTCATTGACTTACCGTCACGCATTCACCTACGCTCTCAAGCGGTTGTGGCATCATCGCTTCCTGGCGCTGAACCTCACGTTTGGCCTGTTGATCGCCGTTGCCCTGGCGACGACCATACCAGTCTACGCAGACGGTATTCACGCCAGCGTGCTGCAATCGTCGCTCGCGCAAAACGCTCCCGGCCAACCGTTCGACTTCATCTTGCGCTACGTTGGCAGCTGGCACGAGCCGGTGCATAAGGATCAATACCAGCCAGTCGACCAATACCTGAGCCAACAAGCAATTGGCGCCATTGGATTGCCCGGTCAGAGCATTACCCGCTACGTCGCCACGGTTAACCTGCAACTCTACCCATCGACCGAAACGCTTTCGCCGGCGACCCGGCTGGAACGGGTTAAGCTGGCTTTCCTGTCGGACGTGTTCGCCCACATCCAGTTGGTCGAAGGCCGCCTGCCCCGCTCCGCTGTAGAGAGCAACGGCAAGGTAGAAGCGCTGGTTGCGCTGGATCTGGCCAATGCCCTGGATCTGCGGGTCGGACAAACCTACGCCCTCTTTCTCCCGGCCAGCGGTTCTACTGCGGCCTATCGCCAGGACGTAGCCATCAGCGGTATTTGGGTCGCTTCGGATCCTCAGGAAGCGTTTTGGGTAATCTATCCGGCGGACTCGTTCGAGAAGAAGCTACTCGTGCAGGAAGACGCCTGGTGGTCCGCAACCGAGTCCATCCCTACCCCGGTGGACGAAGCCGCCTGGCGGCTGGCGCTGGATGGCTCGGGCATCACCAGCGAGCGGGTTCCGGAGCTGCTGGCGCGTATTGGAGAGGCGCAGAACCGCGCCGCGGCGCTCTTACCTTATACCGATCTGGAGCGCTCACCCGTAGCAGCGCTGCGAGAATATCGCAACAAGGCCCAAGCCCTGGCCGGCTCGTTATTTGCTTTCAGTGTGCCGGTATTGGGCCTGGTGTTGTTCTTCCTGAGCCTATCCGCCGGGCAGTTCGTGCGCAGTCAGCACAGCGAGATTGCCGTTCTGCGCAGCCGTGGGGCGCGACGGACGTGGATCTTAGTGGTATACGTGTGCGAGTGGGGCGTACTGGGATTGGCTGCGTGGATGCTTGGCGTGCCGGTCGGACTTTTCCTGGCTGGATTGATGGGTCAGACGCAGTCCTTCTTGGATTTCTCCAATGCGCCCGCCTTCACTCCTCATCTGGGAGTTCAGGCGGCGCTACTGGGGCTGGCCGCTGTCGTTACCGGGATCGCCTGCTGCCTGATCCCCGTTTGGCAGTTGGGGCGTGATACGGTGCTCTCGTACAAACAGGAACGGGCGCGCGCCAGGCGGACGCCGCTTTGGCAGCAACTGTATCTGGACGCAGCCTGCCTGCTGCCGGCGCTGTATGGCTGGTATACGCTCCGCTCGCAGGGACGGTTGAGCGTGCTGGGACGCGCGGTTGGCAGCGCGGACCCTTTTCAGGACCCACTGCTCTTTCTCCTCCCGGCCCTCTTCCTCCTGGGTTGCGGCCTGCTCACACTGCGGCTGCTGCCTCCTATCCTCAACCTGCTTGCTGCGCTATCCGCCCGCCTGCCGGGGGTGACGCTGCCCTACGTCTTGCGTCAGTTCGCTCGTTCGGGCGGCGCATACCAGGGCGTGTTACTTCTTGCAATTTGCACAGTTGGGTTGGCTGCTTTTGTTGCCTCAGAGGCATCTTCGCTCGACCGGGCGGCGCAGGACAGCATCTATTACACTGTTGGGGCGGACCTCAATCTGGTAGAAGGTGGAGAATTCATCCCGGATCAGCCAGCCGGCACACAAAATGCTTCCGCTGAAGTCAGTGGCGTGTGGAACTTTCTGCCCGTCCAGGATCACTTGCAGTTGCCCGGGGTCGAGGCAGCCGCGCGTGTGGGTGAGTACAGCGCCAGCCTATCCAGCAGCGGACGGAGCGCCAGCGGTCAGGTGTTTGGCATTGAACGGGCCGACTTTTCTGAGGTAGCCTTCTTCCGCGATGACTTTGCCGCAGAACCGCTCAATGGGCTGCTCAATCGCCTGGCTGCCAGCCCAGACGCCGTGCTGGTCGACCAGCAGACGTGGGAACGTTTCAGCCTGCATACAGGAGATACGATCACGTTGCGGATTGACCTGAATGGCCAACCGGTCGACCTCCCCTGCACGGTGGTCGGCGTGTTTACCCGCTTCCCCACCTGGTCAGCAGAGCGTGATGGATCGCTCTTCGTCACCCACCTGGACAGGATCTTCGAAGCCGCTGGTTCCATCCAACCCTACGCCGTCTGGCTGCGGACTTCGCCCCAAGCAAATACACAAGAAATCGTGAACGGGATTAACCAGATGGGCGTCGCGGTCATTACTGTGCAGGATGCGCGAGCGCAGTGGCGTCAGGCAGTGCAGACGCCCGGGCGGCAAGGCGTACTGGGTATGCTTTCTGTTGGATTTCTAGCAGCTACCGGCCTGACCACCATCAGTGTGCTGCTTTACGTGCTCTTTTCGTTTCGCGAGCGCACGATTCAACTGGGCGTGCTGCGCGCAATTGGCATGAATGAGCGCCAGATGCGTCGGGCATTGGTTGCGGAACTTGCTTTTCTGGTAGGATCCAGCCTGCTCTTGGGCACGGCCCTCGGCGCGTTCGCCGTCACGCTGTATGTCCCCTATCTGCCGGTGCAGAGTGGCGCTGGAGTCGATGCACTCCCGCACGTCAGCCAGGTAGCCTGGCCGGCCATAAGTCAGATTGCGCTGCTGTTCGGCAGCGCATTTGGCGTGGGGATCTTGCTTCTCGTCGCTTCGCTGCGCCGAATGAATCTCTATCAAGCGATCAAAATGGGCGAAAGCGTCTAGCCCTAGGAGAAATCTGCATGCGCCTCGTAAAGTCTTGGTTCTCAATCCTTATTCTCACCCTTCTCCTGACGTCCTGTACCAGTGCCGGAGCAAACGCCACGCCTACACTCGTTCCCACGCCGGTCACGGTAGAAAAACCGGTTTACACCGTGCAGCGTGGCACAGTGACGCGGACGGTACAGCTCACCGGGCGTGTGACGCCCGTCCAGCAGCAGGACTTGTTCTTCCGCTCGGATGGCGTTGTGAAGGAAGTACTCGTGCAGGCAGGCGATACGGTGCAGACCGGCGACGTGCTGGCGCGGCTGGACGAACCGGAGCAGTACCAGGCCGACGCAGCGGCGGCAGAACTGGCTTACGTACAGGCGCAGCGTAATCTAGAACAGGTCACGCTGGATGCGCCGGTCAAACTAGCCGAGGCTAGGCAAGCTCTGGAGAAGGCGCGCAAAGAGCTTGAGAAAGCCCAAACGGCCGTCGACGCGCTGAAGTATCCACGCATTACTGACAGCCTGACACTGGAGAAGTTCCGCACGGATTTTGCGATCACTCAGCAGAAACTGGAAGACGCGCAGAACCGCTACGACGAACTGGCAAGCCGTCCAGAAACCGACCTGGAACGTGCCGATGCGCTGAATGCATTGATCGAAGCGCGTCGGGCGCACTATCTGGCGACTATTAATCTGAACTGGGCCGAAGGCAAGATCACTCAGGCTGAAATCGATCAGGCGCAGGTAGCCTTGGATCTCGCCAAAGCCAACTACGACAAGGCGGCTGCGGAAGTGCAGCGCTGGGAGACCGACAGTCCCACCAGCGAGCTGGCAATGGCCAAGCTAACCATGGCGGATGCTGAAGCGCGTTTCACCTTAGCGAAGAAGGCCCAAGATGCAGTAGAGTTGCGCGCTCCTTTTGCTGGTCAGGTATTGTCCCTGGGTATTGCGCCTGGGAGTTCGATCAAAGCATTCCAGGCAGTCGTGACACTGGCTGACCCTGCGAAACTCGAAATTCGGGCCATTCCATCCACCGAAGACCTGACCCGGCTGGGGATTGGCCAGGTCGCCATCGTGCGTCTGTCGTCCCAGGCGGGGAAAGAATGGAGGGCGCATATTACCAACGTACCGATGGTGACAAACGCGGCGTTGATCGATGCTGGTCAGGATACCAGCGTGCATCTTCGCCTGGACGACGCAACCGTTCCGCTGGCGCTCGGGGATGCGGCTACCGTATTGGTAACGATTGATACGCGAGAAAATGTACTCTGGCTGCCCCCGGCGGCGCTGCGCCAGTTCCAGGGCGAGAGCTTCGTGTTTGTCGAAACGAACGGCGTGCAGCGACGGGTTAACGTTACCTTGGGTGTCCAGTCCGCAGATCGGGTCGAGATCCTCTCTGGATTGGAAGAGGGCCAAACGGTGGTAGGGCAGTGAGCATGATCCAGTGCGAGAACCTGGTCAAGATCTACACGCAGACTGGCGTAGACGTGGTCGCGCTGCAAGGGCTGGATCTGACTGTGGAATCCGGCGAAATGGTTGGGATCGTGGGTGAGTCGGGGTCCGGCAAATCTACCCTGCTCAATGTCCTGGGCGGTCTCGACCGACCTTCGGCGGGCAAGGCAATCGTTGCTGGTCAAGACTTGCTCAAGTTGCGTGAGGTAGAACTGGATCACTACCGATGCTTGCTAGTAGGCTTCGTCTGGCAGCAGACTACCCGCAACTTAACACCTTATTTGAGCGCGTTTGACAACGTAGAACTGCCCATGCGCCTGACGGAACGCACTACGGTCCAGCGCCGGACGCGGGCTTTGGAACTCCTTGAGATGGTGGGGATAGCGGACCGAGCCCATCACCGCCCTGCCCAGCTTTCGGGCGGAGAACAGCAGCGCGTGGCAATCGCGGTGGCGCTGGCCAACCAGCCCACCCTGCTGCTGGCAGACGAGCCCACCGGGGAACTGGACACCGCCACGGCAGGCAGCATTTTTGAGCTGCTCAAAGCCGTGAACCAGATCTATCGCACGACCATCTTGATCGTTTCTCACGACCCGACCATCCAGCGCCACGTTGGGCGGGTCGTGGCGATCCGAGATGGGAAGACCAGCACGGAAACCAAGCGCTTGGCGGAAGCGGAACGAGCTGTGGAAGCCGTGGAAACGACGCCTTACTATGAAGAACTGTTGATGCTCGACAACGCCGGGCGGGTGCAGATCCCCAAAGCGGCGCTGAAACGTTCACGCATCGGCAGCCGGGTGCGCGTGGAAGTGCAGAATGAAAGCGTCATCCTTCACGCGGTAGAGGGCTACCGACGAGAAGACGTGGCGATGGAAGATAGGGACGAAGCAATCTTGATCGAGGAGGATCCTGTGCCAGAGGCTAAACGAAAGGCCTGGCATGATCGGCTTTTGCAGTGGATGGGCCGGAGGTCACGATGACTGGCTCAGCGGTATTGATGCGGGCGGAAAATGTCAGTCGGGTGTACGAGACGCCGGGAGGTGCGGTCCACGCCTTGCGAGACGTGTCGTTGGAGATCTACAAAGGGACGTTTGTAGCCTTGAAAGGACGTTCCGGTTCTGGGAAAACGACCCTGCTCAATATTCTGGGCGGCCTGGATCAACCTACTTCTGGTCAGGTGATCTTTGATGGAATTCCGCTGCATACGCCAAATGATGAGGCATTGACCCATCTGCGCTGTACCCGCATGGGTTTCATTTTCCAATCCTTTGCACTGCTGCCCACCTACTCCGCGTTGGAGAACGTTGAGTTTGCCTTGCGACTGGCAGGTTGTTCCGTTCGGGAAAGCCAGGTTCGGGCAATGCAATGCCTGAAAGCGGTAGGATTAGCCAATCGCCGGAATAGCCGACCCGACGAGTTATCTGGCGGGCAGCAGCAGCGGGTGGCAATTGCCCGGGCAATGGCTAACCATCCTTCTTTAATATTGGCCGATGAACCAACCGGCGAATTAGATACGAAAACTACCCGTCAGATGCTGTCGCTGCTGCGCCAATTGGTAGATAAGGACAACGTAACCGTCCTTGTAACGTCTCACGATCCCATCATCGATGAATATGCTCAATCCGTGTACATATTACAGGATGGCAGAATGCTTGTGTCTTGAGACGTATTAAAAAACGAATGATGTGAAATCAAAAGTGAGTTGACGAAAACGGGAATGTCCCGAAGATTAAAGGTGCCAACCCAAATCTTCCCGAGGAGCATTCCCATGACAAGTATATCTATGATCGACCTTTTTATCATCGTATTCGTCCTAGTGGATGACTGGTACAAAGTCGAAGGGGTCAAACTGCTGCGCGGGAAAGCAGGCGCAAAACCGGAGTTTACAGATAGTGAGATGATCACCTTGATGCTGGTGCAAGAATTCATTCCCTTTCCCAGTGAAACGCAATTCCTGGGCTTTATTCGCGCCAACTATCTGGCCCTTTTCCCCAAGCTGGTGGATCAAAGCCATACAATCGGCGTGCCCGCGCCTTATGCTTACTGGTGGAACAACTACGGCGGTATTGGGTCGTGCAAAAAGGCTGGCACTTGCATAGTCGCTACTTGCTCGACACCAAACCTGTTCCGGTCCTCAGCTACAAACGTGACAAACGGCGCAGTGACTTCGCCGGACAGGCCAGTTATGGCAAGTGTGCCAGCCGTAACCTCAAGTACTTTGGCTACAAGCTGGTGGCGGTCAGCACACTCAATGGCATTCCGATGGTCTATGATCTGGTTCCCGCCAATACCGATGAGCGTGCCGCCGCGGAAACTGTGATCGACTATTTTTCCTACTGCGACCCCTTTTTGACGACAAGGGCTTTTTGGGTTTCAAGTGGCAAACTAGCATCTTCGATCAGACCAACAACCTGATCTGGACGCCGCGCCGCTCCAATCAGAAATATCAGAACAGCCCCGGTCTGGATCGCTGGCTGAACAAGATCCGCGAACGGATCGAAGGCGTGTTCCATGAAGTCCAGGATACCGGACGGAACATCGAGCGCTTGTTGGCCAAAATCGTCTTAGTCTTGACCACCCGGGTGATCACCAAAATGACGGCTCACTTGTTGCGCCATCTACTTCGGATCAATTTCGGTGTTAATGTTCAAACCTTTGAAGTTGCTTCGGCTTCTTAGGCGCATTTCACATCACACGTTACATATTATCGTCTTGTCTAGCGCTTGTGGTTCACGAAATTATTGAAAGGTAGTATCAACAATGGAATCACGGTTTATGTTTATTATTTGCCCATCTTTGATGGTCAGGATTTCATCTGCTAAAGATGCAATCATCATATTATGGGTAACTAGAAGAAGTGTGACTCCAGATTGTTCTTTCAGACGGCATAAAAGCTTGATCACCTCTTCTCCATTCGTAGAATCAAGGTTTCCGGTTGGCTCATCAGCTAATATGAGCTTTGGGTTATTGATCACTGCTCGTGCAATTGCAGTTCTTTGTTGTTCTCCCCCAGATAGCTCGCCCGGTAGATTGTAAATTCGTTCACTCATACCAACTTCTTCCAAAATTTCTTTTGCTCTTTTCTCCAAATTATATTTCAACGTTTTTCGATAAGGCATGAGAGGAATTATGACATTCTCTAAAACAGTTAGGGTGGGTAGCAAATTAAACAATTGAAACACATGTCCGATATACTCTCTCCTGAAATCAGCCATTTCGTTACCGAGCAAGTCAGTAATACTGTTTCCATCGATTGTGATTTTCCCTGTTGTTGGTGTATCCACACACCCTATCAGATTCAACAATGTAGTTTTTCCACTTCCAGAAGGGCCAACCACCGCTGTAAATGATTTCCGTTGCACCTGCAACGATACGTTCTTCAATACATTGACAGTATGTGTGCTATTTCTGAATTCTTTTGCCACTCCAGAACATGCAACAAGAATATCACTCATTTCGCAACTCCCATAAAATCTAGAATGCTTTGATAAATTAATCCAGTTGCTATAGCCAGGTTTTCTTTATTTACTGTTGAGAAGTTATCGTATCTTGTACCTGTCAAGTCATTTTGCCCTCCACAAATGGCAATTGCAGGCAGATTAACTGATAGTAAGATATTAATGGAAGCCGGGCAAGTGACAACCGTTCTAGATATCGGAATACTTAGTAAATTACCTGCTTGCATGATGATATCCCGTAAAATGGACGGGCTTTCACTTAACCCCATATGACGGTTACGCTGTAACAAAAGCCAGTTCAGCAAATCTAATCGATCTAGATCGATAACTCTCTGCCAGTTTTCGCGAACAAAATATTGCCCATCCTTTTTTATTCTTGATAAGTCTTCTGAAGATATTTCTTCCTGCTGAATACCTCTACCCTCAAGATCATCTATAAATTCCCCTACAGAAATGTTTCCCCAATTGCCAGTTTGAGAAATGTCAAAAGCAGCAACAACTTGGGATGTTTCTTCCTCGTGGTTCTGAAGATAAGCGATCAAACCGCTAAAGCCATTCGTTAATCCAGGTAATGCAATAAAGCGTATTGTATATGTTGGTTTTGTGTTCGCTAGTAGCCGGGCCAATTCACAAAGGGTCGCGACTCCCGATGCACTCTGATTAGCTCCAGGACTATCAATTGAAGAATCATAATGTGTAATGATCCAAATTTCTTTAACTGATTTTCCTTGACCCGGTAGAATCGCAGTTATTACCTCACCAATGCCCACCCTCCCAAGCAGATCCTTCTTAGAACTCAAGAAATTATCTCCCCCGATATCTACTTGAACATTTGCGATAAAACCTGCGGAAAGTAGATCCCTATTCTGTGCAATCGCTTGTTCGATGCTTTCATAAGAATGATCCAGAAGGAGGATTTTTCCTGATAAAGTCTCGCTCGATAAACTTAGGGAGTCTTGAGAACCGAATATGATGGGAAGGGGCTTTCCAGAATCAACAGATTGCAGCGTCATGAAATGGGAAGCCGTCCCAAGGATATGAAATTCTTGACTGGGAATGGTTAAAATATCGGTTTCGTTTGAATCCAAGAGGGTTAGAGATTGTAACGGGACCCGCTCGGTATATGTCTTAAGACCGTACGCATTAAGTGTGCTAGTAATGTCCCGAACCACCTTTTGTTCAGCTTCATTGTTGTTTATACGTGGACCTAAATTTGTGATTCTTTGAATTTGATTGAGCATTGAGTCAATATCGATCTTTCCGACAATCGGATTTATTTCAGGTTGTTTTGACGACATCGTCAACCAGGATTTCACCACATCCCTTTTCCCACCAACGAATATCACTAAAGCAATTAGTCCCAGAATAACAAGACCTAAAGGAAGACGTACCGCTAACTTGTTTTGCTGTTCTTGAGGGTGCTGATGATTAGATAGGGACAAATTCTGTCCTATAAAGCGAGTTGGATTAATGGCGATAACCAAACCGATTACCAATGAAAGGAGAATACTTCCGATAGTAATGTTCAAATCCGGCAGGGATGATCTCGCAGTAAGTGCATGAAAGATCAGTGAGCCCACAATTGAACCTATAATTCCTGCAAAAACGGCAAGGATTGCACTTTCAAGATAAATCATCAAGAAAATATGTTTTCTTCTCCAACCGATTGTGTGCAAAATTTGAAAATCTCGCACTCTCTCCACAACTCCCAACATCAAATTATTATAAACGACCATTATGCTCATAATAAGTACAATACCTGTCATGAGGTAGTGATAGTTCCTCAAACTAAAGGCCACAAATTCCCCCATAAGTGTAACTTGCAATGAACCCTGTAAACTCACGAGGATGTTTCCTACCAACACGAGCATTGCGATGCTTATAACAAAAGTGAACAAAGAAAATAAGCTTCGCTTTGTTCTTCTAGTAAATTGTTTGATCGTGAAGTATAAAAAACCGAATTCATTTTTCTGTAGGGCAACTATCGAAACTCTGTTCTCATATTCTCCATATGCTAGTAATTCTCTGGGATTTTTTCTAATTGTGTGAAGAATAACCGGGATACCTACGCAGATATACATAACCGGAACTATAATAGAAGTCATTAAAATGACAATGAGTGAAGGCCTCAATCCTAAAGCAAGGCTGAGTAATAGCGAAAAGCTGGCTGAGAATAGACATCCAATAAGACCAACCAAGGTTAAATCTGACAGTAAACGGTTTAATAAATCACTTTCTCTCCAGCCAACGGCTTGTAGAATCCCAATCTCTTTGAAGCGTGGGAGCAATGATAGATTAGTAGTGTTGATAATAAACAAGACTGATGAAAAAATCATAATTAGTAATAAAGATCCATTCGCTATATTGATCCCTTGTGAAATTTGGGTTGCAGTTCCCAGGGTAGTCCAATTTTCTTGCACATAACCCATCTCCGGAACGTCAATCCATACTTTTCGAGGAGAAGATCCTGCAATGATATCAACATGGAGACCTGTTCTTTCACGAATCTCACCGGCGATCCTTTCTACTTTTGCTAGATTCTCGTCCGAATATTGATCTATCCCGCTTATCTTTACACGGATTGCATCAATATAATCGGGTTTCCCGCCAATTAATTTTGCTGCTGCTAAATTGGTCAATGCTAACGGTGGGCGGGAAACAAAATTACCAGGGTTCAAGCCTGGGAGTAATATTAGGGGATTAACAGCTTTTCCCTTCGGATCGTACTTAAGAATGGCTTCTGGTGGTTCGTAGATTCCCAAAGGGGCATAAGATAGAGGATCAATCATTCTTTGGATTTCGCTGATATCATAGATACCTTTTATATCCATAATAATTGGAGACGATGTTGAAAACACTTCTAGAGGTCGATAGATCAATTGATTATCATCAATAGCAGGTAGACTTTCAAGAAAATCCGTACTGAATTCCGTGGTTCGTAATGTATTGATTTCACTTTGTACATCCCCCCAAGTGCCATGGTATTTTAAGCGAAACATCGGAATTGCATCAAGAAAAGGGGAGACTTCTCTTAATTCGTAATCAAAAAATCCTGGTTTAAGTAAGATGTTCGTATCTAATGGCATAGATCCCCATAAGAGTGACCCTTCTGTGCTATTACTCAAAGAAGGTGAATCTGTTGTGCTAAACATTATCGTTTGAGTACTTAGAGGATACAATTGATCCGTTAGATCAATCATTCGGGATAAGATACTATTACCATCTGTCAACAATGAATCTAGTCCCGTGAGCGAACCATCATTATTCCGTTGACCTTGGATGCTTTGCAATGCTAAATAACTTTCATTGCCTTTTAGCGGTTTGGCAATGATGTCGAGGCGAAGGCCTAAATTGATATAAGATTTGTTATTGATGAGTATAGGGATTTTGGTGGCTTTTAATCCTCTTGATATCTCTACACCTTGCAGCAACGGGGAATTATCGAGATAGCTACCTTGTTGAATTGTAGAATCCAAACCGATGAGTTGTGCTTCTTGTTCAGGATCTATACCTGCAACCAAGACCCATTGAGGTGGAAACCTGCCAAGGCTTAAAATTACGTGATTGGTTTCTGAGTTTCCGATTATGTCGGTAAAAGAATTGCTTCCTGCTGCGAAAATTGACGATAACTTCTTGTCAGAAGCGGCGAAATATGCAAATTGTGGCTCACGATTTTGGATAGGCAAGTCATTGCTTATCCATTGCCAGGATATTCTATAGAGCGTATCCTCTTGGAATGGCTGAATGGTGGTAGCCACAGAACCGGTTTCATTGAGAAGATAGCCAACAGTAGCGACGGGCGCAGCAACTTCGACTCCAGGTATATTATTAATAATGTTGTACTGCTGGTCCGTAATCCCCCCAAAAGAAGAGGATAAATAGTTACCTTCTACTAGCTGAGACTCTGCTTCAGCAAGTGTTACCGAGGCTTCAGGTCTTACTAGAATATCGTATTTGCCTCGCCAATGTAGAGATATCTCAGAGTTTGATTTAACTTCCGCCGTTTGAAGAGTTCCTGAAAACGTAGAGATTCCGATGGATATGACAAGTAACCCAAAGATCTGTAAAAATGAAAGTCTTTTAAATTTCCACATAATTTTTCTATCGTTCATTATTTTTCCCTTGTTACATAAAGGAGTTGTGCCTAGCAGTGAGAACAAATGGCTCAATATTCAAGTCAAAGATTGCATCATAGTATCATGGCTGATCTAGCTTAGAGCGTAGTAACCTAGATACTGAGAATTGAGCAAAATTTTACAGACGACCAGAATATGCACCACTGATACCTCCGGGATTTATTAGAAAGGGGGTAGATAATTCGGTAATAATGACACATATTCTTTTCTCACAACCACTACCCAAATGGTGATTGTATAACGGTCGATGATAAAAGGACGCAAGATAGATCCTGCTTAATAACACCGCCAAGGAAGGTTTATCCAAAAGGAGGTGGTAAAGCAGGATCTCAGTTATACATTTATCGGATTTTTGGGTGGTTTCGATTATTTATAAACAATTGAGGAATCAAAAGCTGGTCCGCCAATACCTGATAACGTCCATGATTGAGTAAAGGGACTGCTTCCACCACATACGAACCTATGATGATAAGAATAGGAATCGCCAGGTGCATACCCACAACTCTTCGCACATCCGCAAGGATCTCCCCAACAGGCGTTAATGCAGTAACTCGACCCTTCGCCAAAAACACTTACATCCCAAACCCCTTCATAACTTGGCGAGAGTACTGTCTGTGAATATGGTGAGACTCCAATTTCTGCGGGAACTACATCTGGCTGCGGAGCTGTTTGGTTAACAGCGTAAACGGAATGAACTCCCTCAATAGCAACTACAAGAAAAAGGATCGCGCTTAGGAACAATAAGGTTCTTTTTTTCATTTTATCCTCCTCGCAAAGAACATAAGATATCCTTACCTACATTATAGAGTCCCATGTGTTAAATCACTGTAAAGTTCTAAAACTTCCATTGAATGCGTAGAAAAATTTGATCAACCAGAAAAACTGTGCATGATGCCGCTCAATCAACTCTTGCACAGATTATCGGTCGCCATTTTGTGCCTGGAAAGCCAACTCGAATTGTTTATTACTATGCAGGAAGGAGATGTAACTTCCAGAAAAAGGAGAGTTGTAGAGACAAACTGTTCCAACAATCATTCTAAACCTATCCGAATGACTCGATAAAGGGCAATTTGCAACGATTGGTTTTCCATTTATATTCTCATCTTAAAACACTTTATTCGTGTAAAGCTAGGAAAGCAATTGATAGAATGCTAGAATAGAATTTACTTCTCAAAGAATATTCCAGTCGCTTTTATCCTCTAGTTATTTTCACTAATCGTTCGGACGGCTGAATTCGAAAAGGACCTAACTGTTATCCCTTTTCAGATCAGCTGCTTTTGATTCCTGGATAAACGCGTTGGAAACCCTAAAAGAATTTACCACACCATGCTGAGAACCTACTCATTCCTGCTTTTTTCGCTGGCATTTGGATCTTCCTTTCTACTCAAGATGACCCTGTTACCAGAGCCTTTGGCTGGATTTGCAGCGGCCAGCATTTTCGGCGCAGCGATCCTGAGCAATTTCATGTTCATTCGCACTTCAGGCGCTGTGGTCGGTCTCGCAGGGTTGCTGCTCGCCTACAACGCAGCGCCAGTACACAGCCCGGCGCTAATCGGCCTCTTCGTCACCCAGGGAATTCTGCTATTGACAGCCATCGCTCTGTTGATTGCTGCTGACCTTTCCACCTCAAAGGAGAAAGCCTTGAATGAAGCTTAGTTTTCCGAAGATTCGATCTTCTCAATCCAATCATAGTCCTTTCACCGTCTTACTGGCCGCGTCCCAGCCCGATCCCGCTTTATTGAATTGCCTTTCGAGCACAAGCAATCTTGCCATCAAAGAGGCTTTCACCACGCAAGGCGTGCTTCAAAACCTGGATCAGGTCAAACTCGTTATCTTAGGTGACGTACTCCCCATGCCTGGCATCGCTACCGAAGTTCTGACTCGCACGCTCGAAACCAGTGGCGTGGCTGTCGTTTCGCCGGAGGCGTTTCTAGAACAGCCGGAAGAATGGCTGGCTCGCGCACGGCTGGCGAGCGCACGGCAGGTCAATGTTTTGCCATCGCGTCAGATAAATTTCGTCAACTGGTCTGGTGGCGTAGGCAAAACGACTCTGGCGATGGCTGTTTGCAAGCGGTTTGTCAGGCGCACCAGTTTGCCCGCCGCGCTCCTGGAACTGAGCATGGGCGGCTGCGCGCTCCACGCCCGCGTTTCCGCGGACGCGCCCGAATTCTTCGCCCTTGCTACCCAGGCTGTGCCGCCATACCGTTGGGATGGGGTCAGACTTTACCCGATGGACGGGCGAACGGCAGAGGTAATGTGGAGCGAAGAGCCGGAGCGCGTTTTGAACGTACTGGCTGAGATCCGCAAGCAAAACACGCTTTTAGTCGTGGATGCGTTCCCTGGTCATCCGGTCTTTGCAGACCTGGCAATGGCCCAGCCTGGACGGTTCAATTTTGTGGTCACCTCGCCGCGCGACGATGCGCTGTTGCAGGCTAGGCGGCTGTATGCGGAGCTTCCAGAGACCAAACATCTCGTTTTGAATATGTCCCGCACGCTGGCGGATCGAACTGGGGTACAGGCGGACGTCATCTTGCCATTCCGCGAAAGCTGGGCTGCCAATCTCGACCGTCACCTGGCAGACCCGATCCTTGAAGTGATTTATCCCGGCTGGAACAGGATGGCGAAATGAACCGGACAGCACAGTTCTTTATCGGACTGATCTCGCTCGCTCTGGCGGTTGGCGCGGGCATCTATGGGCGTAGTGCCTATCTCAAAGACGTTTCCACCATTCAAATCCCGGTTCCGGCGCAGAACATTGCCCCGTACACACGGTTGACCGCAGACCTCTTTGCGCTCCGCGAAGTGCCGCGCACGCTGGAGAACATGTCATATTACCAGCAGGTCGCCGACCTCAACGGTAAAATTTCCACTTCCACGTTGCAAGCAGGCCTGCCGGTTCCCCAGAACGACGCCGTGACACCCGAAAGTTTTCGACTGGCAGACGCCCAGTATGAAGTTCTTTCCATCCCGGTCGAACCGGTATCCGCTGTCGGTGGCCAAATCCACATCGGCCAGCGCGTGAACCTGTATACCATGACCGAACCTGATCCCTCGGAACAAACCAACCATACGGAATATTCCTTAGAACGCCAGTCACCTCAGGTGCAACAGATTGCAGCCGCGGTCTTGGTCGTTGACGTGCGCTCATCGCAAGGACTTTCCGCCGATTCGATGGAAGCGCAGCAACAGAATGGCTCAACCACGTCGGGCAACCAACAAGTGGAACAAACCCAAATCCTGACTCTGGCGCTCCCGCCGGAACAGGTGGAAACGGTCTTGATGGCTGTGGCGACTGCCAAAAAGCAAGGAGGTCTGCTGTGGACAACGTTAGCGATACCCTGATCCATCGCCCAACTCCGCCCAAGATCGAGCCATTGACAGCAACCGATCTGAAGATGATCGACCAGGTGCGCGACGCGCTGGTTGCCCGCGCGATCCAGCCGCCTGGCTGGCGCGACGTTGATCCAGAAAAGCGCTCGCGCTTTTTCGACGAAGTCCGCGGCGTGTTGATCGCGCAGGGCGGCGACCGGTCCAGCGTGAACCGGCGGGCACAAATCGTGACGGACGCGCTTTCGGGTGTCGGTTTACTGGATCAACTGCTGCGCGATCCTTACGTAGAAGAGATCTTCGTCCGCAATGGCGAAGTCGCCGTTGAGTACGATGGCTCCTTCCATTATCTGGGCAAGCTGGCCGATGACCGCTACTTTGAAGACCTATCCATCCACGTCGCCGATCAGGGTGGAGCAACCCTGCGCGGCGACAGGCCAGCGGTGCTGATTGACCTGCCCAATGGCGAGCGCTTTACGGCAATCGTTCCCCGGCTGTCCAGCGAAGGGACGGCCATCAACGTGCGCACCTTTGGCCGGCGGATAAAGACTCTCGAAGAAATGGTATCCGCAGGCACGTTCAAAAAGGGCCGGCGCCCACTAAGCGGCTGCCTGGAAGACGTTAAGGATGCCAAATCGCGCACGCGGATCGAGTGCCTTGCGGACGGTCCGGACCGGTTTCTCGCCTGGTTGGTGACGACTCTTTCCGGCAGTCTCCTGGTTGCCGGTGAGATGGGATCCGGCAAGACGACCCTTCTCAATGCGCTTTCTTCCTTCTTACCCACCACGGCCCCAGTTGCGGCCCTGGAAACGTTTCGCGAATTGGATATCCAACATCCCTTCCTCCTTCGCGCCATTGCACCTGCAGAACTACCTGAAGGCACGCCCGGCGTGACCCTCGATTGGGTGCTGAACGTGATTTACACCCGCATGAACCCGGCTGCCGTACTCGTCGGCGAAGTAGTGGGGCCGGAGGCTTTGCAGTTTCTCAAAGCCACGTGCCTGGGGCGTAAAGCCATGACTACCATTCACGGTGGAACGGTCGAGGAAGCGTTGATGCGCCTGGAACAACTGGCTTTGGCTGCCGCGCCAGAATTGGGATTGCCCGCTATCCGCTCGATGGTTTCCATGGGCGTTGACGTGATTGCCCTGATGGGGCGCACGAACCGCTCCGGGCGGGTCGAGCGTTCACTGCAGGCCATCGCGGTCGTCAATGGCCTGGATGAAAAGGGCGAGTATCACCTCGATTTCCTCTACCGAATGGAACATGAACGGGCCAACGAGATTTTTGGACAGGCTTTTCAGAACCTTACTGGAGTGAACCGATGAAGAAGATTCTTCGCTGGCTGCTGGCTGTGGTGCTTCTCTGTCTAACCCTGGCCTGCCTGGCTTTCCTGTTCGTCAACGTTAACCGCGGCATCGTCGTCCCGCAGGAAACCCCCGTGGCTGTGGAGGAAGCAATCGACGCGCAAGCTCAAGAAGATGCCATGGCCCGGCAACTCAAGGATGCGCCCTGGCAGGGACTGCGTTTCCTGCCCAAAGAAAAGGAATGGCGGTTTTACGGCTGGACGGGAGAAACCCGCCAGGTGAAATTCAGCGTGCCGTTCGATTTGATCAAGGTCTATTACCTGGAGAAAGATGGCGACCTGGCCTACACCTGGGTTGCCACCGGCGCGGATATTCCAGGACAGGGATACCAGTCCGTTGCTTTGAACCCGGTCCAACCCGGGCAGATGGTCGCCATACGCCTGTTTGGTAAGCACGTCAGCCTGTGGGGTGTGGAGTGGAGTAAATGCGAAAGCGAGCTTTGCCGCGCAGCGAACATGGTGGATACGATGCTGGTGTTGGACGACAAGGGAACTGGCGTGAGCAATGGCTTTATCCGCTATGGCTGGCAGCCGCCTACCTATCCCTTATATGGGTTCCTGCTTTGGTCCATCGAGCCTGTTTTTGAAACCACAGAACAGGTTTCAGCAAACCGATAGAGGTGAACGTGGGATCGAACGCATCGGATACGCATCCATCGAAGAAACACAAATCTCACGAACCGCAGCGTTGCCCCACGTGTGGACGGCGGCAGGTCAATCGTACTCCCCGCTATCGCCCAAGTTCGGACGATTGGGAAGCCGGGGATCTGGAACAACTGGTTGAAGCCATGGACATGGGCGAGATTGCGGCATTGCTGGGCATGCCTCGCTACGAGCTGGTAAAACGCTGCCGGTCATTGGGCATACCGGTCGATGGAAATGGGGAGGAGAACGAATGAGCCTCTTTCGCTGGGTACTGGAAGCCAGTTTCCTGTCGCTGATTTTGGGAATATTTCTTTCTTCGCGCGTACTCCTGGAAAACGGTTGCGCCATTTTGACCAGTCTTTGGCGGCGTCTTTGCGCGCCCTGGACGGCGCTACGTTTGAGAGACCTGGGAATTCTCCAGGAAGAGAAGCACACGCGAAAGGTCACCTTTGCCTGGCGCAGACTGATCATTCCTGTGATTGCGGTGTCCATTGCGGTCGCGGTGGGCGATGCTCTGGTTTCACCCCTGGTACTGCTCTCCGGAGCAGCAGCGTTAATGTGGGCGCAATACCAATCCGCGGAGGCGCAACGGGCAAAAGTGAACGAAGACGCAGAACTGGCTGTTCTGCAAATGCGGTCGCTGCTGAACGTCGATCATTCCTTACTGAACAGTCTGAATGCGATTGATCTACCGGATGGCTCCTTGAAAACCGCGATCCAAGAGGTTGCTTCACGGTTGCAAATGCACCAGCCGCCGGAACAGGCGGCGCTGGCGCTCAAGAATCTACCCGGGGCCGTCACCGCCCGGCTGGCCGCCCTGATCGCCAACAGTTCGCGGATTACCGACGAAGTACAGATGGGGCTCTTTCAAGCCGTAGAAGCCGAAGCGCACCGGCAAAAGGCTCTCCGCTCCAAAACGCGCCAGACGTTGGCGTTGGTTCGTGGAACCATCCGGCTTCTGCAAGGGGTGGCGGCTGCGGCAACCGTCTTTGTGCTACTCACCCCTGACTGGCGTTTCTTCTTTTTGCAAGACGTACCGCACCGGGTACTTCTGACCGTGCTGTTGCTGTGCGCGGTGTTTGCCAGTTTGTACTTCGAATTTGAAGTCCACCAGTTGGGCAGAGGAGAAGCTTTCTAATATGGACGCCTATCCGCTTGCCGTTGGCTTCTCGCTGGCAATTGGCATCGGCCTGGTCGCCAATGCAACGCTATCCACACTATTTTCTTTGGGAAGGAGGTGGTTTCACGTCCTGGTTCACCGGCGTTACCGCCTGCACGCGCTTGGAATTGAAAACCAGGCAAAGGACGTACATACCGATGATGAAATTCTCGGGTTAAGTGGTATTCCCTGGGTGAATCTCTATGCTGGCGCGGCCGTCACGGGCCTGGCATTGTTCTTCTGGATTGGTCACTACCTGCCCTCAGCGCGGCTGGCGTTTCTTGCAGCGCCGGGTATGGTTTGGCTGTTCAAAGGCTACCTGGTACGCCAGCGCCGGCGCTTTCTCCTGGGGCAAATCCGTCAGTTGTTGATTGACCTTCGCCTGCACATGAGCTTACGCGGCTCGATGCTGTTGGGGTTGGAGAACGTTGTCCAAACCACTCATGAAAATAACCTGGTGTACCGGGTGCTAAAACTGCGCACCTCAGGCGGGCAGGCGAAAAGCGGGCTGGACGTATTACGGCAGGTAGCCGCGGACTTGAAATCGGCGCACCTGGTTCGCATCGTCCAGCGTATTCAAGCGGCGCAGCAGTCAGGCGGTGTGCTGACAACGGATCAGGCGCTGGTTTCATCTATCGATGAGCTAACGGAAGAAATCAACAGCCAGACCGAAGAGCAAATGCAGCGCCTGCCGCTGCGCATTACCTTACTGGCCATGCCCTTCTTGCTTGGCCCCATCGTCATCCTGTTTTTCTACCCGCTCGTCGATCGTATCCTGCAAACCCTATCAGGAACAGGCATCGGCGGCGGCTTCTAATCTATCACGGAGGTTCTTTATGTTGTTTGACCGGAAAGCATCTGAAATTCCGCAGTTCGTCGTGGTTCTGGCAATCGCCATCGTGTTGGGCGCGGCAGCCGTATGGGGCATTCTCACCAACATCGGCGCGCAGGGCGACAGCGTCGCCACCTGGATTGACAGCATCTCGGTCCCTGCCGCGCATCCCTAACCTGAACCCTTGACCGGTAGAACGGGCGGCTGTCCAAAAGCAGCCGCCCGTTCATGAGGAGGTGTTATGTTTCACGATCGCAGCGGACAGAGCGTCGTCGAATATATCGTGATCCTGGCGATTTTTATCAGCCTGGTGGGCGGCGCGTTGTGGCAGATTTTCACGACCCTTCAAGGTAAGTTCAATGACGTCAATGCAGAAATCGGCTCGTAGGCTACCCCAGAGCGGACAGGCCTCAGTCGAGGCGCTGCTGGTGCTGATGATCCTGGGATTGGTCATCTTCGGCGGGATTGAACTCAGCCAGGGAATTGCTCTTCGTCAGGCGTTAGACAGCGGCAGCAGCGCGGCCGCCCGCGCGCTCTCTCTTGACCCGTCGCAGTGGAACTTTGCGATAGGGCTGGTGCAGCAAACCGTGGATCAAAACGATATGGGAGCGTCATCGCCCGTAACCGTGCGTGTTTTCGACGCAGCCAATTCGGAACGCAGCGCCGCCTGGCTCTCGGCCAGCCCATTTGGGACCGCATTTCGCGTCGAAGCATCCGCGCCATTTCAATCGATGATTCCCTTTTTGCCCACCTCGGCCGTCACCGTTCGCGTCCGGCACTGGGGCATCGTGGAGCGGTATCCATGATCCAGGACCGCAAAGGGCAGGCTGCCGCGTGGGGGTTTCTCGCCATGTTGGTGTTTATTGCCATCTCTGCCGGACTGGTTGACCTATACCGGTTGTACGAGGCAAGGAATTGGGGCTATCGCATGGCGCAGGAAGCCGCTCTGACGGGTGCATCGAAGGGCCGGGACTGGGCGGCCATCCTGTCTACCGGACAAATCCGGTTGCAAGAAAACGCCGCCCGTGATGAGGCGGTTCGACTGGCGCAGACAGAACTGGCCGCACGAGGAATTTCTACCTTTCTGCTTGACGTGCGCGTGCTGCCGGAAATGACTGGCGGCACGATCTCCGCCTATCCCCCTCGTCCGGTGCGGCTGGGGCATGGACTTGGAAACTGGACCAGCAACGAGCCGGCGGTAGGCGTGTATCTATCCTTTCCGGTGGATTGGTTGCTGTTGGACCGGATCGGCGTGGTAAACAAGAACGTTTCCGTCTTCGCCGCAGCGGGAGTGGCGCAATGATCCCTGTATTCTCCATCAAATATCTTAAAAGAAGAAGCCGTAGGTTTTTTCTGGCGATACTGCTTGCTCTCGGGCTTGTCGTTCTTGTGACCGGTATCGTCTCTGCCATTTCTCCGGAGTACCTCAAGAACGGCCGTACGTTTGATCAAGAGCGCAGCTACATCCAGTGGAATGGCTCGGTTGGCTACGTATCGCTCTACCACAAGGATAATACCTCGCTGCCGCCATCCGAAGGCGGGGGTTCCTGCGCCAACGGCTGCACGGAAACCGTCACCCGCATCCAGAATGGCAGCTCGATCTCCGGGAATTTCACCTTTCTCCAGACCTTTAGTATCCAGGCCGCTTACAGCGGTGAAGCGGGCGTTGGCAGAGTCATCGTCCAGGCTTGTGGGCAAACGATCCTCAACCAGAACATGTACGTGTCTGGGTCGGGAACCCCGGGCTTCAATAATTTTCCGGTGCCTGCCTGGAACGTTCCCACCGCCGGTGACTGCACCTGGACGATCTCCGCTTCCGGCGGATACGTGGACGTCCGCGCAGTTACCACCAGCTACCGTTCGACCGCCGCGCCAACCGTGGATTTACGAATCAATAACACGAATGGGCCGGCCAATCTATCCGCGCCGGGCAGCCATACCCTAAGCTGGACGACGACTAATGCCGCTGCCTGCACGGCCACTGGCAACTGGTCGGGCAGCAAAGCAACCAACAGTTCCGAGGCCTTTGGCAGCCTGGCGGCTGGAACGTACACGTATACGCTCACCTGCACCAATCCGGCTGGCAGCGCCAGTGATACCGTCATGGCAAACGTGTATGGCGCGCCAACGGTAGACGTGCGGGTTAACGGCCAAAACGCCCCGTCATCCTTTACCGAACCTGCGGCATATACGATCAGCTGGTCGAGCAGCAATGCAACGACCTGCCAGGCCGAAGGAAGTTTGACCGGCGTCATTGGCACCAGTGGATCACGCGCTCTCAGCAACGTTCTTCAGGGAACGTACACCTACACAGTCCGGTGCAGCAATCCCGTCGGCGCGCAAGCCGTTGACTCGGTACAGGTGCAAGTCAATCCACGGCCACCGGTCGTGGATTTGAAGATCGATGGGAAAGACGGCGCACTAACGTACGTCAGCCCGGCCAGCTACACCTTGAGCTGGACCAGCCAGTACGCGGTTTCCTGCAGCGCCTCCAGCAGCGCCGGCGATTGGTCGGGGAATATTCCGATAACCGGAACCCGCACTTTTACCAACGTCGCGACCGGCGTGCGCTCCTATACGTTGACCTGCACGAACGTGTCAGGGAGCCGGAGCGACACAGTGAGCGTCATCATCCTGGCCCCGTTGAGCGGGACGATTTCTCCGCTCTATTCGAAATTGGTTCTGTATGGCCCTGGGCTAGGACAGCCCGCCCAATCCCTGATAGGCACAGTAACCGGCGGCGAACCGCCCTACATCATCAAGGTCAGTGTTCGCTCCCCTTTTGGCGGCGTACAAACGTACTGGCTGAATGAGGCAAGCTGGTCGCTTTCGCCCGCGGTTGCGGGTGATCCGAACCTGGGCGTTACCGAAAAAGGCACGTGGACGGCGTGGGTAGACGTGCAAGACGCGGTAGGGCGAACCTATCGGACTGGAAGCGTTACCTGGGAGGTTTCATGGTACCCCGTGCATGGCACACCGTAGCTTTTCTTCTCGCCCTTCTCTTTGGACAACCCTATGAATCCGTTGTCCTTGCATCCGTAATCCCCTCAGACCCTTGCCAGCAAGCCTATGGCGCTGTCGTATCCGCGGAGGACGTCCCAAGTTGGTTGGAAACGGAAGGGTTGGACCAAAATCTGAACACCAGTTACCGACTGGATCTACTGACCGGCAAGTTATTACAAAGTGGTATCGTGGACGGCTCCGTCTGCCCTTCCTATGGCCTTTTTCCGGACGGTTCGCCAAACGGATGCGGGGTAGAGGTCAGCCAGCATCGGGTAAGCGCCTGGCAAAACCAATACGACCACGCCATCGTTCAACACTCGGCGCAGCGTCAAATTCCGGCCAGGATCGTGAAAGCGGTGGTAGCGGTCGAATCACAGTTCTGGCCTGGAGCGGATTGGCAAAAAGGGGAGATTGGGCTGGGCCAGATGACCGGATCGGGAGCCGATCTGGTGCTGACCTGGCAGGCGGAGCGTTATCGGCAAACCTGCGCGCAGGTCTTCGATGTGAACACCTGCGGAAAACCATATCGCAACCTGGAATGGTGGCAGCAGGCGGCCTTGCAAGGGTATTTGCTCAAACGCATTGACCCAACGTGCGCCACCTGTCCGGGCGGCGTAGACCCCGGTAAAGGCGAACAGCATATCGCGGTATTGGCCGAGGCGATGGCCGCGAGCTGCCAACAAACGAGTTTGGTATTTCGCCGGGCAAATGGCAGCAGTCCATCTGCGAACCTATCTTACGAGGATTACTGGAAGGCAGTTTTGGCGAACTATCACGCCGGTTCCGGATGCCTGCTTTCTGCGCTCAAGAATGCTGGCAATGCGCGCACCTGGGAGGAGATTGCTGCCCGTTTTCCGCGTGGCTGTGGCAGCAGCGCAGAGTACATTCGACGGATCGAACAACACATCGCACCATAGAGGGACTTCACTGTGGACTGGCTGATCTTTTTCGTCATCGTTATCTGGCTTCTGATTGTTTCTTGGTTCGATCTTCGCAAGGGAGAAATTCCGCACAGCCTGTGGGTCATTCTTCCGCTGATCGCAGCCGGAGTGTTGCGCGCCTGGCAGGGGCAATGGCAACTGGTTTTTCTTGCTGCGCTCGTTTCACTGGTCAGCGAGCGAGAGCGGATCGCGCAACGGATGTGCCTGGAAGAGGCAGGACGAATCATTACCTGGCTGCCATTCCTCATCCTCGCGACCTTTTGGGGAGCACAGGTCGCGCCAATCCCTGCCTTTTCCATTCTTGCATTCTGGATTGCCTGGGAAATGGGGTGGTGGGGCGGGGCAGACGCAGTGAGTGCAATCGCCTTGACCTTAGTCTGCCCAGACAATGCCTTTTTCATCGCCTTTTTTGGAGGTCATGCGATCGTAGCCTTGGGGCTGATGGCTTTTACGTACAAGGAAGAGAAGAGGGTGAAAACGCACCGCCTACCAGGACTGCCAATCATGTTGTTGGCTGTGTTGTGTACACAGGTAATCCAACGATTATGAAAGAACGAGCAGAGGGAACGTTTGTGCTACAATGATTTCATGTTAATGCACAAAATCATTCCCGAACAAAAGATGGCTCGTTTCTATGAAGTCCACGTGCAATCCACCCTGTTGGACAGTCACGCGGTCATTTGCACGTGGGGAAGCATGAAAAATGGTGCTCATCGAGTACGAATGATCAAGACGCAAACAAAAGAAGAGGCGGAGCAAATTGCTGAACGGATTATCCAGCAGAAAGTAAAAAGGGGATATACCAGTCCGGAGAAGCCTTAGCTATCCAAAACGCTGACCGCATTTTCGAGATCCCGCATCGCAGGGGTGGTGTAGATCAGAGTAGTATCCAGGCTGAAATGGCCCAAGAGCATTGCTACTTTCTCCAGGTTGATGCCAGCATTTACCAGATTTTTCGCGAAGGTATGCCTGGCAACGTGAGGAGTCAGGTTCTCTACGTGTGCAGCTTCCCCTACGTTTTCTTAAATCGACTGAATTTCTCGCGTTGTTGCTGAACCGCGCTGAGTTATAAATACCTGGTTTAAGTTACCTGCTGGCCGTACGGCATACCACGCTCGAATCACTTTCTGGCAGAGCCCATTGAGGCGAATGACCCGCTCTTTTGTTCTTTTCCCTCGCTGCACATGGATTACCATCCGCTGGCTGTCGATATCCCCCACCGCCAGTTGGATCCCTTCTTGCAGCCGAAGCCCGCAGCCATAAATCGTACTCAAGCACGCCTGGTAGCGCACGATCTTCACACACGACAAGATCAGGCGTACCTCCGATGGTTAGGACGATTGGCAGCTTCTTTTCTTTCGGCGCACGGACCAACTCAAACGTGGTCCACGCTCGCGGCAAGGTGTACACAAAGAAAAACTTGGTCCCACTCAACGCGACCGGTAGCGTGCTGGATGCGACTTGTTTCTCGTTGAGCAGATAGAGAAAGTAGGCTCTTAACTCTGCTTCTGTGATTTGGTCAAGGGATTTCCGGTAGTACTCGGCGAGCTGCTGCACTTCCCGGATATAGGTCTCCTGCGTTCTGCCGGATAATCCACGCTGTTGCAGGTCTTCCGTGAGCTTCTGCCGTAACGGCGTGGTCATTGCTATACCTCCTGTAAGTGAAAAGGGATTGCGCTTACAAGCACTATAGCAACAACCCACCCTATCCGTTCTTATTCACCTGTACCTCTGTCTGGGTTTCTTCCCTGCGCGTAGCGCTTAGTCCAAGGCTATTTGGGCGATGGGTACCTAGAAAGTATTCTAAATCTAATCATATGATTGAGTTTGCGGCTTATACCAATCCAGATGCTTTTGTCAAACGAAAACGAACCCGTTTTCAGTATGAATTGCGTCCCTTACTGGGCTCGTTTTTATTAATAACATGATGAAAAAGACGGGGTACGGACACTGTTATAATTTGTTCGCTTTGCGCAAACAGTTATATGATATTTCTCGGTAAAACATTTGGAGAGGGCATTTTAGAGGATGAGCAAAAACATAGCTTTTTGGTTTGCCATGATATCGGCGCTGTTGTTCGGAGCTGCAACACCCGTGAGCAAACAACTTTTAGGCTCCCTCACTTCATTTCAACTTGCTGGGTTACTTTACTTAGGCGCTTGTGTCGGGGTTTCTGGGTTGGTCATTCGGGATCGGAAATTATTGGCGCCCTGGCGTATGGATCGCATCAATGCATTGCGGTTGACTGGTGCTGTTATGTTTGGTGGCATCCTCGGGCCGGTTTTGCTGTTAGCGGGTCTTCAACTGGCGAGTGCTGCTTCCGTATCAATGTGGCTAAATCTAGAGATGGTGGCAACCGCGGTTCTGGGCCATTTTGTTTTTAAAGACCATATGACCCCCAGAAGTTGGCTTGCTGCGGGAGGCATTTTTTTTGCTGCGGTAATGCTCGCAGCAGGAGAGGGTCTTGCTGGATTACAAGCAGGTATCTTTGTTGCTCTGGCTTGTCTGTGTTGGGGGTTCGATAATCATCTCACCGCACTGATCGATGGGATTACTCCAGCTCAGTCCACTTTCTGGAAAGGATTGGTGGCTGGTACAACAAACCTGCTCATTGGCCTTTCACTTACTCCGTTTCTTGGATCAGCCTGGGATCTTATTGGTGGCCTTATGGTGGGAGTATTCGCCTACGGTTTTAGCATTGTTTTCTATATTACATCCGCTCAACTTTTAGGGGCCACGCGAAGCCAGTTGATTTTTTCTTTTGCACCGTTTTGGGGCGTGCTGTTGTCGGCGATCCTGTTCGGTGAGCATTTTACCTGGTATCAAGTCCTTGCTGGAGTTGTTTTTGTCGGTTTTGTTTACCTACTCTTCCAGGAACAGCATCAGCACTCCCATGCCCATAATGGACAGTCGCACGACCATTTCCATGCGCATGATGTCCACCATCTCCACCATGATGAGACCGAAAAGCATGGCTGGCATCGTCATCCACACATTCACGAGAGCATAAGCCATGGTCATTCTCATGCTCCTGATTTGCACCATCGTCATTTACACATCGGGTGAGTCAGGTGGCTCAACCTCTGTTTCATCCTATGTCATTAGGGTGAGGTAAGGAATTTGGAAGACGACGAACTTGTTTCCCTTTTGTTCTTCCTACCAGGAGCTGCCAGAGGAAATATCTATAAAGACTTGTCTTACTAATCTGGCAGTTTGTCTTGAATAAGCTGCTCGATTCTTTCCGTGGACATCGCACCAAACTGAACGGAGTAAATCTTTCCTTCCTGATCGATAAAGTAACTGGTAGGAATGCGGATTACTCGATATAACGGATTACTGATATCGCCGCTTTCATCTAAAAGGATGGGAAAAGAAAGGCCAAGCTCTTTCACAAAACGTTCAACTTCTACGCGATCGTCCAATACGGTAATATTGATGCCCAACACGATCAATCCTTGGGCTTGATACGCTTCATACAAAGACTGGATCTCCGGCATTTCTGCTTTGCAGGGAGGGCACCAACTCGTCCAGAAATTCAATAAAATGATCTTCCCACGATAGTCGGAAAGCTGTACCGTGTCTCCCGAAAGTGTTTGTAACGAAAAATCTGGCGCAAGTTGATTGGTCCAAGGACCAGTTTGTAGTGTCGGGGTAGGGATGGGGGTGGAAGTGCTTGCAGGATCGGTAGGCGTCCATGTTGCGGTTGCAACCGGTTCGGTGTATGCAAGTACTGGGGAGTTAGACATCAGTCGAGTGATTCGTTGAAGGAAACCACTTGTGACCAAGAGCCATCCAAACCCGAACATGATACCGATCAATAGGATATATGGGATGGTTTTTCGCACGAATGCACCTAGAGGATTTGCTCTTCCTGGTCAGTTAACGCTATGCCTTCCTGCCGTTAAACAGATTTAGCGTTCCAAATACTGTCGAGAGCGCTTGGGTATCAACCACTTCTTGGAACTTTGCCTGCCGCAGCATAACGGGTATCATACCGCGATGGTTGTCGCCCGCCTGTTCGAAACGAGCCATAATTGGTGAAACCAAACGTGACCAAAGGCCGATTGGCGGGCCATAATCAACTACATACACCATTCCACCGGATTTCAATATGCGGTGGACTTCTGCAAATGTTCGTTGTTTGTCTTCTGAGGAAAGATGGTGAAACATCAGACTGGAGACGACCCGGTCAAACGTATTATCCAGATAGGGAAGATCGTATGCCATGCCTTCATCCAGATTTATGGACACTCCAGCTCTTCTAGCTTTTGCTCGGGCTATGCTAAGCACTTGTGTGTCGCCATCTACTCCGGTAACAATCGCCTGCGGGTGTTGCTGTTTGATCATCAGCGTCAGAGTCGCTGTGCCACAACCCAGGTCTAGCACATGCTGCTCAGGTTGGATACCGGCTGCCTGGACCAACGCCGCTTTGAAGCGTTGTTCATTCATCAGCCAGCGCAAAACAAAGTCATAAAACGGTGTCAGGAAACGGAAGCGTAGCGCAGGGATATAACCCGGTTCTGTTTTCATAGGGATTAAGAAAAGTATCCGTGGCTGACTTTGTGAAAACGGTCAACCACGGATATCGCTTTATGGATTTCCCGCACGCGAAGCGCGTTTTTTGACTTCGCTGGTGACCATTGGCATTGTGACAATGGTGGTCAGTAACAATACCCAGACTGCACCCCCAATTCGGGCAACCGACGGATAATCTCCGATCAAGCTGGCGATCACCCAGAACAAGAGGGCTGCGCCTACAGAAATTGGTACATAGATCAACGCACTGCGCTTCGCCACTCCTTCATTTATGGTGTTATATTCCATCGCTTCCTCCTAGTCAGTCGCCGTCGCGTGTACTACCTGGTCAACACCCCGCTGAACAGTGGTGCGTGCAGGCTGTTTGTAGATCGAGGGTTTGAACCCTTTTAAGAATAGGGTATTGAGTGTCACGGATACCGAGCTGACCGCCATCATCAGTCCGGCAACTTCTGGGCTGATCACCACCGAAACCAATGGGTACAAAACACCGGCAGCAATTGGAATACCCAGCGTGTTGTAAACGAAAGCCCAAAACAGGTTTTGTTTGACCTTGTTCATCGTGGCTCGCGCCACTTCTAACGCTACAACCACGTCGCGGATGTCATCCTTGATCAGGATTACGTCACCGGTTTCTTTTGCTACTTCCGTGCCAGATCCAATAGCCATACCGACGTTAGCTTGCGCCAGGGCCGGCGCATCGTTGACGCCGTCCCCAACCATAGCCACCTTTTTGCCCTGTGCTTGAAGTTTTTTCACTTCTTCGGCTTTATCCTGGGGCAATACCTCGGCCAATACCCGATCAATGCCAACTTGCCGCGCAATCGCTTCCGCAGTGCGGCGGTTATCCCCGGTGATCATAACAGTTTCAATACCGATATTGTGCAAGAAGCGAATTGCTTCCGCCGTATGGTCTTTTACCGTATCTGCAACTGCTACAAGCCCCGCTGGCCGTTCACTGACAGCCACAAACATTACGGTTATCCCTTCCGCTTCCAGGGCCTCGGCGTTTCCCATCAGCGAGGTAAAGTCAATGCTTCGCTCACGCATCAACTTGCGATTGCCCAGTAGTACCGACTGTCCGACCACCCGCGCCTCTACGCCATGTCCTGGGATCGAGTTGAAGCTGTCTGCATCATTCACAACCAGGTTCTTTTCCTGCGCGCCACGCACGATTGCTTCGCCCAGTGGATGCTCGCTGTTTTTCTCTGCCACTGCCGCGATTTGTAAGACGACATCCTCCTGGCCCGCGAATGGACCAAACGGGATAACATCGGTGACGGATGGCTCGCCACGGGTTAGCGTACCCGTCTTATCAAAGACGATGGCCTGCAACTTGCTGGCTTTTTCTATGGCCTCGGCACCTTTGAACAGCACTCCATTCTCGGCAGCTTTACCGGTCCCTGCCATCATCGCACTTGGTGTTGCCAGGCCAACGGCGCAGGGGCAGGAAATGACCAACACCGTTACCGACAAGAGCAGGGCAAAACCGAATACTCCGACTTCACCCAACATATATGGCGAGAGCAGGAAGCTGGAATTCGGATCGAAAAAGCGCTGGTATCCAAAGAAGAACCAGAACAGGAACACCACAATTGACAGCAAATGCACTGCTAGAATGAAGTGGCCTGCAACCCAATCAGCTAACTTCTGGATGGGCGCCTTACTTGCCTGCGCTGTTTCGACAAGCTGGATGATTTGCGCTAAAGCTGTGTCTTTGCCCACCCTAGTAGCTTTGAATTTAAAGGCGCCAGTCTTGTTGATTGTTCCACCAATGACGTTATCACCAGCACGCTTTTCCACCGGCAGGCTTTCACCGGTTAGCATGGACTCGTCTACGGCAGAGTATCCTTCTGTCACCAGGCCATCCACTGGCACACCTTCACCAGGGCGGACAAGAATCAAATCATCCAACTGCACTTCTTCCGCCGGGATTTCCGATTCCATTCCATTCCGAACAATGCGCGCCAGCTTTGGTTGCAGCTTCATCAACTTACGGATGGCTTCCGACGTGCGCCCACGCGTCAGAGCTTCCAGCCAGCGACCGAGAATAATGAATGCTGTGAGTAGAGCGGCGCTCTCGAAGAATGTTGCGCCTTCTCCACCAAAGCCGGCCTCGGGAAACAAGGTATTGATCACTGCGATCCCATAGGAGGCGCCAATTCCTGTAGCATACAGCAGGTTCATATCTGTGACACCGTGCTTCAAGCCGCGCCAAGAATGGGTAAAGAACTGCCGGCCAGGGCCAAACACAACCGGAGTGGTCAGTAGGCCAATCACCCACTTATACGAGAGGAACTCTGGAACCACAGCTTTCAGTGGGCCTAGCATGTCATAAAACGTGCCAATCATGACAATCAGGCCAATGAACCCGGCAACCAGTAGGTTTCGTCCCTGCTTCCGAATCTCATCTTCCCGGGCGCGCTGCTCGCGATCCAATGCATCGGCCTGATTACTGTTGCGCTCACTGACCTGATAGCCAATTTTCTTTACCGCCTGCTTCATGGCAAGGATTGTTACCACTTCGGGGATATAGCGAACCCGCGCGGTACCTAGTCCCAGATTTACTGTGGCGCTCTCTACACCGGGTAGGTCCGATAAGGCCCCTTCTACGTGCGCGACACAGGAAGCACAGGTCATTCCTTGTACATCCAGGGCAACTTCTTCAACAGGCACCTCGTAACCGGCGCTTTCAATCGCCTGTTTTATGTTCGTCAGGTCCACTTGCCGTGGATCATAGACCAGGTTAGCCCGGTCGGTTCCCAGGCTCACGACCACCTCTGAAACCCCTAGGAGATTGGATAGCGCTTTCTCCACATGTCCTACACAAGAAGCGCAACTCATTCCGTTGACCGGAATCGATACTTTGTGTTGAAATTCGGACATAATGCGATTCCTTGCCCATCAAACTAATAAAGCCGCATTGTTTTCTATACCAGCTTCTGTGAGCGTAAACACGTTCCTCACCTGTGTTTCCAGCGCAGGGTTACTGGCATGGAACGTGTCCGCTAGGCTTAACCAGGTCTTTCCATCATAGCCATGAGCCATCAGGCTAATGGGTTGGCTGGCGTTTCCATATACCAACAGCACGACCATCTGACAATCGCAACGCTCTGTCCCGTGACTGTTGCAGGTGCAGGAGGACTGTGTTCCCCGGGCACTTTCAAAATCAAAGGTCTGTACCACCTGCAAACCACTTTTATTAAGCCGATCAATCATTAACCGAACGGCCTCATTGCAAGGCTGCGGTACATACATAAGGAATTGGCTCCGGTTCGCCATTTTTGACCTCCAACGAAAAACGTGCTTTTGTTCTTACACATCTGTACTTAGCCACAGTATATGCGTTCCAATTCCTCGACCGAAGCGTTAAGCGGCCTGTTTTTATCAGGCATTTTTCCGTGCAGAGCAGATAGGTAGAATCACTTATATTTGGAAAAATGAGGCACACCGGCCAAAGACTGGAATGCCGGTGTGCCTCAAATGTACAGCGCTTCATGCTTTTTGATACACTTTTGTCCACTGAAGCTTGCCAGCAGAACGAGAAGCGTCTGTCTCGCAAGAATAGGCGAGCTTCACCCCAAAGTTGGATCCACAGACATCCAACAGCCACTCCCAGAGAAACATCAGTCGTTCCTTAAGCCCAATGGAGTGGATGATCTGAGATGACGAAACGACTTGCGGTATAGCAGTCACTCCAATACAGACGCCCAAACAAATACAATTCAGGGCATCCCTTGCGCAGCGCGTTCGTTACACGGCGGCTCTTCTTATATTGACCATTTAAGTGGTTCTGCTTTGCTTAATCGCTTACGAAATACATTTCCTGCATAAATTGGAGACTTGCACGCAGTCTCGCATTCTCAGCTCTAAGCGCTATGAGCTTACTCAACAAGCGGGCGGTTGAAGAGATGTATTTTCCACCATTCTTTTTTTTGTAATTTTCAACACCTTCCTCCTTGATGGAACGCTTAGGTGTCTTGCGTCCAATGGAAGTGTTCGCCTTGGTAAGCATCCTATTCTCCTTTCACTGGTGGTCGGAACGCACCACACAGTAGAGCGTAAGGGCCTCGATAACGTTGTCTTTTGCAGTAGTGTAGATGTTTTCGGTGTTGCGACAAGCGCGTAAGTACCTACTGGTCCATAGGCTTTTTTGCGCACTGGTTCAACTTCCACAATAGCAATGCATCCGAATACGCAAAAGTGCCTATGAAAGAAAACGCCGTATGGCGCTACGTTTGTTGATGGACTTCTTCTACACTTTGGGTAGTAATTCGCAAACCGCTAAAAATCTTCTCCTCCTCACATCGTGTGCGGCGTTCCGAAATGCCGCACACGATCCATTCTGGAAGGGAAGTTTCTTAGCAGAAATTAGCTTTTCTATCCAAAATGGGCAATCCACGTTTTGGCGTTTAATGAAACGAAAACAGCGCTTTTTCATTCTATCCTTTTTGTTCGTGTTTCCGCTATTGCTATACAGCATACCCGGTGTGAAGGAACGAGTCGATTGGCGAATCATAGAATGGCGTTCCAAAATACAGTACTTTTTGTTTCCGCCAGAAGATGTCGTATTCCAGCCGAATGCGCAGGTGACTGCTTCTCCTACAGGTTTCGTAGTGGTAGAACGGTGGACGCCAATCGCTACAGACATTCCGAACAGGCCAACACCCACCCTGACGCTTGAACCAATGATAAGCGTTTTGCCCACCGTCACGCCCATCCCCACGTCCTTGCCCAGCATCGTTCAGCTATCTGGGATACAGTATGAACGCCAAGGCTGGAATAACTGTGGGCCAGCGACACTGGCAATGGCCCTCTCCTACTGGGGATGGGATGGCGACCAGTACCAAATAGCACCCTACACCAAACCAAATGACCGCGATAAGAACGTTATGCCGTATGAAATGATGGAGTACGTCAACGAACGCACGGAACTTCGTGCAATCAGTCGTCTGGCGGGGGATTCGAACTTGCTCAAGCGTTTCGTCGCCGCGGGTTTTCCAGTTGTCATTGAAAAGGGGTTTGAAGGAGCGGATTTTGATGGTTGGATGGGACATTACGCCCTGATTACAGGGTATGATGACACGATTGGCACGTTCATAGTCGAGGATTCATACATGGGATCTGGTCTCCAACTTTCCTATGAGGTTGTTGAAACGAATTGGCGGGCATTCAATGGGACGTTTATTCTCGTCTATCCTGTTGATCGTGAACCGGAAGTGTTTATACTGCTAGGCGATCATGCCCAAGAAACATACAATCGCGAGTATGCGGCACGAAAAGCTCTTGCGGAAAGCGGTCAATTGTCCGGGCGAGATCAGTACTTTGCACTTTTCAACAGAGGGTCCAGTCTGGTTGCCTTATTGGATTATGCAGGCGCCGCCCAGGCATACGATAAAGCATTCGAACTGTACCGTTCCCTCCCGGCGAAAGAGCGACCATGGCGAATGATGTGGTACCAAACCGGACCTTACTGGGCCTATTACTATACGGGGCGGTACCAGGATGTGGTAGATCTGGCTTCGCAAACGTTGAGCAACATGAGTGAGCCAGTTTTGGAAGAAAGTTATTACTGGCGTGGTTTGTCGTTTGCGGCAATGGGAAGCCTCGACAAAGCCATCGTGGATCTGCAAACGAGTAGAAAGGTGCATCCGAATTTTGCGCCGGCAGTCGAACAGTTACGATTGTTGGGCGTGGAAGGGAACACGAACAGGTAGTTTTTGGATTGGCGATAGGCAAAAAGGCTTGTGGAAAAAGAGGCGTTTCCCCACTTGGATTATGGAACGTTTCCAACTATTCTGTTTAGGTACTGAGACAAAAGGAGGTGTACGATATGGCAAAAGATCCCGTTTGTGGAATGGATGTCGATCCAAAGTCGGCAGCAGGGAAATCGGAGTATCAAGGGCAGACATACTACTTCTGTTCGCCTGGTTGCAAGCAGGCTTTCGATAAAGAACCACAGAAGTACGTAAAGAGTGGCCAGTCAGGGCAGCAACACCACTAATTGACGCCTACGTAACAAAATGATGCCCTCGTTTGATTGTGGAAGAATCAAACGAGGGCAACCAGTAAAGTTATCCTCAGTTGTCGCCATGTGTCTGTGTGGTTTCTCCCACGCATAAAGTTCACACCGGTGTCTCACTCGTTTTTACATTAATGATGATTTGTGCGCCCTCATCTGGGGCCGAACGAACCTGTAACGTTCCCCCGGTCAGCGTCGCCCTCTCGAACATACCTAATAAACCATAATGTCCACCTGGTGCAAATTCCGCTGGGCTGCTCGGTACACGAAAGCCTTTTCCATTATCCAGGATCACTACCTCGATTTCTGCCACATCGTAGCGAAGAGCAACGGATGCGCGCGTAGCTCCTGAGTGCCTGGTGATATTACTCAATGCCTCCTGTACGATCCGGTACAGTGCCAGCTCTACAGATGGATCGAGCCGGCGTTCCTTCCCGTGATTTTCGAATGTGATCGGAATACCAGAGGCCTCATTTGTCTCGTTGACAAGCATTTGAAGCGCCGCAACAAGGCCCAAATCCTCAAGGTAGATTGGCCGTAAATCACGCACCATTCGCCGTACATCTTCGATGGTACGTTCGGTGAAAGCGCTCAACTTACCTAACGCCTCTGCTACGGGTGGGTCTGAATAATCCATTTCTACCAGTTGAATTTTCTGTTTGAGGGAAATCAGGGATTGAATCGTATCGTCGTGCAGCTCTCGCGCCAATCTGCGGCGCTCTTCCTCCTGTCCTGTTGTGATTGCTCCGATGTAGCTGTGTAAGCTGCGTTGAGCCGTACGAACTTTGTGCGCCATATGAATCAGCTCTAACTGCAAGGAGCGAATCTCTTCGATTCCCCCCACAGGTTGCTCGATTTCTATATAATCGCCCCAGCCCAGGCTGCTGGCCTGTTTTGCGAGCAACCGCAGTGGGCGAACGATATGACGGAAAGCAAACAACAGCGCAAACATCGCTAACAGTATGACGGGAATCATTGCTAAGGGCGCGAGATGGGTGATTTCTAACTGCGGCGATGCAACCTCTTCCCACGGCTCTTCGATCAGCAGGCCCCACCTAAAACGACCGATCATCGTGTATACAACCACATGCTCGCCGTTCTGTGCGTCCGTATAAGTTCGGCCAGTTTTGCCAGCCAGAGCTTCCTGAACCCCAGGATGTTGAATCACACCCTCGTTGGAATACAAAAAGCCCTGTTGGTACAAAATCTTCCCTTCTTGAGCGATCAGGAGGGCAGAAGGAGAACGATCCGGTGAAAAAGCCTCACGGAGTGATTTGGCAGCTAGCGGATCAACAAAATAGGCGCCACTGATGACGTACTGCTGATCACTGTTTGGAAGAAAAAGGACGTTTGCCGATCTGCCGGCGTCTACAAGAGAAACTGTGAATATGCGCCCAGTGTCTTTCTGTGCGTCTGACTGGAGCATCTGCATGGCTTCGATGAGCAGGTGTTTTTCGGTTTGGAGTACGCTGGTTAGCATGCCCCTACCTGCCACGATGTTGAGTTGCCGGTCCATTACCACGATACCAATGTCAAACTGTACGTCAAGATAAGCGCTGCGATCAAGAATGGGTTGGAGGCTGTATGTTTCGCGATCCCTACTATCGAAGTAGGTATCGATCTGTGAAGCCAACCCACGCAAATCATTTTCGCGAGCGGTTACCTGGTCTTCGATCGACTGGGCTGCCATACGCACAATCCGTTCATCACGCTCGGCAACCAAGTCGCGCATGGCATTTTGATGCAGGCGGGTGCTGCCCAGTGTAACTGCCAGTACGATCAGAGCCAAAGGAAGGAAGAGGAACGTAATGATTTGAACCGTCAGGGAGCGCCACCCGGCTGGAGGGTCGATCCTTCTGGTAGTGTGGTTTGTCAAAGAGGCACCTGTTATTTACGAATTTTCAATCATCTTCTGTGAGATCCAACCCAACGAGATAGCGTGCATAACCGCTTCGGTCCGGTTGGCTACGTTCATTTTGCTAAAGATGTGGGCAATGTGTCCTTGCACTGTTCGGTCGCTAATCCCCAGTTGAGTGGCAATAGCTTTGTTCGTATTTCCTTTGGCGAGTAGTTGCAGCACTTCCATTTCTCGATCGCTTAATGCTTCAACGGGTGTTTCCTCTTTTTGCCGTGCGACAAACGCAATCAACTTTTGCGCAACTGCCTGGTGGATTGCTGATTTTCCTTCGTGTACGTCGCGAACAGCCTGGATGATCTCTTTCGGAGATGCGGTTTTGAGGACGTAGCCATTAGCTCCCGCTTGCAACACGGCAATCACATAAGGGTCATCATTGTAAGCAGTTAAGATCAGCACGCCTGTTTGGCGGGCATTCGCGCGCACCCAGCGGGTTACATCGATCCCCGTGAACTTCGGCATTTGAATGTCTAGCACTGCCACATCCGGTTGATGTTTTTGAATGAGCGCCTGTGCTTGCTCCCCATCATCGGCTTCCCCAATGACTTCAATATCGCTGGCGCGCTCCAGGAACTGCCGTATTCCCTCGCGCACAACGGCGTGGTCGTCTGCTAAAATCACTCGGATTCCCTTGTCTGACATAACAATCTCCTTCTTAAAAACAAAGGATACCAACGCCATCGTCGCCTGGCGCAGGTATCATAGATGGCCTATCACTATCTTACTCGATTTGAACTTCAATATCTTCTTGATAGTTCAGATCGCCTTTTCGCACCTGTACGCTAAGTTTCCACATCCCCGACATGCTAAAATCTGCATCAATTGCATACTGGCCGGCCGTTTGTTCCGATGCTTTTCCATGCATCGTCATACCGCGCATATCGGTGTGGTCAGCTATCACATCGAAGTCAGCACCATTTATCGCGTTTCCGGTTTGATCAGACACCGTAAAGATAATTTGTACCTTCCCGGTCTTGGGTGGAGATGGATTGGTTTCGAACTCGATTTTTACCGGCACAGGAGTGGTTTCTGCCGAGGTATTACCGCCCTTATTCGAAACGCTGGTGCATGCTGCAAGAAAGACCAGGCCAAGTACAAGCGTAATCACAAAAAAATGTTTTCTAGGCATGGTGTCCTCCATTGAATGTTTGGACGTATTACTCAACTACGTTAACGATCAGCATCAAACCCCCAGGCTCCACGTTGTCATTCGTTACGTGGTGGAGGATATGGCAATGGAGCATCCACTGACCCGTTTCGTTCGCAATAAACTCGATATCGTAACGCTCACCTGGTGCGACGTTGACCGTATCCTTGGTAAGTTGGGCCGCCTCTGGGACAGGATGGCCGTCCGTTGCAACGATTTCAAATGGCATGCCATGCAGGTGCATGGGGTGGGCAAACTGACCGGTACCTACCAGCCTCAGGCGAACGCGTTGGCCTTTTTTCACCGTGATGGTTTCTGTACTTGGAAAGACCTTCCCGTTTATAGAAAAGTAATTCGGCTCCATTCCGGCCATCGGCATTGGTGCATACGTTTTTCCATCCCTGATTAGCCATTCACCTAGCATCAAGGTGATATCGAGATCAGGTTTGTTGGCGTTATCTCTCGGCTCGATAACAAAAGGCGCATACAAGCCTGCTGAGACCTGTACATCACTTTCGAAATGGGAGTGATACCAGAACGTTCCCACCGGGCGTGCTTCAAACTCATACGTAAAGCTTTCCCCGGGCCGAATTGCTTCTTGGGTTACACCCGGTACGCCATCCATAGCATTTGGCAGTTCCACACCATGAAAATGTACCGTCGTGGGTTCTTCCAGCGCATTTTTAACGATTACCCGTACCCGCTCCCCTTCGGTTACCCGGATTTCTGGCCCAGGAACCGTGCCATTGTACGTCATTGCTGTGACGGATGCCCCATCTGTCAGGGACCACTGCACAGTTTTGGTCGTCAGTTCAAAAACCTTTACACCATTGTCATCCTGAAAAGGCAACGGCTGCCCACCCTTCGATTCCGCCGCCGGTTCCACATTTGCCCCACCTATTGGCTCCATCATGTGCCCACCCATTCCTTCCGAAGACATGCTACCGGGAGTTGCTGTTGGGCCATTCGGGGCCTGCTGGTCAGACACTTCGATTTCTGAACTGGTTCTACCAGAATCAGGCTGGTTCGGCGCACACGCAGATAGAAAGAAAACTAGTAACACAGGTAAGATCATCATCTTCTTATTCACGGCGCCCAACCTCCTTTGTAATGTGATTGCTTGTTCTCGCCACTTTGATGAACCGGCATACATTTTCGTCTGTTCTGGTCTAGTATATGGATATTTAACCTCTTTTTCATGCGCATAAATTCTTCTCATTGGGTAAGCATTCTTGCCTATCTTACTCTTCGTCACGAACTTCAACCGGTGTGCCGCCTGGCCAGCCAACCGTCACATCCCCAGGATCATAAGGCACGGGAGGCGCGACCCAGCGAAAGATCCATTTCGCGTCTTCTGGCTGACAATTCACGCACCCCTGGGACATAGCTTCTCCAAAGTTGTTGTGCCAGAAGGTAGAGTGAATTGCCACACCGTTTCCCTCGAACAATGTTGTCCAACTGACGCCGATCAGGTCGTAACCGCCGCCAGTTGTTCCCCCGGTCATATGTACCGAAATCAATTTACGCCAGACTGGGCGAACCCCAACAGGCGTCTCCCACGTATCTACCCGATTGCCGTTGATGTCATACTTCATCCCTGCCGAGACTTGGGCAAAATAGACTTCACGCTGGCCCTCATAGCAACTGATTGTTTGACGGTATGCATCGACCACCACGCGCTTATCTTCGGCGGCTGGATGGATTGGCTCTACTTCTTCTTTGGTCAGTGGCCGAAAGGCCTCCGCGCTGGCCCACAACAGATCACCAAAACCGTACCGCTCATTTACTCTGTAAAAGACCCTGCCATCAGGACCCGTTTGGATCTGATCGATCCATACAACCTGACTGTAGTACAACCGGGGTCGGGTGGAGTTCTGCAGATACGGAGAACGTGCGGGGGGATTTTCCAGGATCAGATCCACGTAAGGGACCGTTACCTCTGCCCACATCCCTGGACCCAGACTCGTGTCTGGCAGTTGCGAAACAGGTGTGTTGAGTTCGTTCCGCACTGGTTGTAAGTACGGCGCCCAAATATACCCTTGCGGTGTTTCTACCCAACGCTGGTTCCGCCGGTAGGGCCTGCGCCCAATGACTTCGCGCAGCCAAGGATGTACGGTGTCTTCATAGACTTTATCGACTGTGGCGCTGTCTGGATCTGGGCGCTGTTTTCGTTCCACCATTCCGACTGTCAACCGTCCAAGCCGTTCTTCTTGTGAAAACGAAAACCTGGGAACGAATACGGCAGCAAACGATAGCGCTGAATGGTACAAAAAGCTGCGACGAGACATTAAGTTCATTGGGCCTTTTCCACGATATACAGAGTTAGCCTGGTCCGATGAATGTCTAACAAGCCCGTGATTCAAGTTTGGCTGGGGCATTCCCCTAGGATGAATGTATCCAAATGGCCGAATAAAAACATCCGCCATTTTGCTTGTAGTTGGCATATACCCGGAAATTGATCCGGTGCTTGCCCTGCATACGTAGAAAGGCCTATTGAAAAATGCAGTATTTGGCGAATGCAACCCTGGTACGAATTCGGAATAATAGGCAAGTACTGACTGAAATGCACAGGAATGGAATTCGATGACAACAAGTACAACATTGAAGCAAGTGGTCCACCGGACAGATGAAAAAGCGTGGCTGCTGCGACTGCAAAACATTGTTATGGATGCACACATCACGTCCGATCCTTTCACCGTTACAAATATCTACGTGGCGTTGAAATCTAAACCCTTGCTCCTTCTTGTTGGAGCGGAGAACCAGAACAAAGCGAACTTCGTACGCTGCCTGGCTCATCAACTAATCGGTGGAGATTGTTTGCAGTGCCAGATTTTAATGGGACATCCCTGGTGGATCTCACCCGGCCATAACCTGGCATTCTTTAGCCAAGTTCACTCCCGCTTTACCAGCGAAAAGTTGATGTGCTTGTTAGAAGAGTCCATCCTCCCTCAAAATCATCAGAAGCTTTTCTTTGCTGGGCTCATCAAAATCAGCCCGTCTGAGCTAAAGGATTTTTTCGATGATGTAAGCTTTCAGCTTCAGCATGACGGGGTAATTCGTTTTGGAGACCTCCACCTTGGTCATCCGATTCCATTTCCAGCAACCATGCATTGGATAGGTACGATGGACGTGAATCGCTTTCTATGGTGGGAGCCGGACCTGCTGGCATCAACGTCTGTTATTCGTTGGTCAGAAGAGAAGAGTGACCAACTCGCGTGTCCTGTCGATGGGTACGGGTTGGTCAAGAACCTGGCGCTGCTTAACCCGATACGTTCAGAGCCGGCTGCTTATCAAAGGTTGTACTCCGTTCTTAACGGTTTACAGCAGCCGCTTGCTCCGCTATTTCTGCTGAAAAACGTGTTAGAAAAGAATGGAGGTTTCTTTCCCGAGGCGGCGAAAGGGGACATCGCGGTTTATCTCGCGAATGCGTGGTCTCATGATGGCAGCGGACTTTTTCATAACTCTGCCGCGGAGAATCTGTATATCGCAATGGATTATGCGCTGGCTCAATATCTCCTGCCCAGAATCCTGGAACCAGTGAACCAGAGGCCAGGTTTGAGAAAAAGCCTGGAAGGAATTTTTCGCCAAATTTTTCCGTACAGCTACGAGCAACTTGCCTGGCTCTTGTAAAAGCAGGTTGGAAGTTTAGTACGTGACTACATCCATTATCCGTCGTAGTGTCGTATTCGTTATTTTGGCAGTGCTTGCGATGGGCGCGGTTGGGCTGCTCGGTTTTTGACATCCTAACGTTCCACAGATGGATATGCAAATGTATTTGCCCAAGTTTACGCTTGGCACGGTCGTTGTTGCGGGCGCAATCGATGGGATAAATCCATGCGCCTTCACGGTTCTTTTGTTGTTTATCACTACACTGCTGTCGACGCTTAAGGCGGGGGAAACCAACCTCCAATCCACCCGCGCGCGTATCGTAGGGATGGGTAGCATTTACATTGGGGCTGTGTATGTAACGTATCTTGCCCTGGGTATTGGCTTATTGCAAGTCGCGTCGATCTTCACCCGTCAACATCTCCCGGCGCGTATTGGCGCGGTGGTCGCAGTTGTGATGGGCTTATGGATGTGGAAGGATTACTTCCTGCCCGACGTTGGCCTGCGTTTGCAAGCTCCTGAAAACATTAGTAGGGTCGCCCGCCAGGCGGCAAAGAAAGCGACTATTCCAGCCCTCGTAGCCGGCGGGTTTCTCATTGGCCTTTGCACCGTACCCCGCAGCGTGGCAGTATATCTTGGGGTACTTAGCCTGCTTGCCCTCCAGCCGACGGCGTTGCTAGGGTACAGCTATCTGTTGCTTTACAATCTTGTGTTTATCCTGCCGCTGGTTGTGATCCTGGCGATTGCCTCTGCACGTCCAACGTTAAACCGGCTGGCCCATTGAAACTTGCACCATAAAGAGTGGGTACGGCTGGTTCTCGGAAGGGGTGTTGTGTTCATGGGTTTGCTGATTCTGGTGATGGTCTAGCAAAGATACTGGTTGCTATGTCCGGTTGTAGCTATCCTGAAGTAGCAAGTTTCTCTGCTGATGAATCATGGTGATAAGCCCTTATCAGGGGTGTTTTCCCGGATGCATTCTTTGGGATTGTTGTTACCTGTTTAACGTGAACGTAGGGTACCCATATACCTTCTTCCGCAAGTGAACGCACAAGCTGGTCGTGCAATCGCTCGCTTTCGAATTGTTCGCGAGTACCTGTCACAAGCACTTCTAACCCGTTATCTGCTTGCTGAACGACTTGCCATTCACCGAGAGGCAAAATGTCCATAATGCGATTGAAGACCAGCGGCTGAACATCGACTTTCCCCCCTGACACGCCCGGTAGGTGTAGTATGTCTTCTTCCCGTCCCTGGATGTCTTCCATAACCGTAAAAGGCAATAGGCATCCTGGGTGGGTAGAACGGACACAAATGCTATCCTTCAACTCATATCGAATGAGCGGCTGCGTGCGGCTGAACAGTGTTGTGATGAGTAATCTGGAGCCAAATTCGCCAGCCGGTACCGGCCGATACTGATCATCGACCACTTCAACATAAACAAGGTCTTCAAAGAAGTGCATGTGCCTACAACGGTGATGTTCCACTGCGATGCTGGCTGTTTCTGTGGCGGCATATTGGTTGAAAGGTTCATTTCCCCAAGCCTTCCATATTCGATTGCGTGTTTGCCGGGTGAGTACTTCGGAAGAGGTGTAAACATATTCTGGTTGGATGTGTAGTCGCCCGGCAAGCTGTTCTTCTGCAAGAATTCCCGCCATGGAAGCATACGATACCAACACTTCGGGCTGCCAGTGGTTTAGCTGCATGACGGTCTCTGATAGCGGCTGACTGGCCGGGAGGCGCAAGGAAGGTCGCCACCAACTTTTCACTGTAGCAGAAACTTGAGACGACATATGCCATGGACTGATAGAAGCGACGGTTGCCATGCGCTGGCGGTGGGTTAAATTAATTTTCACTCCCGACCATTCCTGGCTGCGGGCAAATGAGGCCAGAATCCATATCCATTCTGACTGGTCGAACACAAAGAAGCCTGGCCGTCCACTGCTTCCAGAGGTTGCTGTAATCCAATAGCGCCCCAGATAGGGTTTGCAGGCTTTGTCCTGTTTGGCAAAAGCGCGTATTTCCTCCAGACGAAGGGCACGGTTCGTTACCAGATCGTCAAAGTTTTCCATCATTAGGGCTTTCGTCAACACTGGCAGTTCGTGGATCGGCCGTTCCATCAGGCCTTGATGGAACTTTTGGTAGAACGGCGAGGAGGCATAAGCAAAAGTCCGTACCCTAGCCAATGCTTTTGCCTGAAATGCTTCAATCTGTTGGTGTGTCCAACGTTCGTGTTGGCGTAATTGTCTGAGCGCGTGCAGCAGTTTGAGGACAAGTAGCACGTTCATAGCCTATTCCTTCCATACCCGTTTTCCTAACTTGATCGCAACGACCGATAAACCACCTGTTTCTTGGAACCTGGACGGTTCACCTATTCCATATGATAGGCAAACCAAGTTGGTTTTTCTAGCGCCGGTTCGCTTAATCGCCTCGCGCATTTATGCTTATGGACAATCACAATGGAAATATTCTTACAGATACGTTTATGGAATGAGAGCTGGCGCTCGTTCGCTGCTAATTCGGTCTTACTTGGGTGATGGGCGGGGGCCATATTAGGAGCAGAAATGCCCACATGGAAACAAGTAGAAAAGCGCTTTCAATACTCCTTTCTACATTGTTAATCTATTTGTAGGATTTGCTTTCGATCTCTGATTAGCAGTGGAGGTCCTCATGTTCACGATGTTAAAGAAGCTTCATGTTGATTTGGGCGATATGGCGCTGGCTTTGACGTTATGGTTATGCTCTCTACCATTGATTGCCCTGGTTGTTATCCCACTTTTCGGTCTCCGGGTTGCCGCAATTGTGGCGCTCGTTGCTTTCTTTGTTGCAATGACAATTTGCTGGGGAATCTGTGGATGGAAGCTGGCGCAGAAGGGAACACCAAACAAGTGAGTGGTTTGGTAGAGCGTCATCTTGCTTATTGAAACCAGGCAAATGTTCGCTATGAAAGATTCGTGGATTTGCGCTTTTCGTCCATTTTCCAAAATGTTACATTACGGTCACTACAGCTACGAACAAGAGCACTACCGCGAACGGCTCATCCGGGATTTTTTAGATAAGGAGATGAAGATGTACGTAAAAGATCCAGTTTGCGGGATGGACGTGGAAGTTTCTGGTAGTACGCCATCTCGAACACTCAACGAACGAACAGTGTACTTCTGTTCCGAATATTGCGCGGAAAAAGTGGACGCGCATCCAGAAAGTTACTCAACTCGTGAGAGCGGTCCTTTTCCATCTGCTACAACCGGCGTCTCGCCAACGCAGAACGGCCCGGTTCAGGTTGACCTGTTGATTCAGGGACTGCGTGGGGCGGATGGGAGCACGCTGAAACGAACCTTCGAAGCTATCTCTGGGGTGATGCGCGCTACGGTAAACACGCGGGTAGGGCGTGCAGCAGTGATTTACGATCCTGCGCGCGTGACAACGATGGATCTGATCGATGCGGTACGCGCTGCCGGTTTTTCCACAGACAAGCAATCCGTGCGTCTCAAGGTGCATGGACTATACTGCGCTGAGTGCGTTTTCCGCATTGAAAGCGCGATTCAAGGAATTCCTGGTGTATACAGCGCCAACATGAATGCGGCAACGAATGAAGTCAAAGTCGAATATTCACCAGCGATTGGAGATTTAACCGTGATTAACCAAACCGTCGAAGCGGCTGGCCCCTACCAGGTGGTTCGGGCAGCCGAAGCAAGTGAACCGGAATTTGATCGTGAAGCACAGGCCAACGAGAAAGAATACCGTACCCTGATGCGCAAGTGGTGGTTCGGAGCTGCTGTGGGCGTTCCCACGATGATCCTTTCCTATCCCTGGCTGTTCCCCATCCTACGGGACTGGTTCCCACGGGGTAGCGAGCAATTGCGCTATATCTGGTACGCGATGGGCGTGGCTAGCCTGGCGGTGCTGCTATACTCTGGCAGCCAGTTTTTTATCGGTATGTGGCAGGGCTTGAAACACCGCTCCGCCAACATGCATACATTGATCGCAATCGGAACGGGTGTCGCCTGGATCTACTCGACCATCGCCCTCCTTTTTCCGCAGCTCTTCCCATCCGAGGCGATGACCGATGTGTATTACGATGTGACGGTGGTGGTAACGGCGCTGGTGGTGTTGGGGCTAGCCATGGAAATCAAGGCAAAAGGGCGGACGTCCGAAGCAATCAAAAAGTTGATTGGCTTGCAAGCCAAGACCGCGCGGGTGCTGCGCGAAGGGCGTGAGGTGGATATACCAGTAGAAGAGGTGTTGGTCGAGGATGTGGTCATCGTTCGCCCGGGAGAAAAAATTCCGGTGGATGGCATCGTCACAGAAGGAATGTCAGCAGTAGATGAGTCGATGATCACCGGGGAGTCGCTGCCTGTTTCAAAGAAAGTGGGCGATGAGGTGATTGGGGCCACGATCAACAAAACCGGTTCCTTCAAGTTCCTTACCACAAAGGTGGGCAAAGACACCGCGCTGGCAAACATCATCCGGTTGGTGCAGGACGCCCAGTCCAGCAAAGTGCCTATTCAACGCATCGTAGACCAGGTTTCAGCCTACTTTACACCAGCGGTAATGATCCTGGCGATCATTGGGTTTGTGGTCTGGTACATTTTTGGACCCAGCCCGGCTCTGGCCTATGCCCTGATCGTATCCGTTACCACGCTGATTATTGCTTGCCCGTGCGCCTTGGGCATGGCGACACCGATGAGCCTGACCACTGGTATTGGACTGGGCGCGCAGAATGGCATTCTCATCCGTTCAGGCGACGCACTACAAGCGGCGGAAAAACTGAATGCCGTGATCTTGGATAAAACTGGTACGATCACCGTGGGCAAACCCTCATTGACCGATGTCATTTTGACAGGCAAATATACCGAATCAACGCTGTTGACAATGGCTGCTTCGATAGAGAAGCTGTCTGAACATCCATTAGCACTGGCGATTGTGGAAGGCGCTGAGGCACGAGGGCTGCCACTGTCGCAAGTCAGCGAGTTTGAAGCGATCCCTGGACACGGCGTTTCCGCCCGCGTTTTGAAACACCAGGTGCATATTGGTAACCTGAAGTTGATGATCCGGGAAGGCATTGCCCTGAGTGGTCTGGAACGCCAGGCGCAGCAGTTGGCAGACGACGGTAAGACACCCATGTTTGTGGCTGTCGACAACCAGGCTGCGGGGCTGATTGCCGTGGCGGATACGGTCAAAGAGGATTCTCGCATGGCTATTGCGGCGTTGAAACGCATGGGCCTGGAAGTAGTCATGATTACCGGCGACAATGAGCGTACCGCGCAGGCGATTGCGCGACAGGTTGGCGTGGACAGGGTACTGGCAGAAGTGCTTCCGCAGGATAAAGCCTTCAACGTGCAAAAGTTGCAGCTCGAGGGCAAGAAAGTGGCGATGGTGGGTGATGGCATCAACGATGCGCCTGCTCTGGCGCAGGCTGACATCGGCATGGCGATTGGCACGGGAACGGATGTTGCTATCGAAGCATCCGACATCACCTTGATCAAAGGCAGTCTGATGGGGGTGGTCACGGCCATTCAGCTCAGTCGGGCAACCATGCGCAACGTGTACCAGAACCTGATCGGTGCGTTCATTTACAATACCGCCGGCCTGCCGATTGCGTTAGGTATACTCTATCCCTTCCTGGGTATCTTGCTCTCACCACTGCTGGCGGCGCTGGCTATGTCGTTCAGTAGTGTAACAGTCATCAGCAATGCAAACCGCTTGAAGCGGTGGAGTCCGCAGCACTAATTTTACCCACGCCTCTCCTGTGGGTTTGAACGTCTCACAGGAGAGGCCAAACCATAGATGAAGAGGAAAAACAACATGACAATCGATCAAATTCTCGTACTTTTTGGCGGGTTGGCCGCTATTGCGTTCATCGCCTGGTTTTTCTGGATGGAAAAGAAAACTGGCATGCGCGCCAGTCTTAACAGCACCGGGTATCAGGAACTGATGGTCCTCGTAAAAGGCGGGTACACGCCCGATGTGATCGTCGTGCAGAAAGGTAAACCAGTGCGCTTGAACTTCGTGCGGACGGAATCGGCCTCTTGCTCGGAGATGGTGATGTTCCCAGACTTCCAAAAAAGCGCCAAACTACCCGAAGGGGATACTGTACCAGTCGAGTTCTTGCCGGACCGTGAGGGCGAGTTCGAGTTCCAGTGCCAGATGGGTATGCTGCGCGGCAAACTCATTGTTGAGGCATAACCTGCTTTTGCGCAATGAAAACGAAGGGAAAAATGATAAAAGACCCGGTATGCGGAAAAAGAATTGGCCGTGGCAAGGCTCACGCTGTCGTAGAGTATGAGAAAGTGCAGTATTATCTGTGCTGCCCGGTGTGTCAAGCTCAGTTTGAACAACAGCCTAAGCGTTATGCACGTCCTGAACTGGGTGTACCGGTCAAGAAAACGGATCGGTAACTTGCAAAACCTTCGTGCAGGCGTTGATCGCACGTTATATGGCGCTGGAATCTGACGGTAAAAAAAGAGGCCATGGGGGAATTGTGTTCTTCCCTGTGGTCTCTTTTATACCAGTCCGATTGTGGCATTGTAGTCAAGCTCATTCCGGCGGTCATGCCACAGTACCTATTCACCGCTTCTTCGCACAACTGCCAGGAAGAGCGTCGAATTTTTAAGGTGAACGATGCGAGAGAAAACTTACAGAAAACTTCCCACTCCGGAACTACTGATGAAATTACCCCATCTTTCCCTCAGTAAACGTTTCCTTCGTGAGACGTGCATTGCGGCTGTTTGGACAGTGGTTTTAGGCCTGCCTTTGTTTGTGGCGTTTTTATTTTTGGTTTACTTCGAGCTCTTCTTACATGGCGTGCAGGCGAGTTTCTCGTTGTTCCACGTTTTTGGAAATATCCTGCCCTTTCATCTCGCGACGTTGGTCATCTGGGGGACTTTGTTCGGATCGGCAGTTTTTGCAATTCGACGTGCCTTAGCGCAAAGAACACAGCTAGAAAGCGTTCAAAAGCGACTGGTTGTTTCAGAAGCAGAAGCTCTTACCGATGGACTTACAGGAGTGTGGAACCGGCGAGCCTTTGAAATGTTGTTGCAAACGGGCCTGGAAAAATGCAGAAACCAGGAAACGCCCTACACTTTGCTACTGGTCGATTTAGATCACTTTAAACAGTACAATGACACCCTCGGGCATCCAGCAGGCGACCAGGCGCTTGCACAGGTTGCCCAGTTTTTGTCACAAGTGATTCGGAAAGAGGATGCGGTGACGAGGTACGGTGGCGATGAATTTGCGGTCCTGTGCCCCGGATTGGGTTGGAATGACTCAATACATTTGATCCAACGTATCCAAACAGGGACACAGTATCTTCCCCTGAGTTTAACCGCGGGAGCGGCTGTTTTTCCTGTTGATGGCGATTCGCGCAACACGCTGGTCGAAATAGCGGACCGCCGTTTGTATCAATCCAAGAACAGAAAACGTCAAAACCCCGCTCATCATACAGTCGCGCATAAAACCGAGCGAAAAAGAGGTCACGAGCAGATGGAGTCAACCAGAAATGACAAAGAAGATGAACAACCGTAACGGGCAAAAGCACACCACCGGTCCAGATCACTGGCCGGTGGTGGTTAGCGTTGCTGCTTTCGCTTTTGGAACAATCGGATATGTGATTGTCGGGGAAATCATTTTATCCGCGCAGCCTCATCCGCTCCATTGGATATCTGGTTTGGTGAGTGGTGCTCTTGGCGTTGGGTTGGGATGGGTCTGGTACCGGTGGAAAGGAGATATCATCTGATCAAGTCGTTTGTGTGGTCTGGCGTTCACGTTCAAATACATTGCCAGGTCCCCAGGGCGTGCCAAGATAAGGTAGAAGCCACCGATCAATCCCAATCCAACCGGCGTTCTTCCAAGACAGGATCAAGAACACAGACAGTAAGAATAGGACTGGATTGATAGAAGCAGTTCCAGCCATCATGAAGTTCCAATTCATGAAAGCACCGGCGGCAGAAGCGATGCCAGTGAATGCTCCCAGGATTAAGGCAATACCCACGAGGAGTTCTCCAATCATGATGAGGTCAGCGAACCAAGTGTAGGAGCCGGAGTTTAACAAGGATTGGATAAAGCCGCGGTACCACTCGAAAGCAATGGGAGGTCGAGCAGGCGCAGCAGGTATAGCAACGGCATTCTGCCAGAAACCACGCAGGGGTTCACCGGTAGTCCATGCCGGGTTGTTTAGTTTTGCTAACCCAGAATCCAGCCAGCTATATCCTACGTACAGACGAGGAAGCAGCCATAACCAGGCCCAGCGTGTGCTTCCAAACAGCCGTGCTGCCCAGGGCGGATCACGGAACAGAATCTCTTGCTGTGACTTTCTCGTGTCCATAAGACGTATCTCCTTTTGTCGCTAAAGATGTTTGTCCTGGTTGGGCGTTAATCAGCCGTACCAGGTTGCCCATCAAGTTCTCTACATTCACAATGTGTAAACCGGCTGCTCGCACGTTTTCCACCGTTCGCCGGTTAATGTTGGCTCCCATTACGCGCACAACCAGTGGATTGAGGAGATCCATCATCACTCCGACAAGCGGGCGGTCCACACGCACATGTTCCAGCAGCCAGATATCGCCGCCAGGCCGGGTGACTCGTCCAATCTCACGAAGTCCCAGAACCGGCTCTGGGACCGAGCAATATACGAATGTAGCAACCACAGTGTCAAAACTATCGTCCGGGAAGTCCAGGTCTTGGGCATCCATTTGCCGCAAATCTACCGAGATACCGAGTTCTTGCGCGCGCTTTTTCGCATACGCTAACATCCCTTCGGATAAGTCGATTGCGACCACATGCAGGCTGGGCGGATAATAGGCAATGTTCTTGCCGGTTCCGACCCCTACTTCTAACACCCGCGGTCCTTGCACTTGCGCCCATAACCGTTTCCGCCACGCATGGAAGGCGCCGCGTTCCGCGCCATCTTCCATGCGGTCGTACATTCGAGCTATACGGTTATACCGCCGGCGAGTAACTTCCGTATAATTTTGTAACTGCTTTGGATCCATGCTTGTCTCTCGAATAACAGACGGTCGGGAAGAAACTCTATCTTCCCGACCGTGGTCTTTGAACGCCTATCGGGATAGGTCGTTGCGCATCGCTTCAAATTCCTCGCGGCTGATTTCACCACGGGCGTAGCGTTCTTTGAGTACGTCCATCGCTGAACGGCCCTGCGGCTGGAAGGGCTGCGAGAAATTCCCTTGTGGCCGCCAGCCAAAGGCATAGGCAATCGCGCCAATCAAAAGTAAAGGAAACAACAAACCAAGACCCATCATCTGACTAACCTCCGTTCGTTACACTTTGCAAACAAGTTTTTACAATTATGATCTTAGCGAAATAGGTTGAAGAACAAGTAAAGCCAACACAAAGATTTTGTAAAGGTGGGCCAGTCTCTTCGCACCGTAGGTTTCTTCAATGAGGCAGAGCTTTTGCTCGAAAGGAATGCCTCCATTTGTCGATTAGTTGAACTTCCTCAAACCAATCCGACCCAACTACTCCGGTAGTGAGGTGATTAGCAATATCCCGGCATTGGCAGTGAGTAGTGCTAACACTATCCAGCCAAACACCTTGCGGGGGATGCTTTTATAGATCTTGATTCCTAACCAGGCTCCCAAAAACATGCCTGGCAGGGCCAACAACGCCTCCAGCGCCAACGGACCGGTCACGTCTCCAGTAACCAACAACGAGGCCACCCGGTAGAGCATCAGCGTGCCAAAGAAGGCTGTAAGCGCCGCCTTCATCTGCCCACTCTCCCAAAAGCCGGTTGCCATCAGGAAGGCACCGTAAAGGATCATCGGAGGGCCTGGGATAGCGACTGCCCCGCCCAGTAGACCAGCCAGGAAACCTGCCAGCACCCCTGTCAGCCAGTTAGGCCGGAAGCCAGTGCTTTTCAACCATTCCTTCATGAAGTCCAACTGACGAAAAGCGGCAATCAACACCACTGCCACCAACAGGGTGATGCCAATGGCAATGCGCAGTTGGTTTTCGTCGAACTGACGGAAAAAGAAAATACCCAATGGCATACCGACAGCCAGGCCCAGCACGGGAATCAGCCAGTCCTGCCATCGAAAATCTTGGCGCACGCTCCACCACACTCGGGCATTGGAGACGACCGCCACGATGGAAAAGACCACCGAGGCCGACTCGGGAGAGCGCAGCAGCGGCAGCACGCCCATGGAAATCTGCGCCAGGCCAAACCCTGCGATCCCGTGTACCACCGTGGCTCCGAAGATCACCAGAGCCGTCCACAAAGTCATCAACCAGTCCATGTCTTCCTTCCAATTTCCCTGAATGTTGCTTAGCTCGAATATCAGGAGCCCACTTACCCTTTACTGGTCGATACGGTAGTTGCGCATCATGCCCTGGTCTTCGTGCTCGAGGTTGTGGCAGTGGTTGAGGAACAGCCCTGGGTAATCTTCGAAGCGCAGTGCCACTTTGACCTGCTCGCCGGGTAAGACCAGCACGGTGTCCTTCCAGCCCGCGTCCACAAAGCCCTCGGAGATGCTCTGTCCCAACGCCCCGCGCGCCGTACGCTCCAACACCTGGAACTGCACGCCGTGAACGTGCATGGGGTGGGCCATTTGCATCATGCCGCCCATCATCCCCATCCCGCCGCTGGATCCGGTGTTGTCGAACAGCCAGGTCTCCTGCGTGCCGAGCTTGACGATCTCGTCGCGCGCCACCTCCTCCATTTCGAAGGTGCGCCCGTTGATCGTCCAGGTCATGCGGCTCATGCCCAGCCGCCAGCGCCGCGGGCGATCCGCGTTGACGGAGTCGCGCTCGTTCAGGCGTTCGAGGGCAGCCAGCCGCGCGGGAAGTTGCCCCGGCGTTGCCGCGCCCTGCCCCACCCGCACCGTTAGCACCGAGAAGAGCGCCCCATCGGGGATGGCGTTAGAGATAGACCCATTCCCCATCATGCCGCCCATGCCCCCACCCATCATGCCTCCCATCCCAGCGGCGCTGCCGGCCCATTCCAGGCTGACCAGGCGGCGCTCGCTGCCGCCCTCAAAGGCGGAAAAGTCCACCCACACCTCCACGCGCTCGGCCGGGCCGAGCATCACGTACGGGCGCTGGACGGCCTGTTCGAGCAAGCCGCCGTCGGTAGCGATCACCGTCAACGGCGCGCCGTCTTCCCAGGCCAGTTTATAGACGCGGGCGTTCGAGCCATTGAGGATACGCAGCCGGTAGGCGCGCCGCTCCACATCCAGGGTAAAATCTGGCTGGCCGTTAACCAGGATCTGATCGCCCAGAAAGCCCATCATGCGGTCCATCATGCCGTTGGGCAGGTAGATGAGCTGGTTGTCGGAGTCAAAGGTGCGGTCTTGCAGCACCAGTGGAATGTCGTAATCGCCAGAAGGAAGCCCCAGGGCCTGCTCCTCGTCATCCGTCACCAAGAGCAGCCCGGCCAGCCCGCGGTAGACCTGCGGGCCGGTGAGGGTGTGCGGGTGGGGGTGGAACCAGTACGTCCCGGCCCGATTGAGGATGGGGAATTCGTAGGTATAGGTCTGGCGTGGCCCAATGGCGTCTTTGGGGTGGCCGTCCATTTCGGACGGCACGTGCAGCCCGTGCCAGTGAACGATCGTCTGCTCGTTGACCTCGTTCGAAAGCTCCACGCGCAGGCGCTGGCCTTTTTTCACGCGCAGCACCGGACCCAAGTACGAAGTGGGCAGGCTTTGCAGAGCCTGCGCATCCCCTGATAGCACTTCACCCTGGTAGCGCCAGACGCGGGTTTTTGCACCGGGCAGAATTTGCACGTCATCCGTCACCACACGCAGACGCAGCGATAGGTCCACCTGTTCTCCAGTCACCGGGACAGGCGGTGTTTCTCCTGCTGCTTGCTTCTCACTGGCTGCGCAGGCGGACAGGAACTTTCCCCCGGCAAGAACGAGCGCGCCGACCCCCGCGCCGCGCAAAAAGCCGCGGCGGCTGATCGAATTCTTTTGTTTCATCCGTACTCCCCACTTCTGTTAAAGTGCCGGGCGCCATCGGCCCGGTGATTGCCTCCCAGGATATCATGCCATTTCAAACGCTTGATGAAGCATCTGTAAAGATAATGTAAATCCTGTTTTCACTGCGGCTGCTCCTACGCGGATAGGCGCTGCGTGCGCAGGAGCTGCGCGTTGATCGCCACAACGATAGTGGATACCGACATCAAGACCGCGCCAACGGCTGGTGAGAGCAGAATGCCCCAGGGCGCCAGCACCCCCGCCGCCAGCGGCAGGGCGATGACGTTGTAGCCGGTGGCCCATAAGAGGTTCTGCACCATCTTGCGGTAGGAAGCGCGGCTGAGCTCGATGATCTTGACCACGTCCAGCGGGTTGGACTGCACCAGGATCACGTCCGCCGATTCCACCGCCACGTCGGTGCCCGAGCCGATAGCGATCCCGAGGTCCGCGCGCGTGAGGGCGGGCGCGTCGTTGACGCCGTCGCCCACCATGGCCACGCGCTTGCCCTGGCGCTGGAGTTCCACCACTTTCTGGTCCTTGTGCTCGGGCAGCACTTCAGCAAAGTAGGTGTCGATGCCCAACTCTTCGGCCACCGCCGCGGCGACCGAATGGCTGTCACCGGTCAGCATGGCGACCTGAACGCCCATCTCGTGTAGACGCTCTACGGCGCGCTTGCTCTCCGGGCGGATCACGTCGGCCAGGGCAAAGGCCGCCGCCACCTGCCCATCCACAATCAGGTTGACCACGCTCTGCCCTTTTGCGCTGGCCGCCTGCTCAAAAGCGGCAATGTCCGGGGGCAGTTGCAGCTTGAGCATTTCCAGCAGGCGCGGGCCGCCGATGTAGGCTTCCCTGCCATTCCACCGGGCGCGCACCCCGCGGCCTTTGATGGCCTCGAAGTCCGTCACCGTCTCTTTGGCCGCCCCGCGTTCTTCCGCGCTCTTGCGGATGCCGCGCGCGATGGTGTGCTCGCTGTCGCCTTCGATGGCCGCCGCCAGGGAGAGCGCCTGGGCTTCATCCCAGCCAGGCGCGGCGGCCATGCCCACCACGCCAAACTCCCCACGGGTGAGTGTGCCGGTCTTGTCGAAGATGATCGTATCGATGCGGCGCGCCTCTTCCATCGCCAGGCGGTTGCGCACCAGGATGCCATTGCGCGCGCCCATCGCCGTGGTAATCGCCACCACCAGCGGGATCGCCAGCCCCAGCGCGTGCGGGCAGGCGATCACCAAGACGGTAGCGACGCGTGCAACAACATCTACGTTGAACCCGGTGGCGATGATCCATGCTACGGCAGTCAAGGCTGCCACTCCCAGTGCCACGTAGAACAGCCAACCAGCGGCCTGATCCGCCAATAACTGCGTGCGGCTCTTGGACTGCTGCGCTTCGGCCACCAGACGCATGATGCCCGCCAGCGCGGTCTGCTCGCCGGTGGCGGTGACCCGCACGCGCAAGGACCCGTCGCCATTGATCGTCCCGGCGATCACCTTTGCGCCGGCCTCCTTCTTCACCGGGCGCGATTCGCCGGTGATCATGGCCTCGTTCACGTCCGACTCGCCCTCCGTCACCTGCCCGTCGGCGGGGACGCTGGCCCCGGGCCGCACCAAAACCACATCGCCGGTCGCGAGGCTGGAGGCGGCGACGGTCTCGACGCTGCCGTCCGGGCGCATGCGTTCGGCGGTGTCGGGCATCAGTTTGGCCAGCTCATTCAAGGCTCCGCTGGCTTGGCGCACGCTGCGCATCTCCAGCCAGTGGCCCAGGAGCATAATGTCGATCAGAGTGACCAGCTCCCAGAAGAAGGGCATCTGCCCCGGCAGGGCCAGGGTGGCCAGCGAGTAGACAAAGGCTACGCTGATGGCCAGCGAGATGAGCGTCATCATGCCCGGTTGGCGGTTGCGCAGCTCAGGCAGTGCCATCTGCAGGAAGGGCACCCCGCCATAGGCGAAGACGATCACCGAAAAGACCGGCTCGATCCACGCGCTACCGGGGAAGGATGGCATGGAGAAGCCAAAGAACTGCTGCACCATGTGGCTGTAGAGCAGGACCGGGATGGACAAGAGCAGCGAGACCCAAAAGCGCTGGCGGAACATCTGCTCGTGCCCGGAGTGGTCGACGCCATGCCCGGCGTGCGAGTCGTGACCTGTCTCCTCGTGCGTCATTGCCGCGTGGCCCATGTGCGCATGGTCCATCGTTGCGGGCATCGCTCCGGTTGCTGGTACCTGGACCTGCTCGTGCCCCATTCCCGTGTGGTCAACCGCGGATTCATCCGCAGCGTCGGCGGGGTGGGTGTGCTCCACGTCCCGCCCGTGGACGGCCTTGTCCATCGCTTCCTGCTGAATAGGCTCGCTCGAGCGACTCACTTCTTGTTCATCTTTTTTCATCCCATCATGATGATGGCTGTGTTCTTGGTTATCGTGTGTGTTCATTTTAGTCCTTCACTCATTTACTTTGATTGGTCTATGCTCAAAAGGAACGCCAACCAAACTTGATTCCAGAACAAAACTCCCCCATTGCCAATCTTTATTAATTGTAGTCCACAGGAATTGTTTTTCAACCGGGGAAACCCCTTCGCCAAACTGGGCAATATTGCTTGCTCAAACGGGTGAAATGTAATATATGCTTTAAGCGGATGCCTTTTATGGCGGAACTTTTCTGGGCATCCGCAAGGAGTAAGTGAATGGGAAATGGAAAAGTCCTTGTCGTCGATGATGAACAAAGCATCCTTGACCTGGTGAGTGCTTATCTTCGGTCTGACGGCTTTGAGGTTCTGATCGCCAGGGATGGACCTTCAGGGCTAAAAATCGCTAGAACCGAGAAACCAGACCTGATTGTGCTGGACTTGATGCTGCCTGGCATGGATGGATTGGAAGTGCTCACTCAGCTCCGGCGCGATTCTACCGTCTACGTGATCCTTTTGACCGCGAAAAGCGAAGAGACGGACAAGATCGTGGGGCTTTCAGTAGGGGCGGATGACTATGTGACCAAACCGTTTAGTCCGAGGGAGTTGGTTGCTCGCGTTAAAGCCGCCCTGCGCCGGCAAAGCGCACAAAGTGAGCAACCGGCCAGCGAACGGATGATCTTTGCGCATCTTACGCTAGACCCCGCAGCCCGCAAAGCCTGGGTAAAGGGGGAGGAGATCGAATTGACGACCATGGAGTACGACTTATTGTTTGCACTATCTCGACATCACGGAATGGTCTTGAGCCGAGAACAGTTGTTGGAGCAGGTGTGGGGGTATGATTATTATGGCGATACCCGGGTGGTGGATGTTCACATCGGCCATCTGCGGCAGAAATTGGGAAATGAAAGTATGATCACGACGGTGCGGGGAGTGGGGTACCGCTTTGAAGATCGGAAGGAATAAGATGTGGCGAACGGTACGGCATCGGCTTGGACTAAAACTCTTTCTCTCCTATCTCCTGGTGATCTTCGTAGGAACGATTGTGTTAGCCGTGACTACGGAACTGATTGTCCCGGCGGCTTTTGAGCGGCACCTGTCGCAAATGGGCCACATGATGTCGGGGATGATGGGTGGTAACGGGGTCAGCGACGTTGAAGAGGAACTGTTTGCCAATTTCCGAGCTGGGGTAACGTATGCCCTGGGTCTGGCAGCCCTCTCGGCATTTCTTACAGCGATCATCGTCAGTTGGTTCATTGCACGACAAGTGGTGCAACCAGTCCGCGAGATGGTTACCGTAAGCCAGCGTATCGCCGAGGGCGATTTTTACAGTCGGGTACGGGTGTCTGGTGGCAAAGACCCGGAGGAGATGGACGAACTGGGCCAGCTTGCCCTGCGCTTTAACCAAATGGCGAACCGCCTGGAACAGATCGAGGCCATGCGCCGGCAGTTGATTGGGGACGTGGCACACGAGCTGCGCACGCCGCTAACCACAATCAAAGGCTCGATGGAAGGCTTGATCGATGGCGTGCTGCCGGCCGATGAAACGACGTACCTACGCATTTACCAGGAAGCGGACCGTTTACAGCGCTTGGTGATGGATTTACAAGAGTTGAGCCGGGTGGAAGCCAGGGCCTTGGAACTGCAGGTGAAAGCGGTTCAGTTGGACGCTCTGATCGAAGCTATACTGGCGCGCTTGCAGCGTCAGTTCGACGAAAAACAGGTAGCAATTTCGTATTCCGTTCCGAAACATCTACCGGCTGTCCAGGCTGACCCGGATCGCATCCAGCAAGTTTTGATGAACTTGATCGGCAACGCGCTCCAGTACACGCCTGTGGGTGGAAAAGTCGAAGTCACGGTTCGGGTTCGTGATCGTGAGATCGAAGTCGCCGTCGCTGATACCGGCATAGGCATTCCCGCGGAGTATCTTCCCCATATCTTTACCCGCTTCTACCGGGTGGAAAAGTCACGTTCGCGCGCCGGTGGGGGCAGCGGGGTGGGGTTGACGATTGCCAAACACCTTGTGGAAGCGCATCATGGCCGAATCTGGGCGGAAAGCGCTGGCGCGAACCAGGGCAGCACCTTCCGTTTCACCCTTCCCATTTCGCCTTTACAAAAGCTTTAAACTGCCTTTAAACCAGCTTTGCAGCCTCCGGGTACACTCTGCCTAATGAAACGAGTGACTACGCAACACAGGTGCGTGGGGTTAGAAAACGTTTGGAGGATACGATGCATGGATGGTGGTACGGCGGCTACGGCTGGCTGGGAATGATTATTGGGTCGGTGGTCATGCTGGCGGTGTTGGCAGGCTTGGTGTTGTTGGTCGTCTGGGCGGTGCGGCGCGCCGGGAGTGGTACGGTTGGTTCAAATTACACGCCCACAAGCCCAAATTCCCCTTCTGCCCGGGAAGTCCTACAAATCCGCTACGCACGGGGGGAAATTACCCGCGAGCAGTACCAGGAAATGCTGTCAGAAATTGACCGGTAGTAACTGCAAGTAACAATCCCGATAGTAACCGAAGGAGTCGCACGGATGAGCATGGGTCTGATGATTATCGGAATGGCCCTTTTCTGGGTCATGCTCATCCTGCTCTCCATCTGGGTGGCAAAGCTCTTGTTTAACCCTGAGCTGAAGCATCCAGGCTCCACGAAGGAAGACATGAACCCACAGCGCGTGCTCCGGGAGCGGTTTTTGCGTGGAGAGATCAATGAAGCGCAGTACCGGCTGATGCGCGAGGACCTTAAAGTACCTTGACTGCGTTTCAGCCCGCTTTGCGCCAAGACGATTCGGAAAGGAGTCGATATGCCGATAACGAAATCTTCTTATGGAATGAGAACCATTCTCCATCTCCCCTATCCACAGGCGGTGGAAAAAGTCACAGCAGCTTTGAAAGAGCAGGGCTTTGGCGTCCTCACCACAATTGACGTGCGCAAGACCATCCGAGAAAAGTTGGATCAGGACTTCCGCAACTATGTCATTTTGGGGGCGTGCAATCCGCAGCTCTCGCACCAGGCGCTGACAGACGAGCTTGAAGTGGGACTTTTGTTACCCTGCAATGTAATTGTCTATGAAGAAGAAGGACGCAGCGTTGTTTCCATTCTGGATCCGATTCAAATGATGGGGCTAGCTGCCAACCCTGCATTAGAGCCGGTTGCTGGACAAGCCAAAAAGAAACTCGAGCAAGTTTTGATTGATCTGGAGAAGAAGTAGGCCCAGTACCGTAGTCTTTATAAGGCGCTGAGAGGACCCTGTAGTCGGGAAATCTCAGCGCCTTTGGGGCTGCGGGTAAACTATTTGGTCCAGGTCACAATTCAACAATGGATCGAGACGCTTAAACAATGAGTTTGGGACTTTGCACCGACCTACGCCTTCAAATGTTGATTCGAAAAATGACGAAGATCACCATAAAGGTCACTCTGGCTGCTGCTAGTTCATCGACCGGCAAGCAGAGCGGGCTTGTTCAGAATAAGGCCAAAATTACAACAGATTAAGTAGGTGCCTGTGACCAACTTTCTGTCTTTACCATGGTTTACCCGGGGACGCTTGCTGCGCCGCTCGAAAGAAGTTGTCACCATACTGGCTCGTCATGGGCTAGGATGGTTGGTTGAACAGGCAGGGCTTGGTCAACTGCTCCCTTTTGAACGCGGTCTGCTGGGCCACCCAGTGCGCGCGTCGCCTTATTCTCAGGCCGAGCATCTTCGAATGGCCTTCGGAGAGTTGGGGGCAACTTTTATCAAGTTAGGACAGGCGCTCAGCACACGTTCGGATTTCATGCCACCCGCGTATGTACTCGAGCTTTCTAAACTACATGATGCGGCGCCACCGGCTCCAACTGCCCAGTGACTTGTTGATGCTGCTCAGGGTGGTAGCCATGAGTGAAGTCTTGGGAGTGCGTTTAGATCCAGGCTTTCGCCTGTTCGAGTTCGCAACACCGTACCTTATCGCGTTTTGGAAGGAACGCAATTCTCCACAGGCGATAGCCCTTCGTGTTGGGAAAGTTGCTTTACAGGCTGCTCAATTAGGGCTGGATCTGCCGCGGCGGTCTGCTCGATTATTGAACCGGTTAGAGCGGGGAGAGATCGCATTTGGCGTTACTCATTACGGGCTGGATGTATTTGAGCGAAAGCTCCAGCGCATGGTCAACCGACTGGCGCTCTCTATCTTGTCAGCAACCATCATCGTGTCCCTCGCGCTTCTCATGTTGATTTTTCATCCCCCTGTTTGGGAACAGTACAGCGGGTGGGTGTTTTTCTTTGTCTTTGTTCTCGCACTCGGATTTGCCACCTGGCTGATCGGAAACATGATTAATCCCAAATGACGTGTTCCTAAAGGATCGAACTTTTATTGTTCGAAACGAGCCAAATGGCCTGTTAAATATGCAGTAAATCGGCGCTTTCGATGGAGTTACTGGGGAAATATACTGTCAGCGTGTAAATGTGTATAAGGAGGATAAAGAATGTCCATAAAAAAGGTGCGAGTAGCAGTGAATGGCTATGGTGTCATTGGCAAACGTGTAGCAGACGCAGTTTACCAGCAAGAAGACATGGAGCTGGCCGGTGTTGCCGACGTGACCTACGACTACCGCATCCGCGTCGCGGTGGAGCGCGGCTATCCCATTTATGCCTCGCTGGCGGAAAAGCGTGGCGAAATGGAAGCGGCCGGCATTCCCACTGTGGGGGTGATGGACGATCTGCTGCGGCAGGTGGACGTAGTAGTTGACTGCACGCCCAAAGGGATTGGCGCCAGGAACAAAGCCTTGTATGAGGCTGCTGGTGTCAAGGCTATCTGGCAGGGGGGCGAGAAGCACGATCTGGCTGGCTACTCATTTGTCGCCCAGGCGAACTACGCAGGCGCGCTCAACCGGCAGTTTGCGCGGGTGGTCTCTTGTAATACTACCGCCCTGACCCGCATATTGCACGCCCTATATCGGCGTCAGTGGGTGAAACGGGCGCGCGCGGTGCTGCTGCGGCGCGGCACGGACCCCTGGGAATCGCACAAGAACGGCATGATCAACACCGTCATCCCAGAAACGAAGGTTCCCAGCCACCAGGGTCCAGATGCGCAGACGGTGATCCCCGACATGGACATCACTACCATTGCCGGCGCTGGTCCCTATAACCTGAGCCACATTCATTTCGCGATGGTGGAAACCACACGCCCTGTCCAGCTCGACGAGCTGCGCGACGCGCTGTGGGACGAACCGCGCATTGCTTTCGTGCGCGCCGCCGATGGCCTGGTTGCGCTCAACTCGGTGATCGAGCTGATGCGCGACCTGCAGCGCCCGAGAGGCGATATGTGGGAAGTGGCAGTATGGGAAGATGCGCTGGCAGCCGATGCGCGCGAGGTGTACCTGAGCTTCCAGGTGCATAACGAAGCCATTGTCGTCCCAGAGAACATCGACTGTATCCGTGCCTTAACCGGGCTGGAGCAGGAAGCGCAGCGGTCAATTGAAAAAACAAATCAGGCCATGCGAATCGTCAAAGCCTTCTTACCGCGCACCATGCAGCCCATTGCGCACCTGGCCGGACCGGATGTCGCGCACCCTGATATTGCGGCCGTGCGCTCCACGCATGCAGGTTTCTTCGCGGAAGGTTTGAAAGGCGCCGAAGAACCGGCAGAACCAGGGCCTACGGAACACCAACAGAAGTAGACCACCCTGATGGCCTGGCAATGTGTTTAACGGTACCGGTTAGTGAGAAAGTCAGAGGTTTTCCATGCGTTCAGTTTCAAAGTCTTATCCGGAAAAAACGGTCATCGCCCACACAGTAGAAGTCCTGGGCCGGATCTTGCCTTCTCCGCGACCGGTTACTTTGCGATTGTGGGATGGGACCGAATTATCTGGGACAGAGAATTCCACCGCCACTTTGGTGCTATGTCACCCTGGTGCATTGCGGCGTATGTTTACCCCTCCCATCGAGTTATCGCTTGGAGAAGCGTACATCTACAGTGACTTCGATATCGAAGGAGATCTGCCCGATACGGTGGCATTGATTCACAACTGGGTCAGGGATATCAACCTCTCGCCAGGAGAGGTTAGCGGGCTGTTACGCGGGATCCGTCGCCTACCGTTCGAAGGGGGAGAACGCTCCGGCAACAGACGCGGCCCAGCACAGATGTCCGGCATGGTACACTCGCCAGGCCGTGACCGGCGCGCCATCCAATACCATTATGACGTGGGCAACGATTTCTATGCGCGTTGGCTCGATCCTGCAATGCAGTATTCCTGCGCCTACTTCCCAACGGGAAGTGAAACTTTGGAAGAAGCCCAGCGCCATAAGATGGAGTACATCTGCCGTAAGCTGCGCTTACAACCCGGCGAGCGCTTGTTAGATATCGGATGTGGTTGGGGTGGGCTGGCCCGTTATGCGGCCCAACACTATGGCGTGCGCGTTCTGGGTGTAACGCTGAGTGAGCAGCAGGCAGCGTACGCGCAGGAGCAATCCCGCCTTCAGGGGGTAGAGGACCGCGTACAAGTGGAACTGCTCGACTACCGCATGCTCGGGGATGCTTCCTTCGATAAGATCGTCAGCGTGGGCATGTTCGAGCACGTGGGACGAGCACTTTTACCGGAATATTTTTCCAAGGTGTACCGGTTGTTGGCTCCGGGCGGGTTGTTCCTCAATCATGGTATATCACGCGCCACGGCAGAAGAGGACGTACCGAACTGGCCGGGCGTAAAATCGGCCGGCTTTGGAAGTCTACGTTCCGGTCTCCACCAGTATCTGGATGAAAGAGTCGTTGGGGCTGGTAGTTTTTCCCAACGCTACGTTTTCCCAGACGGAGAGCTGGTTCCGGTCAGCGCGGCAAATTTGATCGCTGAGCTGGCCGGTCTTGAAGTGCGTGACGTGGAAAACTTGCGCGAACATTACGTTCAAACCCTGCGGCATTGGGTGCGCCGGTTGGGAGAACATGACAAAGAACTCACAGACCTGGCTGGGGCAGACGTATACCGCACCTGGCGGCTGTTCTTTGCCGTTAGCGCGAGTGCATTTGCCGCGGGCAGGGTTGGATTAAATCAAAGTATCCTCGCCAAGCCGGATCGTGACGGAAAAGTCCAGATTCCCTTGACGCGTGCAGACCTTTACCGCTAAGAAGAAGGGGGATGAACACATGGAAGTTGGACCTCAAGATCAAAACGTTGTTCGAACATGGTACGGTTTACAGGCTGAGGTTGATGTGGAAAATCACCGGTGGCACCGGGTTCGTGTCGGTAGATTGCGTCTCAACCATCCTCCGCTGGTAAGCCTAGTGGTCCGACGTGAAGTTCCGAACAAGGACCGGCTGCGGTTGAGCTTCTTCCATGAATTCGGCCATCTGCAGACACTTCCTTTGGCGGTTGCGCACGTGGTTACCTTAGTCTGGCTCGGTCGCCATCATAAAGACCGCAGACGCGGGGTACTCAGAACATTAGCGTTGGTTCTCGCCCACCAAACCACCTGGGAGCTTGCCTCAGAGACCTATGTCCTGATGCATGAGAGACGTAACTATATTGCTGCTTACCGGAAATCCAACCCGTGGATTCCCTTGCTTTTTTGGTCCGGTGTTATCGGTTCCATCATATTCCTGAATAGGTGGTTGACCACTGGGTAAGGTGTGAAATGTACGATGTGATTGTTGTGGGGGCGGGCCCAGGAGGCGCTAGCGCCGCTTACTTCTTGGGCCAGGCCGGCCTTCGGGTGCTTGTGCTTGAAAAGGAAAACGTTCCTCGTTACAAAATTTGTGGCGGCGGCGTTTCCATTCGCATGTTGGAAAACTATTTTCCATTTTCCTTTGATTCCGTTATCGAAGACCGGGCCGATTCGATCACCTACGTGAATAACCACAGATGGGTAAAAGTGCCGCTTGCAGTCCTCTATGGTCACCGTTATGCGTGAACGCTTCGATGCCTACATTCTTTCTCATGCGCAGGCAGAAGTGCAGACTAGGATCACGGTTCAAGGGGTCCAAGAAGAGAATGATCAGGTAACCGTCAGGACAAACGTTGGGAGGACGTTTACGGGGCGTTATTTGATTGGCGCAGATGGCGCCAATTCCGTGGTCGCTCGTGTATGTGGGTTGCGCCGGGGAAAAGTGATGGCTGCGGCCATTGAAGCGGAAGCGCCCACCTCGACACAGGTCTTAACGGCTTTTCGCGGGAATCCAAGTTTTATTTTTGGTCCAGTACGAATGGGATACGGCTGGATCTTTCCCAAAACAAGCCACTTGTCCGTTGGAGTGGCGGCGCTCCGACCTCGGCCGGGCGAGATTCAAACGGCTTTGTCCAGCATTTCCGACCGGTTTGGATTACAACTTTCCCTGGCAAAGATTCATGGTTATACCATCCCAATACACGTACGGCATGAAGCAGTTTCTACACAGCGCATCCTGCTGGTTGGAGATGCAGCCGGGTTGGCAGACCCATTGAGCGGAGAGGGCATTCGGCTGGCGATAAAAAGCGCTTTTCTGGCCACCCAGGCGATCACTCAACATATTCCAGAGCGTTATCCGTACTTCATTCGAGAATATATCACGGATGACATGCGCCGTCTGGCGGTCCCACTGGCTAAACTCTTTTACAATGCACCGGAACTATGCTACTGGTTTGGAGAACGCAATCCTGTTGCTACGCAGGCATTTATGGATCTTTTGTCTGACCAGTCGAATTACTCAAAAGTGGTTTTACAGCTCGTGGGTACCTTACCGGTGTACCTGATTACAGAAGCCGTGGCAATGACGATCACTTACCTTGGCCGATCTCAGTGGAGCGAACAGTTAAGAAACCGGATCTACTTCGGTCCACCGTAATTTTTCATCTTACTTATGTTCAAAGAGACCCCAGGGAGTTGCAACGGGGTCTCTTTGCTTTCCAATTGCTCGAGAATTCCAAACGTTTCTTGCCGCTGTTACTGCTTTCCAGAAAGCAAGACTACGGGGCCGCTGTAGGTAATGGAGGTGCGTCGGGGAACCAGGTTTTTCGCCAATTCAGCATCTGGTCGATTTCCTTCTGCTGTTCTTCAATAACTTGTTGGGCTAACGCACGCATTTCAGGATGAACAGCGCTGTCTTTGACCATATTCGCAGCATCAATGGCCGACTGGTGGTGCGGGATCATCGCGTCAATAAAGGCCAGGTCAAATGGCTCCGGTGCGTTCCGCAAGGCATCAACGTCGGCCTGCATGTCCATTGGGTGTCCAGCTTCCCCCATGCCAGGCATTGCTTCTAGCATGGGCATCGCGCTCATTGGTGGAGTTTCACTTGATCCATACCACTGCTGCCGCCAGCCCTTCATCTTGGTGATCTCCTCTTCCTGGCTGGAGACGATGTTGTTTGCCATTTCCTGGATCTCAGGGCGTTTGCTGCGCTCCTGGGCAATTCTCGCCATTTCCACTGCACCTTGATGATGTGGAACCATCATATCGATGAACTGTTGATCGATTTCCGTGTTCATCAACGGGGTGCTGCTGGCTGGCGTACTATTCATCATTGCCCCTGGTGTTTCCGTGATCATCATTCCTGAAGGGCTTTGTATCCCTGCCGGGGTGGTCGGTTGTTGTGTGGCGTTCGTCCCCGAAGCAGCGCAAGCGGACAGAAAAAGCGCAAGTAGAACGAATAGCCACATTCCATGCTTGTAATGACTGATCATTTTCTTCTCCTAAGAACATGCTTGCAGGCCAGTACTATATGCTGGCCTGCAAGCATGAATATTTTTGACACTGAGTGAATTACAGGTTCTTTCAATAGTTACAGATCCCGTACCATTCGCACAACCAGGTCTGCATCTGGTCGATCTCTTGTGACTGCGTCACGATAATGTTCTGGCACAGTCCTTTTAGTTCGCTGTGATACGCTTTTTCCAGGCAGCCTTCTGCTTCTTTGATAGCCTGGGCGTGGTGACCGATCATGCGCTTCATGAACCAAACTTCAAATTGGGCCGGGTCCTTCTTCATGTGGCCGTTCATGCCGCCCATGTTCATATCTGGTTCGTAGGAAATACCGTACCAGTCACGCAACCAGGTTTGCATTTCCTGGATTTCCTGGCTTTGCGTGGTGATAATGTTCTGGCACATGCTGATCAGCTCGGGATGCACGGCCTTGTCCAGGCACATTTCCGCCATCATAATCGCCATAGCATGGTGGTCGATCATGTTCTCCATGAAGCGGATTTCATACTTGGACGTTTGCTTATCGGGCGCCGGAGCGTCAGCCGATACGGGTGCTACGACCACTGCAAACATCACTGTGAAAATCGCGATAGCCAGCAGCAAGCGGTGGATAGCATTCTTCATGTTGCCCTCCTCATATTCTTTTTCGTTCGATCCTCTGCATCAGGCGGCCATTCCGGCCATTTCGCGGCATGACTGCGCGCAGCGGCGGCATTCCTCAGCGCAGCGCTGCATTTCCGCGTCATCCTTGAAGCTTTCGCAGTCCACTGCGCAGGCTTCGCACACTTCTGCGCACACGCCACAGGTGCGTGAATGGAACTCTGAGCCACGGATCATAAAGTTAGCGCTTGTCTGGCAGATTTCCGCGCAATCGAGTAATAGGCGGATGTGCTGAGGTTCTGCGTGTTTTCCCCCTTTTTGCAGGCAGTGCGTCACGGTTTCCTGGCAAACCTGAGAACAGGTCTGACATGCTTGAATACACTCCTGCATCTTTCCAGTTGCATGCATTTGTACCTCCTCCGATCTCTGACAGTTGGTCTGTTCTGCGTGGCTTCCTTACCACGTTCAGCATGGTCAGTATAGAAAGTGGTGGGCGAAAAGTAAACCAGGACAATCCAGATTTTCTACTGGGGAAAATGTCATACTCAATATAGGCCATATTGCTTGTTTATGAACCTTGTTTCAGTAAACTCGCAGAAAAAGCAGCGCACAGTTGGGTTCTAAACTGTGCGCTGCTTTGGCTTCTCACTCGAGCCAGTTAGAAATGATGGAGACTGTCTTGTCAGGTGTATCTGGATCGTTGGTGGGTAAATGTAACTGGAAATTATGCATCCCGCCCATTTCTCCATGCATGAAAAACTCCATGCTCACCGTTGTGCTTTGACCGGGCTTGAGCGCCATCGAACCGATGGCTGGCGTAGGAGGTCAACACCCTTCCAGCACTTCGATATAGGGCGCTTCCGTGAACCTTAGCTCCTGGTCGCCTACGTTGGTGACCTTGACTACGGTTCGAATGGGCTTTTCACCCAACTTGACGTTGCCATAGTTGAACGTCTCTTGATCCACCTTGATGCTTGGCGCGCCCGTCACCTCTATCGCAGCAGGTCTGCTACTGCTGCTACGAAGTAAGGCCCATACAGCCAATAGCACCAGACCGACGCCAACAAAGACCAACCATATAGGAAACGACTGCTTATTTTTCTTCGGCTGTAGTTTTGTCTTGTATCGTGCCAATGGAAAATCTCCTCTTTTCAAACTGCGGTAGTACGATTCTATGGAAACGAGAACTGTGCTTGAAGCGTAAATTCACTGGATTTTTTGTAGGCATTACTGCCTATGCTATGCCGTCTCTTCGATCAGCACAGCCTCCACCTGGTTATAGGCATGGATGTCCAGCTCACCGCGTAGTTTTGCCGTGACTAGGTTAGCTACAAAGGCGTCGCTAACGTTCAGCGCCGTGCGCGCCATGTCGATCAACGGTTCCACTGAGACAAGCAAAGCCGCAATCCACACCGGAAAACCGAGTGATGAAAGCACCACCAGGCTGGCATATGTTGCCCCGCCACCTACCCCCGCGATGCCCAGCGAACCAATAGCAACGATGATAATAAGTTGCACCAGAAAGCCCGGGTCCAGTGGGTTGATGCCCAGTGTGGGCGCTACCATCACGGCCAGCATCGCCGGGTAAATCCCGGCACAGCCGTTTTGTCCCATCGTTACCCCAAAGGTTGAGCCAATATTGGCAATCGATTCTGGTACACCGAGTTGCTGCGTCTGTGTGCGGATGGTCATAGGAAGTGTTCCCGCGCTGGAACGTGAGACGAAGGCAAACGTTAACGTTGACCAGGCTTTCTTGAGATAGGTGACCGGGTTCAGTCCAAAGAGCGCCAGAATCAAGAAGTGGATGACGAACATGATTGCAATCGCCAGGTACGAGATCAATACAAACTTGACCAATTTCATCATCTGCGCCCAATTGCTGCCTGCGACGATGTTGGTGACCAGCGCCAACAGGCCGTAAGGCGTCAGACGCAGGACGATTTTGACCAGTTCCATCACCAGGCTATGCAGAGCTTCCACACCACTTTTCAGAAGATTAAAATTGGCTTCGCTCCGTTTTGCCACGCTCAACATGGCAAAACCCAGGAAGGCGGCAAAGATCACCACCGCGATGGTGGAGGCGTTGCGCGCGCCAGTCATATCCAGGAAGGGGTTCGCTGGAATAAAGCCAACGATTTGGCTGGGCAGGTCATTTGGAACATCATTGACCCGGTTTTCCAGGTACGTGATGCGGTCGCTTTCCGCCTGTCCACGCTCCAGACCTTCGGTGGTCAAAACAAACGAGGTGGTGACCAGCGCGCCCACCAGGGCGGCAATGGCGGTTGTCGTGAGTAAAACGGCGATAATTGTGCCGCTGAGTTTGCCCACATCTGCGCGCCCCCTGAGATTCAAAATCGCCATCAGCACAGAGATAAGTACCAGGGGGATAACGATCATCTTTAGCAGTCCGATATAGATGCCGCTTACCATGGTGATCCAACTCAAGGCAAGTTTCGTAACGGGAGTGCCGGAACCAAGCACAAGTTGGATGAGCAGGCCCAGGAGCATCCCAAGACCCAAGGCCATAAAAACACGGTTTCCAAACGTTACCCGTTTTTTCTGGGCGCGGTAAAGCAGATATAACCCCAAAATAAAGGCGGCCATTGCAAGGGCAAAAAACAGCCCTTGTATGCCCGTCAACGAAGCAAATCCACTAAACATAGAACTTTTAATCCCTTTCAACCGCTGACGCTGTAGAACAGGCCAGATAAGCTCGGTTACTCAACAGATCCGTTAAAACAAAATCGGCAGTCAGTCTCACCGGATTCTATATCTCTGGGAGCTGGCCGCCGCCGCGTGAAGAAGTACAGACGCTTACTTTCTTCGGTTCACCATCAAAAGTAGAGCGCTATCGAGCGAGTGGCGGAGGGAACAGCCCCCGCCATGTACACATGCCCATTGTGAACATTTACCACCTCAGTCCGAGTACGAATTTCGAGCTGGAGTATAAGAGGGCCAACTACGCACGTCAATAGGCATAATTGCGTGTTTTGTGCTTGGTTCCAACCTTTCGTGAGATTCGTATACAAAGTTTCCGTAGCATTCCTTACCGTTCCCGGAAAGTTCCAGGATACAAAGCTTCATGCCCTTAACACCAGTCAAGCAGGCGGAATATGCTTCTTCCGCCTGCTTGATTTACGGTTCGGAACAAACTTGCCTTATTCTTGCCGCAACACCTGGGCGCTGTACTCGTGTACTCCATCGCCGCCTGCGGAACGCACAGCGTTTTTTAGCGTTTCGGTGGACGTCAAAGCAGGATGGAACCGCACTTCCGCCAGGCCCCCCACCGGCTCGATAATCACTGTCGTGACGCCATAGGTTGAAAGTAGAGCGTTCCGAACCCGGTTTGCGCAATTGCGACAGTTGATCCCATGGATCTGCAAGTACACAATGTTATCAATGCCTCGCTCTTCAGCGGTTGCTTGTTTGTTTAGTTCGGGAACGTTACAGCATGGATCGTGCATCGGTTAGAACTCCTAATGTTGGATTTCGGGAATCATAAGTAGGAAATGTGATTTGGCTTACCTGTAACCACTGTACCATCCGCAGTCCATATCTCGAAGCGCCAGACGGCTGAAATGATAACGAGCAAATTTGCCTACCCTAATTTGCGTACCATGGCGCATGACAAGCTCAATTGGGCGAAGTACCATAAGGTGTATTCCGGGCAACTTTCTGGCGAAGGATGGTTACCATGCGTACCCGATTACGATATTTGATCCCCATTGGTGTGGGAATTCTTGGCGTAGCGTTTCTGGCGGCGGTATATTTTGGCATTGTTTCTTGGGCAGAGTCACCTGAACATGCGTTGAATTTGTTTTGGGAAGACCGCCGCCTCGTGATTCCGATCCTGCTTGGTTTTGGAGTACAGGCGGGGTTGTATAGTGTGCTGAAACTGCGGCTGTATATGCCCATTGCTTCGAGTGCCGTGAGGACGTCTACTGCACCTGCAGCAAGTATGGGGGCGGGAGGCACAACTTCTACGGTAGCAATGGTGGCTTGTTGCGCCCACCATGTAGCGGACGTTCTGCCCATTCTTGGGCTAACTGCGGCTGCAACATTCCTGGCGAAGTACCAGACCGCTTTTATGATTGCCGGGTTGATCACCAACAGTATTGGGATCAGCGTTATCGCCGTCACGATCTATCAGGCGCGAAAGAAGGCATTTCTTTCTATCGCTGTTCCTCAATTCATTGTCGAGGAAAAATGAAACCATATACGAAACGTATCTTATGTATTCTCCTGCTTTTGCCAGTGTTCCTGGCGGCCTGTTCTTCGTTCTCGGCTTCAAGCAACCAGCCTCTCTCTCCTCCTACGGATCAACCACTAGGCGCAGCAACCGGTGCGTCGGGTGAAAATGGGGTGGGAACGGACTCTCCAGAATCCAAAACGGAGCCTACACAGTCATCAGAAAACGCGCAGGCGAGCGCGCTTAAGGCACTCGAGGATGCTCAGGGGAATGTCACTGTTGTGGTAGTGCCTCTGGATGAACTTAAATCCGAAGAATCCTTGAAGTTCGACGTCACCCTGGATACGCATTCTGTAGACCTTAGTATGGATTTGGCCGGATTAGCAACTTTGACCACCGACACTGGGAAAATTGTCCAGCCAGTATCGTGGGATGCTCCAATGGGGGGACATCACGTATCTGGTGTGCTCTCGTTTCCGGCCACGCTGGATGGGGAACCCATTTTGAAGGGGGCGCAATTTTTGACATTAACCCTCCGTGACGTCGACGTACCCGAACGAACCTTTACCTGGAATCTACTTACCCCATAGGAGCGACATTGAAACGAATTTGCCTTACGATCATCCTCTTGATCGTACTATCCAGTGTGACCATTCCGGTGCAGGCACAAGTACAAGCGCCGGCAGATGTTGTCCACGTCTTCTTTTCTGCCGGCTGCGCCGATTGTTGGCCCTATACCGAAGACGTCTTGCTTCCTTCGCTGAAAAATAGTGGAATATCCGCTACGAGTGAAATACACGATTACACCATCCCGTCCGAACGCAAACGTATGTCGAATATGATTGATGGAATCGGGATGCCGCGCTCGATTGCTGATTCCCTGTATGCATTTATTCCAACCCCAAAAGGAACGCTTGTCGTTCTTGGGCACGTTCCGGCAAACTTAATCGAAGCAGCCCTAAAGTCGCCACAGTTACCCGAAAAGCTGGTACTCTGGCAGCCCAAGATGCATGGTGAACCAACAGAGTACAAGCTTTGGGCCTGGCAGGGGGAAGTTCAGACGTATTCGATTGAGACTCCGTTTGAAACGGCGTTGGGATCTGTCAAAGGCGCGGGCGGCGCGCTACCCGTTGGACTGGCAAACCTGCGAGAGTTGCTCCCGGCTGTGATCATCACCAGTCTGGTTGATTCGGTGAACCCATGTGCCTTTGCGGTCATCCTGCTGTTGATTGCATTCCTCTTTACGCTGCGCCAATCCAGGGGGCGGATTTTGCAGTTAGGCCTGGTCTATATTGCAATGATTTTCATCGTCTACTTTGGAATTGGTTTAGGGCTGCTTCGCGCTGTGCGGTTATCAGACGATCCGCATTTCGTGGCTCGGGCAGGTTCCTGGCTGTTGATTGCCCTGGGCGTCATCAACCTCCTCGAGTTCTTCTTCCCTCGCTTCCCGATTAAACTGCATATGCCTTCCTTTGCGGGAGAGCGCACGCAGCAACTGATCAAACAGGCCACTTTCCCGACCACTGTCATGGCTGGATTTCTGGTTGGTTTATGCACGTTCCCGTGCTCAGGTGGTATTTACGTGTCCATCATTACGCTACTCAATGCCAAAACGACCTACTCGTGGGGCCTGGTATATCTGTTCCTCTACAACCTGATCTTCGTACTGCCGCTGGTAGTAATCCTGCTTGGATTGGGTAACCGGATGGTTGCCAAACGGTGGGCCAGTTGGGAACGGGAGCACGCACGAAGAATTCGCTTATGGTATGGAATCGTGATGGTTGCCTTAGGTGCAATTATGCTTCTGTGGGTCATCTAAACGAGCAAAAAGAACGCTTTCGATAAAAGCAGTTTCTTCATCTGATATATAAAAGTGACGTTGCAACCACAGGGAGTTGCAACGTCACTTTTTACCAAACGACGTCCAACGACTTTAGAGTGTATGACCAGCCTGGACAAATTTCTCTTGAATACGCTCTCGCATTTCCTGGAAGTATGCGTCCAGGTAGGGAAAGCCGAACCAGACCACGCCTAATCCAAACGAGATCCCGGTAAAAAGACGCATCAATGCGTTGAATGACCCCCAACCATCGCCCAAGTAAAAGGTGTTGGGGAGCGCATTGTTTGTCAAAGCAGCAAGCCAGTGATTGTTATAACGAAATCCCTGGCTAATTCCAGAAAAATCACTAACCATATGCGTGAATCCGTCGATTGCCATGGGCAGCAGCAACAACGCAAACCCTTTCCAGTGAAGCTGCCGGATATGCTTGCGCAGCGGATACCAAACCCAGGCAAAAACCAGGATGCTGGAATACATCGAAACCATCCGGTCGGACCAGGCAACCTTCCACCCCATTGCTTGGGATCCGATAAACTCGCGCAGTTGCAGGAGATTCGCTACGTTTCCCCCAGCAGTAGTGATTTCGGCAAGCGAATACGTGAGCTGCGGCCCGAATAAAAAGAATGAACGTTGGGGAAGCTGGTGGCAGAGGTACGAGTAGATCGTGTAAATTGCGCGGGCGGGAAACTCAAGGCCAAGAGCCATAAAAACAGGCGCTAGAAACGGAAGCCCAACGTAGATACCAAACAACAGGGTGAAAACGGGTAACCAGGAACAGGAAAGGCGATACACCCAACGGTTGGCTTCAACAGACGTGTGACGTGCTGTTGCGTGTTGAGATGAAAACGTATCTTCGGTCATCGTCGAAGCTCCATGAACATCCGGCGAATCCTTTCAAACCGACCGGTGCGCATGGGCGGCTGTTGGGGGTCGACGTCTTCGGGTTTGGAGTCTGTGCCCAGGTGATCTACTACTCCTTCCAGCAGAGCAAGATAGCCCACGTGTTCAACTGCCTGGATCATTTCTGCCTGGCTGACAAGCCCTGATACAAAGACTACTTTGGCGTTCCCCTGCGCCAGTTCCACGGAAGCGCTCAACACGCCGGGTAGATCTTCCAACGCGCCCTTTACGTGTCCGACGCAAGAGAGACAGCTCATGCCCTTTACGCGTAGCATAATCTGCTCTGTTGGAACGCGAAAACCCGCTCCTACAATTGCGTTGGTGATTTCAACCAGATCGACTTGGTTGGCGTCATAAGTAAGGTTGACTTTGCCCGCACCCACATCAACCACGGCGTTGGAGACACCTGGTAGAGTTTTCAGGACTGCTTCAAGGTTTACCCTATCTGCAGGATCAGCAAGATTTTCGATAGGAATGGATCGTTTGCACTCGGATTTTCGCCGCATTTTTTTCGGTTCCCCGATCATGTTTTCTCGTTTTGGTGAGTTAGTTTTTTCCCGCCACACACATGGAGCGGCACAACGGGAAAAACCAGTGACTCCACACGTTGTATCGTTTATCGTTTATGAACGTACGGTTTTGTAGGCCAATGCCATTCGGAGGATCAGCGGAAGCGCGATCAGCAGGCCGATCAGGCTCACGATTTGTGCCTGGTTGAGGCCAAACGCAAATTCTCGGTAGCTGCTCATGAATGTAATGAAGAAACGGCCGGTAGAATACAGCGAAAGGTAAGCCAGGAACAGTGCGCCGTCGGGTAACGAACGCCTACGAAGTCGCCACAAGATCACGAAAATCGCGCTGTTGAGTAGGATCTCGTAGATGGGAGTGGGCGTGTAGTAAACGCCAAGCTGCGGGACCATGGCTTCTGGGTTGCTATATGCCAGCCCAAACGGTCCGCTGGTTGGTTTTCCGACAGAGTCGCCCGTGATAATGCAGGCGAACCGTCCAACTGCCTGACCGATAACGACCCCGGGCGCAAAGGCATCCAGAAGCCGGGCCACATTCCAGTTCTTACGCCAGGCAAACAATCCCAGCGGTACCAGGCCGCCTACGATTGCACCCCATATTGCCAAACCACCTTCCCAGACGGCAAAAATGCGGATAGGATCTTTTGAGAAGATGTCCGGCCAATGGTCAATGACGTGGAATAAACGCGCGCCGATCAAACCACCGAGAATGACCCAAACGGCCAGGTCAGAAATCGCTTCCTTCGAGAGCCCTTTCCGATCTGCTTCGCGGGAAACGAACCAGTAACCAATGGCTACTGCTGTCATTACAATGAGGCTGTACCAACGTATTTGGAAATGACCAATCGAGAAAAGAATTGGGTCGATGGTAATGTTAATCATGAGGATCCTTTTTCATGTTGCTTTACCGAATTCGATTGCTTTTGAACTTCGACAACTCTGTTCCCAGTATAGGAACAGCATACGTCAGGAGAAAGCGCACAACAGCTTGAACACCAACAAGTATTTTTGCCTATAACAGTTGAACTGCTGTTTTTGATAAGCAGAAATGCGCGTAAAATGCGAGCCAACTGGCGGATGACAGTGAAAACGCCTTCAGATAGGATATAGGAACACGAATTTTCCAACCGGGAGTGTTTCTATGTCAAAAATGCATAAAGTCTTAATGGTCGCTTGTAGCCTGATCGGGATTGGTGCAGTTGTAGCAGTTTTCGCGTTTGGTGTATCGTTCAGTACGGTTTTTCTTGGCTTGATGATCCTGGTCTGCCCCCTGTCCCATTTCATGATGATGCGTTTCATGGGGCATGATCACGCTGGACATACGGAAAGCCACCATTCCTCCGGTCAGACCATCACGCTGAAGGAAGATACGAGTAAATAAGGTTTTTCGTTCTCACGCTCCACGAGGGCATCTCATTTGGAACACGAACGCGCCCAGTCCTGGATGTGGAGACAGGAGTCTCGCCGCAGGCCGCGGAGCGTGAACGCGTGAAAGAAGCGATTCTCGGTGCAGTATCTGCTACAGGTCGGGTTGTAGCACGGCAATGTTTTAGCCGGCGTATTTTTGGTACAAATCGCCGCGACGCTTGTGACAGGCGTCCAGCCCGTCGTGCAGGTTGGTAATGCGCGAAAAGCCTTTAGCCTTGAGGTAATAGGAGATCATCCGCGATAGCCCTTCACCTGAGCACACGACCAGAATCCGCTTGTCTTTGGGGAGCTGCTTCAGGTATTTTTCTACCGAAAGCGGCGTTACCTCTGATGCCGATGGTCATAGTGTAAGGAAACAGTGCGTATCCAAGCGGGGGATACAGATAGCACAGCCACCCCAAACCTCCCACCATCGACAATATCCTCAGGCCACGCGGCAGGAAGGTGGACCGAAAGATCAAAATGCCGTTCAGGAGCGTGGAAAATCCAAAAAACGCGAGCGCCATGCCGGCGGCCCGGTCATTCACCATGAGCAATAAAGACGCCAGCGCCTGCGACTGTTCGACGCCAAACACGCCTGCGTAGCTGGCATCTCCAATGACGAGCAGAGGGATGAGATAAAACAGGCGGCTCAACGTCTTGATCACACACCCACCAATCCAAAAGACAGCGCCAGCAAAGCGACGCTCCTGCTTGCCGGTTTCAGCAAAATATACATCAGGACCATCATGGCGATCTGCGAAGCCATTTCGATGAGGTTAATGGTAAAACCCAACTGGTACAATAAGCTGTGGTTTACCATATTCGCGGCAGTGGTGGCGGCATCTCCCGCGATGATGATCTTCCCGCTGATGAAGATCTGTGAGATGATCCCCGCGGTGATTACGAGTAAATATAACAACCCGGCAGCGCGCGCATAGACCAGCGGCGATGTTTCGCGGACTTGGGTTTTCATGGGTTACCCTTCAAGGTGGGATTGGTGGAGCAGATGGACACAGCCCATTGCGCTGCCATGAACAGGCTAACATTCGGCGTTTGAAGGTGTCATTTTAGCTTCCAGATTTCCCAATCGCCTGATCCAATCACCGGCATTTCTTCACCCAGCCATTCATACAACGAGCCGCTGTACACGGCGATATTCTTGTGACCGACCATGAGATGCGCCATGGCATTCACCGCGGCGGCGATCCCACCACCACAGTAGGTGATGATGCGTTTGTGCGTGGATACTTCGCTCAAGCGGGTTGCAATCTGATCCAACGGGAGAAAATAGTCCATCGTGCTCATTAAGTCGAGGCAGGGCAGGCAGATGGAGCCAGGAATGTGAGCGCCCTCGTAGCTGACCAGCGGTAATACATCAACCGTCGCCACATCGGGTTCATCAATGGCGGCAAGAACTTCTTCCTTGCTGGCAAACAGGGTCGGATCAGTCTGCCCTTGAAAGATGGACGGCTGATACTGCCGGACATGGGACTCGGTCATCCCTCCCGCCTTTTTCCACGCATCCATTCCCCCGTTCAGGACACGCACATTTTTGTGACCCGCATAATGGAGAACCCACCAGGCGCGGACTGCATAAGGCAGCATTCCGCACGCGTAAAGGATGACTTCCACATCGTTGGATATGCCGATATCCCCAATTTCCTCGATCAGCGCATCGTCAGGCAGGAGAGTGCTCATATAGGGGCTTATAGGATCTGTGAAACGATTGTGATCAAAAAAGGCTGCGCCCGGGATGTGTTCTTGCCGGTAGGCAGCATCACTCATCGACGCATCGTAGATGCGAATATTTTCATCGCCGATTTTCCGCAGCAATTCATCCGCCTCAATCAAAAAATCGTTTTGGTTCATTCCTTACCTCCATAGGGTGAAAATGGTTACTATCCGTCCCGCACAGATACCCGGGAACTGGCTGGCAAACGAAGCCAGATCCCAGGGATGTGGGGGGAATCAAGCCGGTTCGAGAACGCTTTGGTCCAGCGGTTCGAGTTGGATCCTCTTGACGATGAGCCACAGCGCCAGAACCACCTCAAAGATCAGCATGGGCAGCCACACCAGCCAGGTAATGGATGACGCCCAGGACATGGATCCGCCAAACCATCCAACCAGCTGCAGGGGCTGGATGATGACCAGCAGGGCTGAAGCAATCACGCCAAGCCATGCCAGCATGACAGGAATCAACCGCCCGCGCAGGAGCAGCCACGAGAAGATGAGGCTGCCCACGGTAAAGTAGATCGCGCTCTCCCCATATTGAATGGCTTCCGCAACCCGACAGGTGAGAGCAAACAAGGCGAGAACGGGTCCCTGCCCACGCGTGAGGGTGTAGAGGGTTACCCCAAGGACAAGCGCCGAAAAGGATTGCAGCAGCAACAGCAAGCCGGCTGCCTGCGCCTGGCTGCCAAGCACCATACTGGTGATGCCGGCGATAATGTAGAAAAGAAACGTGACCCCGGCGACTCTTGAAACGACAAGTGAAGATGTGTTACCGGTACCCGTTGCCATGCAATCATCTCCTCGAGTTTAACGATTGACCTGTCGACCTGCGCTCACGATCATCTCCCAAAAGCCGGTCCCGCATTACCCTTCGCCTTCCGAACCGTCCGTCATTGCAGATGCGGCGGGGTTGACCGAAACCAGCGGGATTCCTAAATCGCGCACTTTTTTTAGCAGCCCAAACAGCGCGGCCTGGTCAACGACGGGGCCGGTGAAAAGGGTATCTCCGTTGTCTGCCAGGGTGATGGTCAGTCCTTCAAGCCAGTCGGACCAATCTGGACTCAGCTGGCCTTCGATCCTGATCTGATAGACGGTAGGTTGTCCCGAATGCTTCTTTGGTTCGCGTGTAATGGTCATTTCCTGTACCTGGGATGGCCGTTTACGAAAGACTGTGCCACATTCCCAATGTACAGGGAGTATATCCATGATGGGGTGTTGATTGATAGATACGAAAGTATAGTGGGGGGTATAGTCTTGAATTTACCGGGACGGGCGTAGCCCAATCTGCGGCTGGAGAGCGAATGATTTCATCCGGGTTTCGCCGACCAACGATCGATGGGTCACAAAAGGCCCAGATCGCGCGCCCGGGCGACGGCTTCGGTCCGGTTCCTGGCCTGTAACTTGCCAAAGATTTTTTGATTGTGCACTTTTATCGTAATCAGGGCAAGGAAAAGCCGCTCGCTGATCTCCCGGTTTGAGAGCCCCTGGGCAATGAGCCGCAGGATTTCCAGCTCGCGTTGGCTCAATGGCTCAACCAGCAGAGAGAATGCTGGTTGAGCCTCAGGCTCGATCAGGGACGAAAGATGAGACCGGTGAGATTGGTTTTCAATCTTTCTTTGTTCTGCACCAAAAGCAGATCGTAACTTGGCGAGATAGTCCGGCATGATCCCCAGAACCGCCGCATCCGCCAAACACTGCTTCATCGGCAGCCCTTCATCAACAAAGATCCTGATGAACCCGCCCTGCTCAGCCAGTGCAAGTGCTTGACCCAGTACCTGCATGGCCCCATCCTTTTCATTGCTCGCATGATAAGCCAGCGCTAGAAGGACCAATCCCTTGAGCCGTTCAGCATGCCAGCCTTTTGCCTCGACCTGTTGGAGATAGGATTCAAGCAACGCTCGTGCCAAAGCAAAATTCCCTTGCGCCAGGCATACCCTGGCCTGGCTGAGGGGAAGTTGGTACAGGTTCGCCAGTTTTTCAGCCGCTGGCAGGCTGCGCTTTTGCAGCAGCAGCCGCACCCGTTCGGCGGCAATCTCTGGCAGGCGATGCGTAAAGGATGGCTGGTTAGCTGACCTCTCTACCTGCTCAAGAATTTCCTCACAGCCTTCCAGGTCTCCCTGCGCGAGCTTCAAGCGGGCCAGAAACACCTCGCAAAGTATGAAGCGGTCAATTACCTGGACATCATACTGCCGGGCTAATCGGATGCTCTGGTGCGCATGCCGTTCTGCGGCATCCAGATCGTTCCACTCGTAGTGGATCCGCGCCAAACCCAAGTGTGCTTCATGAATAATTTGCTGGGGGTGCTCACCGGCCAGCCGCAAAACATGTTGGTAGGTCTCGGCGGCCTGGTGAAGCTGGTTGTCCGCTTCCTGAACGTTGCCCAAACCAATCGACGACAGAATAAGCGTGAATACTGCGCCGGATTGCTTGCTCAACGAAATCGATTCCAGCAATGCCTGGCGCGCCTGGATGCGGTCTCCCTGAAGAACACAGGCATATCCCATCGTCCAATACGCGTTTGCACGGGTAAACAGACTGCCTGCGCTTAGATGTGCCAGTGCACGCTGCGATTGAGCCAACATCGCCTGCGCATCATAACGAGTGAGCGCCAGAGTAGCCCTGGCAGCCGCAATTTGCCCGATGAGGTTGCGGGCTTTGTCGTCCGGTGCTGTGCCTTGCAGGATGGCATCCAAAGCGGATTCGGCACTTTGCAGTTTCTCTTCCACGCCATCCGTTCGACCGGCGATCAGCAGCAGCGCCGCATGCCTCCACCACAACGATGGCCTGGAATTCAACACTTCTATTTCCAGAGACTCCAACCAATCCAGCAAGGGAGTCACCCCGCCGCTGAAATGAAGCGGAATGCCTTTCCCATCAATCAATCGCTCGGCACGATCGATATCCTGGGCAGCCGCGGCATGCCGAAAGGCTTCGACCTGCAAGCCATGATCCTCGAACCACTGACTAGCGCGGATATGCAGTTCTTTTTCTCGATTTTCTGCTGTGGGTGATGCTGATCTTTGATGAAAAAGCTGCCGCAGGATATCCGCAAAGAGATGGTGATACCTGTACCAGCGCCGTTCGCTGTCCAGCGGGACGATGAACAGGTTTACTCGTTCGAGATATTCCAGCGTTTCTTGTCCTGAACCGGAGGGATTGAGGAGAACATCATCGCAAAGGGAACCGCATAGACGGTCAAGGACAGCGGTGTTCAGCAAGAAGTTTTGAACGCTGGCTGGCTGCTGGTGTAGTACTTCTTCAGCCAGGTAGTCCATCACAAAGCGATTGCTTCCAGAAAACGACTGGATGAATCCCGCCGTGTCTTTGTGCCCCATCATGGATATGGCTGCCAGCTGCAAGCCGGCAATCCAGCCTTCGGTCCGGGTTTCCAGAACCGCGATGTCATTCGCAGAGAGGTTCAGACCCATCACCTGATTGAGAAAAGCGGCAGCCTCAGCGGACGTAAAGCGCAGGTCGGCGGCGCGCAGTTCCGTCAATTGGCCACTAGCCCGGAAGCGGGCCAGGGAGAAGTGTGGATCCTCGCGGGTGGTGACGACCAGGTGCATTTGAGGTGGCAGGTGATCGAGGATAAAGGTAACCGCATGGTCAACCGGTTTGGAATCGATCACATGGTAGTCGTCGAGGACGAGCATGAAATCACCTGGGTAGGCGGCAATTTCATTGAACAAGGCTGTCAGAACCAGGTCAACCGCTGGTTGCTGCGGGGATTGCAGCATTCCCAACACGCTATCCCCCAAATGCTGATCGATCGTTTGTAGAGCGGCGACAAGGTAGGTCAGAAAGCGGATGGGATCATTATCTTCTTCGTCCAATGAAAGCCACGCGGCTGGCGTTTCACACTGCCTGACCCACTCGCCGACCAGGTTCGTTTTTCCAAAGCCTGCCGGGGCTGAGATGAGGGTCAGCTTGCGGTTTTGATCTTTATCCCGGCACAGGCCATCGTTTAGGCGCTCAATGAGGTGTTGTCGAAGAACAACTTTGTTGCGGCCAGGGGGAATAAACAACTTGGTCGTCAAAACTGGAAAAGACATACGGTAATTATAAGATACCAACAAATCCCAGGATACATTAAAGAACAAAGGGGAGATAAGTGAAACTCCAAAGTATTTTGTGTCGAGTTTTTAGGGGGATAACAGGGCTAAAAGGCGGCATTTTTCGCCGTTTCAGGCAAAATCTTATCGTCCAAGGCTATTTGGGCGACGAGCACCTTGAGAAAAGGTGCTCGTTTATCACGACCTAACAATAAGGGTTGTAACGCCTCGCAGACAAAACTGTGGAGAAAAACTAGGTCAAATATCGACGCCAATCTGCTGGAAAGCCATAATCTGCCAGGGAAAATCTTTTCAGTTCAGAAGCTCTTTCATAAAGCAAGCTTGTAAAATCAGTCCAACTTGATTTTTCCGATAGTCGACGAAGTACAAAGTTTATAGCAAACAAACTGCCATTATTACTTGTGTCCCATCCGAATTCACGAAATAGACGTGGGCGGACCGAGAACTCTCTTCGAAACAAGTAACCGTAGTGAGCACAGATATTTCTCAAGACACTTAATACGTGAATCCATTGCCCCAGAAAATTCTCATTGATTCCGTAAGCATCCTGAGCAATTCGCTTTTTATCCCTCTCGTGCAAACAACCATACAAATTTGAAGTGCCTTTGAACGATAAGAATTCAATAATCACCCAAACTGGATACTTACCGCTGTAAACCGTTTCATGGTGAATGACAACAGGATCCTGATAGTTTCTGTTTCTTTCGTTTTCAAAATCTCTGACGACTCGGCTGAAATCGTTTGCCTCCTTAAAGCACCCAATTTTGTAAAAACAATCAGATCCATAAGTTCGGGCAAGATAATAAGCGATTCTGGTTTTGATATGGATTTCAATTGACTCTAGCAGAATCAATAATTGGTGTCTAAGCCAACGATCAAACTGATAAGCAGCAGCAACATCCTCGAACGCGAGTCCGGGCTCAAACTGATTTTCCGTCTGCATACATTTATGAAAGTAAATATTGAGACGGTAATAATTGTTCCGTAACAAAAACGCTTCTGCTGCCTGAGTATCAGGAATGACCATCCCGCGCGTTTCTAATAGCCGAATTTGCTCAATGACGGAGAGGGCTGGCTTGATTGTCATAATATTTACCGCCAAGGAAAAAAATGACCCACCTCGGTCCGCATGCCAATGGCAGAGGCGTGGTGGGTACTGTTGACATTATTATACAAGAGAGTAAATGGATATTCAAGGTGTTTTCATCTAAAAACCGGACATAAATGCTTGCCCTAGCAAAGTTGCTGCCTTAACTCTGGTAGCACAAAAACTATTCAATACGTTTGTATATAAGATTGCGCCTGCTCTTCTTTTAAAACGGACTTCACAATGCGCTCCATTAAGTTCCCCTGTTTCGAGCATTTATCTACCGGCAATCTTCAATCCTTAACAGTTTCTTACATTATACGGTTCTCGCAACAATCTTAAATACGCCTCCTCAATTGTTAATTCAAGGGGTGTATTTTGGAAATATGACTTGCTCAGATGAATCGATTGAGGTTCCATTTCTCGGATCGCACCGTCTTGCCGGTCAATCGCTTCGCTCTCTTGATCGCTTCCCTGATCAGAAGTATCGATGAAATGCGGTACTGCCTGTGCTTTTTGATAAAGCTTACCTACTTCTCCGGAGAAGATCACCTCTCCCTTACGCAAAATAATAATCCCGTCTGCTAGCCGTTCGGCGTCGGTCGGGTGATGAGTGCTATACAAGAGTAGCCGCCCAGGAGCCGGCTTTCGTATGAGAGCAAATACCTTTGCTCGTTCCTCAACGTCCAGACCACGGGTTAGCTCGTCCAGTAAGAGCAGGTCTGGCTGGCCCAGGAAAGCCTGAGCGATTCCAACCAGGCGTGTTTGCCCACTCGATAGCTTAGAGAAAGGAATGTCAGCAATTTTTTCCAAACTCAGGGCTTCGAGCAACCGATCGACTGGATCGTCTGCCGTGGCATTCTTCAATGTGGCAAGGTATGTCAGCAACCGTCGGGGTGTCAGATGAACAGGCAGATCCAACTCTTGCGGCAGGTATCCAACACGTCTACGCAACGCTGACACATTCTTTCGGTAATCCCAGCCATTGAACCAAAGCTGACCTTGATCCGGTTGCACGAGAGATCCCAGGCAACGCAGCAGCGTTGTCTTCCCCGAACCATTCGGTCCCATCACAGCGATGATACCTGGCGCTACGTGGAGGGAAACATTTTGCAACGCCGCCCGAGGACCATACAATTTCGTTATACCTTGAAGCATCAATTCCATAATGGCCGCTCACCACTAACCGCTTTCCCGGCAATGAAAAATAGTCCTAGGCCCAGAATAGCTGCCAATGTAGCGCCAATCAGAATCGGCATGGAAGAGCTAATCCTTGAGAGCAGCCAGGCGGAAACTGTTATTCCATCAGTAGTATGCAGTAGAGCTTCTCGCAATCCTAATATGACCAAGCTACCCCATAGCCCCAACGGTAGAATGGTCCCAATCAACACACCCCAGCGGATCGTCGCATAAAGCGCTAGTCCGGTCAAAGTCAGCAGTGGCCCCAACCAGGTGAGCGTCATCCGCCAAAGCGCTACCTGTGGCCCTTCTAACCAGATCAGTGTAAGCAGTCCTAGCGCAACGAGCAAGTTAAAACCCAACACCAGCGCCAGGCGCGTGTAGAACAGTTCCAACGGGCCGGTAGCGGTGAGGCGTTCTAGCTCACCCAGAGTGCGGGTTTCAGGGCGAAAGGCATAAGCGACGCCGGCGGCCGCCAGGAGCGGGCTTAGCAACAAGAGGGCCAACGGCAGCAATTCCCGCCCATCCAAAATAATGATGAATAGTCCGACGAGCAAAACAAATAATCCAGCGAGCCAAAACGACGTTTCAAACAAGACCAACTGGCTTTGGGCCAGACGAAGCCAGGTTTTCAACCCTGGTAATCGTGTGGCGACCGATCCAGGTAGATATGGCGTGAGCGTGGCCAGCAGTCGGGTACGTTGCTGTGCTTCAAGATTGGGAAGCACATCGCTTTCAAGAAACAGCGCTAGCTTGCGCAGATCACCCAGTTCCTGGCGCTGCGCTTCGTCCAGACCCTCAGTCAACCGGCGATCATTTTCGGTCATTTTGTTTTACCTCATCGAGCTCCAATAACTGCCTGGCGTGTCGTAATCCATGGAACAGACGGCTTTTAACCGTGCCAATGGGGGCATCGGTGATTTCGCCAATTTCCTCCAAGGATAAATCGTGATAGAAGCGTAGCACAAGCACTTCACGCTGGGTGGACGGCAGGCGTTGTAAGAGCGCAGCGACTTGCGAGTGGTACTCTGCCTGGATTGCCATACGTTCGGCATCTTGTGTTTCATCCAATAAACCTTCTTCAGTCGCTTCATCGAGATCAGGTGCAACCTCCCGGCGCACTATCGAGGAACGGAAGTGGTCGCGTGCCAGGTTATGCGCAATCCGGTAAATCCATGGACGGAAATTTAACGGCGCAGGACCGTGGTACTTGATCATGCGAATAAAACTTTCTTGCACCAGGTCTTCAGCCGTTTGTAGCTGTCCGGTCATGCGGGTGAGGAAGGCCAGGAGCGGCGTGTAGTAGCGCTCGGCCAGACTGGCGAGCGCCAAACTGTCGCCAGAGAGCACACGTTGATAGAGTGCCTCATCCCGCTCCAAAGGTGCCTCGCCTCGCGCGCCATTCGCCCAGTAAACCATCCGCAAGCACGTTGAGCAAAAAGAAAATCAACCCTACTCCAGACACCAGCGCCTGGTTCAGTGCCGGGGATATTCCTGCTTTCGGCCAGACAGGATTGAACAAGAACAGCGCCTGGGTGATCTGTCCGCGGGTTTGCAGTTCGAAGAACCAGTAGACCAGTGCCAGCCCCGCCGCGACCCAATAGGAACGTGTCAGCCGGCCTGCCAGTAGTGACAGTCCGGTAAGAAAGAGGGCGGACGGCAAGGCAGACAGCCCCGCGACGGCGTCTAGGGGCCCCCAGATCAGGCGGAAGGCTAGTAGCCCGACCAGCCCGTTGGTAAAAAGTAGGCCAAGCGCGATCATTCCGCGTATCAGCGGCAGCCGCGCGGGGTGTTCGGGGTAGGATGCACGCAGCTCAACAATGCCCTCTTCCTGCTCAATCGTCATCAGGTGCGCAGCGGAGAGAGCCGAGACGAGCGGCAGGAGAATGACGAAAGTATGCCTTACCATCTCCGTGGATGCGGCGGAGGGGGCCGTCATGAACAGCCAGCGGGTGAGCGCAGCGTAGATGGGCAACCCCAGCGCGGGTAGGAGCGCTGACCAGCCCAGCGCCAGCTTCGCTTCGTACCACAACGCGAGCTTCATGGCGCCTCCGCTTGTGCCGCCTGGCGCACCCAACCGGCCAGTGCGTCGTAGGGCATGTCGCGCAGCTCCGCGCCACGTACGCGCATTTGCGCCAGTGCGCGTATCACGCCAGCGTCCCCCTGGGCAGAATAAATATCCAATAACGCCTGGTAAGTGCTATCGGTATTTTTGGTGGATGGGCCAAATAACGACTGAAAATCTGCCTGCATGGATGCGCCATCTCCCTCGTTCCAAAGGTACTTGGTCAGGAAGGTCACCGACTGGTCAAAGGCCATCTGCAAGCCGCTCACGGGCCCCTCGCGTGGGTCGAGCGGCCCGCCGCCTAATCGCCACACATCCGTCATCAATGCTTCCACAATCGTGTGCAACTGCCCAACGTTGAGTGCTTCGTAGGGAACCGCGCTCAACCGGTAGGCGGGCAGCACCACGACCGGGTAGTCAACGCTGGGCGGTGTACCTTCCGGCAGTCCGCTCTCCTCGCCCAAGACCATCAGCACCAGCCCGCGTAGTGGCACGTCGGGGAAGAAACGGGTAAACATAGGCAGGGGCCGGGCGAAATCGTCCAAAAGTTGGCGCGCCCGGGGCAGCTCGGTCTGCGAAGTAACCAAGACGTTTTCCCCAATCTGCTCCAGCACCAGGTGCGGCGAACCGGCCAGGAAGACCCACTGCACGCCTTCGGCGGCAAACGTATTTTCCCCTACCGGCGGCAGGTTTGCACCAAAGCGCAAGTTTCCCGGGTTTAAAACACGAATCTGCATTTTCGCTGGGTTATGTAAGCCGGGCGCGGAAGATCGTCCATTGGGAACAGGATACCAGGCGGCCTGTGGAGTCAGGCGCACTCCGCGCAGGTCAATAAAATTGGTGGCTTCAACTACGCCCTCTTCGAGAACCTCAATGCGGGGCGCTCCCTGGTAGTGAAGGGTGACCTTCGTGTTTGCGTCCGGCGCGAGCGGAACTTCCAACCGTACGCGCACCAACTCGCCTTCTTGCACAACACCAGCATCAGTGATCGTCAGAGCAGGGTTCAGGATAAAAATCAGTTCTTCTAGTGTCGCTTCCGAGGTGTTGTGTGCTGCCAGTTCTACCACAAATCGCGACAGGACTGAGCTATTTAAATCCATAGTAATATCGTACGCTTCAACTGTGAACGGCGCGGACGCACTAACTGCCGCTCCTTTTGACCCAGCAGCCTGCACGGCCTGTATCGTACCAATGTAGCGCGCTCCACCCAACCCTGACGCAGCGAGTGCCACCAGCAGTAGTGCCCCCACCCAAACCAGCGGGCGATGGAAGCGGCGCAGGTGCACGCGCAGTGCGGTCAATCCCAGTGCCGCCAACAGCAACCCGGTGTAGAACAGATTGAACCACATCGGCTGCGCGCCGTATACCAGCCGCCCCCAAAGCTCCGAGTAAAAACTGACTCCCTGGCGCATAAAGTTGAGCAGGCTGGTGGAGGGGATCATACCGGTTAGGATGGATGGGCCCAGCAGGAAGGCCAGCCACCCGGCGGCCAGCAGCGGATAGACCCAGCGCCCTGGCTGGAACCAGGCCACGAGCGCCCAGGCAAAAGCCGTTGTAAAAGCAATGGTTAGCGCAGCCTCGCCGATGAAGAAGGGCAGCCCGGCCAGAAGCGAGGACAACGGCCCGCGCAGCGCGGCGATTCCCACCGGCTCGATCAGCAGCAGGCAGAGCGCCAGTACACCCGCCAGCCAGCGCCCGGCAGTGACCTCGAAGCCGGTGGGGAAGGATGCTTCCATATCTACGAATCGGGAGCGCTGCACGCGGGAAGCGCTCAACCCGGCCAGGAAAAGCCCCGCTAACGAGATCAGACCAATTGCCAGCCGGCCAAGCGTGGTTTCCAAGAGCGCTTGCGCCGAGCGGCCGTCCTTGCCGAAGAACATCCCTAACAGGAGAGCCATCCAGGCAAAATGCAGCAGGGCATACCCCCAATGGGCAACCAGCAGGCGCAGCTCGGTAGTGAATGATTTGCTAAAGCGGCTCAGTATGGAAAGTTCATGCATGATGCACCGCCTGTCCGCGTTCAGCAGACCGCATCACCGCCACGTAACCATCTTCCAGACTTGGTTCCACTGGTAGACTGCCCGGCATAGGTGGGTGTTCCGAAAGTAAGCGCGCCTCCATGCGCCCATTTATGGATCGGCTGGCAAGCACCGGGTAACGCTTTTCGTATTCTCCCCAGCGGTCCGATGGAACGACTGCCTGCCAGACCATCCCACGTGCCTGTTCCATCAATTCCCGCGGGCTGCCACTGATGATCAGACGACCACGATTCAGTACAGCGACGTGGGAACAACTGGCCTCGATATCCGCAACAATGTGGGTAGAAAGCAGCACCGTTCGCCGCTCGGCCAGGCGCGCCAGCAAGTTTCGGAAGCGGATGCGTTCTTCAGGATCCAAACCGGCGGTGGGCTCGTCGACCACGATTAATTCAGGTTGGCCCAACAAGGCCTGAGCAATCCCCAGACGCTGGCGCATCCCGCCAGAAAACGAGCCTACCTTGCGGCGAGCTTCAGCCAGGAGATTGACTTCCGTGAGAACCGTTTGAATCTGGTCCTTCCGCTGCCTGGTTGGGACGTTCTTCAGCGTAGCGATGTAATCTAAAATCTCCAATGCGGTCAGGCTGCGATAGAAGCCAAAATCTTGGGGTAGATAACCCAGCCGCTGGCGGATTTTCCCCGGATCACGCAGAAGATTGTATGCCCCGATCAGAACCTCGCCGGATGTGGGCGTCAAAAGGGTGGTGAGAATGCGCATCAGGGTGGTTTTCCCCGCACCGTTGGGACCTAGCAGGCCAAACATTCCACTTGGGATATGAAAGGTGATATTGTCCAGCGCCCGGAACTTGCCGTAGTCCTTCGTCAAATGCGATACGTTAATTTCCATCATTCGCTCCAAATTTTCGATAGCTCTACGAGTAAGACGAGGATGGACGAGAGAAGGTTTAATCTTTAGATTCGTACTTGGATGCCGGTTACAGATATTTTCCATCAAACAATGATCAAAACTATGATAACGTCATTTAGGTCGATATAATAAGTTCATCATCCTATCTAATCGTTGGCCAGACATTTACCACGCACGTGGTGTCTGGCCTTTTCATTTAAGGCCCTTCCTATGCTACTTTGCGCCGCCTTTCTCCTCGCCACCTACTTTGATCTGCGTTCCCGCGAAGTTCCTGCCTGGTTGACGCTTTCCACGCTGCTTGGATCAGCGGCGTATGCCATTTACCGTAGCCTTTGGATGCCGGCGCTCCTGACCGTAGCCCTTTGCCTGGTTTCCGAGATGACGATTCCCGCTCAACGGCGCTCTTTTGCGGCAGTCATTTCCGCTTTCTTGGCTATTTTTGAACCCACAGCAGCAATTCTTTGCCTGACGATCTTTACAATCTGGCTGCTATGGGATCTGGGCCACATGGGTGGCGCAGACATGAAGCTCATGATCGCCGCTACTTTAGCATTCGGGAGCCCCGCAGTCCTGATCCCTATCACCA